>JANPGJ010000522.1:0-2247 GCA_031423955.1 Burkholderiales bacterium
GTCGAGCCTGGATAGCGAAACCGCCGAGCAGTTCGCGCGCACGGTCAATCAACTCAAGGGGCGGGTGACGATCATCTTCATCGCCCATGCGTTGCCGCGCGGACTGAAGGTGGAGCATATGCATCGCATGCCCGGTGCAGATGGCGGCATTGGCGAGGCCGCCACACCGCCGGCGGCGCCGGCGCAGGCGACACCGGTGCAGGCGACAACAGTGCAGGTGGTCAAGGGCGGGCGCGCAGGATGAAGCGCCCCCAGGCAATTCAGGCAATGGCAATACCGCGAACCGTGTCGCAACACACGCACCATCACGCGGCGGAGGGTGAATGGCAAGGATCCTGATCGCTTGGGAACTCGGTGCCAACTACGGTCACCTGATGCGCCAGATGCTGGTCGCGCGCGAACTGCGACGCCGCGGCCATGACATGCTGTTCGCCTGTCGCGATCTCGGCGCCGCCGCCGCGATCCCCGGCCGCGAAGGCTTCGCCTGCGTGCAGGCGCCAAACGTCAGGGTCGAAAAGCGCCATCTGCGCGACCCACAGTGCTACGCAGACATCCTCGCCGCGTGCGGCTTCGCTGAAGCCGCGACGATCGAAGCGGCAGCCTGCGGCTGGTTCGGGCTATTCGACCTGTATCGACCGAGCGCCATGCTGTGCGACCACGCCCCGCTGGCGCAATTCGCCGCGCGCCTCCGTGGCCTGCCGGTGATGCAGGTAGGCACCGGTTTCGAGTTACCACCGGCCACCCACCCGCTGCCGATACTGAAACCCTGGCGCCAGATTGCCGAGTTCGACGTTTTCGAACGTGAAGCGCGGATGGTTGCGAACATGAATCAGCTGTGCGAACGGCATGGTGCCAAGCCGATGAAACATCTCTCGGACCTGTTCGCCACCGAAGCACCGGTGCTCGCAACCTTCCCAGAACTCGACCATTTCCCGCGCGGAACAGAAATGAAATACGCCGGCCCGCTATTCAGTGAAGAAGATGGGCTGGACGTGGCATGGCACACAAAGCCCGGTGCAAGCGGGCCGCGCCGCGTATTCGCCTACCTGCGCACCGACCCGTCGCTCGCCGCCGTGTTGCAGGCGCTGAGCCGCACGAACGCCGAAGTGATCGCGGCATTGCCGGACAGTGCACCCGAATTGGTCAAACGTTTTCAAAGCGATCGCATGCGCATCTACTCACAACCCGTACGCGCGACGATCCTAGGCGCGGCAGATGTGGTGGTGAGCAACGGCGGCCACGGGTTGACAGCGGCCGCCTTGCTCGCCGGGGCGGCGCTATGTCTGCTGCCGCGCAGCCTGGAGCAGTGGCTGCTGGCGCGGCGGGTGGTGGCACTGGGGGCAGGGGTGAGTCTGGACCCGGATCGGGTTGAGGGTGGAGTGGAGAAGGTGATTGCGGATTTGGTGGTGGGTGGGGCTTGTCGGGAAGCGGCCAGGCGATTTGCGGGGAGGTATGGGGGTTTTGACCAGGCGCTTGTCGTTGAGCGGATTGCTGTGGCGTTGGAGCGTTTGGCACTAGGGCAAAAAGCGAAGCCGATAGACGATTCGTCTTTTGATACGAGTCGCAAGCATCTCGATGGTAACGAATGTATCGATGAAGAGGAACGTAAAAGGAGAGTGAAGTGATGAGTCTTATCGTCGAACTATTTCAATTTACCTGGAATGTTTTCTACCTTGGCGGACGCGACGCTACCGAACGCGGCATCAAGTTTGGGGAACTGGTCATTGCGTTTCGCCTCGGGGTGCGTGAATTCGAGGTTTCAGCATGCTAGATGCACCAAATGTGCAGGTCTGGCTGAATGCGATAGCGTTCGCGTATCTAGCAATTGGGCTGGTCTTCGTAATAGTCGTGTGGAAACTTGCTGGCCGGCGTCGCACAAAAATTATCGGCGCACTCCTTGTAATTGGTTTGCTCGCTTCTCGGCCGATCTATGTGCAAGTTAAATCCATGTTAGAGCGATACGCGTTCCAGGAACGGTACAAGATTGCCGCCGCTCGTTTTGCCGAGCGTTGCAAGACCGCTGGCGAGATGATTGCTCGGACTGTGGACGACGTTGAGGGGATTTTTGTGTTGAATATGCGAACGTCCAAAGACAAAGGATATGGTGTCGACCAAATGGCGCCGGGCGCCGCGTTCTATTTTGAAAGTACGGAGGAGGACTACCTGAGGTCGTTCTTGTGGTCCGAAGACCGAGAGGGTGGTAAGCGCGGACGGTTATATGACCGACGCACCAATCCCGATTTTCCG
>JANPGJ010000523.1:0-9332 GCA_031423955.1 Burkholderiales bacterium
TCAACTACATCGGCCTGGCCACCCTGGTGACCCTGGGCCTGGTGTTGCTGACCGGAGTGGTCGGTGTGATCTCGTTCGGCCAGCAGGCCTTCGTCGGCCTCGCCGCCTACACCACCGCGGTGCTGACTACCGTGTGGGGCGTCTCCCCCTGGCTGACGCTGCCGGTGGCGCTGGCGTTCACCCTGGTTGCCGCGATGATTCTCGGCGCCATCATCCTGCGACTTTCGGGTCATTACCTGGCGCTCACCACCATCGCCTGGGCGATCGCGGCCTATTACCTGTTCGGCAAGTTCGAGTTGCTTGGCCAGTACAACGGCATCGCCAACCTGCCGGTACTCTCGCTGTTCGGCTGGAAACTCGATACCGGCGCCAAGTCGTATTACCTGATCTGGCTGGTGACACTCGTTGCGCTGATCGCCGGCCACAACCTGCTGGATTCGCGCTCCGGCCGCGCACTGCGCGCATTGCGCTTTCGCAGCGTGATGGCCGAGAGTTTTGGCGTCGACACCGCGCGCCTGAAGTACCTGCTGTTCATCTACGCGGCTTTGCTGGCAGGCGTTTCCGGCTGGCTGTATGCGCATTTCCTGCGCCTGGTCAGCCCCGGCGCGTTCGGCGTGAATGCCGGCATCGACTACCTGTTCATGGCGGTGATCGGCGGCGCCAGCCAGGTCTGGGGCGCGGTGCTCGGCGCCACGATCCTCACCGTGCTCAAGGAATGGCTGCAGGACCTGCTGCCGAAACTGTTCGGGCAAACCGGCAACTACGAGATCGTGGTGTTTGGCTTGTTGATGCTGGTGTTGCTGCACCGCGCGCGCAGCGGCTTGTTGCCGGTGTTCGCACGTTTTCTGCCGGCGCCGGCGCCGCCGGAAATTTCAGGCAGTGCCGCGGCGCTGCCGCGCCGCCGGCAGCCTGCGGCAGGCGCAAGCTTGCTCGCAGTACGCGATGTCGAAAAGCGCTTTGGCGGGCTGGTGGCGGTCAACCACTTGTCGTTCGAACTGAAGAGCGGCGAAATCCTCGGTCTGATCGGCCCCAATGGCGCGGGAAAAAGCACCATGTTCAACCTGGTCACCGGGGTGCTCAGGTGCGATGGCGGTGAAGTCCTTTTGCAGGGCGAGCGCATCGAGCAGTTGCCGTCCTCCGGCATCGCGCGGCGCGGCGTGTGCCGCACCTTCCAGCATGTCAATCTGATCAGCAACATGTCGGTGCTCGAAAACGCGGCGCTCGGCGCGCACCTGCGCGGCAGCCGCGGCACGCTGTCGGCGATGTTGCGCACCGATCGTGCAGAGGACGCGCGCCTGCTGAAGGAGGCGGCGACGCAGCTTGCGCGCGTCGGTCTCGGCGCCCACCTGGCCACGCCTGCCGGCAGCCTCGCGCTCGGCCAGCAGCGGCTGGTCGAGATCGCGCGCGCCCTGTGCGCCGACCCGCTGCTGCTGTTGCTTGACGAGCCGGCGGCGGGTCTGCGCTATGCCGAGAAGGTGGCGCTCGCCGACCTGCTGCGGAAACTGCGCGCCGAAGGCATAAGCATTCTGTTGGTCGAGCACGACATGGATTTTGTGATGGGACTGGTGGATCGGCTGGTGGTGATGGATTTCGGCGGCAAGCTGGCCGAGGGACTGCCCGCCGCGATCCAGGCCGACCCCAGGGTGCTCGAAGCGTATCTGGGTGGCGTGCAATGAGCGCGATCCTCGAAGTCGCGGATTTGCGCGTGCTCTACGGCAAGGTCGCGGGCCTGCATCGCGCAAGCCTCACGGTCCGGGCCGGCAGCATTGTCACGGTGATCGGGCCGAACGGCGCCGGCAAAACCACCATGCTGGGCGCGGTGATGGGCCTTCTGCCGGCTACCGGCCAGGTGCGCTACAACGGCGCCAGTATCGCCGGCCTGGAGGTCGAAGCGCGGGTGGCGGCCGGCATCAGCCTGGTGCCGGAGAAACGCGAGTTGTTCGGCGACATGCCGGTGCACGACAACCTGCGCCTGGGCGCCTTCGCGCGCATGCGCCGTGGCGAACGCGGCATCGATGCCGATCTGGACGCCGTCTATGCACGTTTTCCGCGCCTGCTGGAACGGCGGGCGCAGCGTGCCGAAACCCTGTCGGGCGGGGAACGCCAGATGCTTGCGCTCGGCCGTGCGCTGATGGCCAAACCCAGACTGCTGATGCTTGATGAGCCCAGCCTCGGCCTGGCGCCGTTGATCGTGCGCGAGATATTCAGCATCATCGCCGAACTGAAGAAGACCGGCGTGTCGATCCTGCTGGTCGAGCAAAACGCGCGCGCGGCCTTGCAGGTGGCCGACTACGGCTATGTGCTTGAGAACGGCGAGATCACGGTCGAAGGACCAGCGCGCGAACTGGCCGGGAACCCGCGGGTGATCGAGACCTACCTGGGCTTGAAAAAGCGCGAGGCGTAAGTGTCACCGCGCATCGATGGGCTGATGCTGGCGCGATCGACCGGATTCATTGCGGCGGCCCGAACTTCTCGTTCAGGCGCTTGATCGCATCCGGCTCGCCGCGCACGCGGAAGCGGGCGCCATTGTCGTCGGCAGCTTCCGCGAGCACCTCGCAACTGGCGAAGATGTCGCCGCGCGACTGCTGCGCCGACCACGGCAGGAACAGGTCGGCTTCGATCAGGCCCTTCTGGAAAAACGCGACGATCGCGCGATGCAGCCTGGCGATATCGGCGGGATTGCGCGCGCTCATCACGATGCACTCGGGATACTCAAGGCGCAGCGCCGTTTCGCGTGCGGCCTGGGCTTCTGCGTCGCCGACGAAGTCGAGCTTGTTGAACACCAGGATCCGCGGTACGCCCTTGGCGCCGATTTCCTTGAGCACCTGCTCCGTCACATCGAGTTGCCGCTCGCAGCCGGGATCGCTGGCGTCAATCACGTGCAACAGGAGGGCGGCCTCGATCGCCTCGTCGAGCGTCGACTTGAACGAGGCCACCAGGTCATGCGGCAGGTTCTTGATGAACCCGACCGTGTCGCTGACCAGCACCCGCGGAATGCTTTCCGGATGCAGGGCGCGCACGGTGGTGTCCAGGGTGGCGAACAGCTTGTCGGCGACCAGCACCTCGCTGCCGGTGAGGGCGCGCATCAGGGTCGACTTGCCGGCATTGGTGTAGCCGACCAGGGCGACACGGGCCAGCCCCTGGCGTTCGAGGCGCCGTGCGCGCTGCGTCTTGCGCTCGACATCCATCGCCAGGATTTCCTTCTGCAGTTCGGCGATATGGTCGCGATTCTTGCGGCGGTCCATTTCGATATGCGCTTCGCCCGCACCGCGCCCGCCGGTGCCGCTGCGTTGCCGGCCCTGCGGCCCGGCCAGCTTGGCCGCCTCGCGCAGGCGCGGCGCCATGTACACCAGGCGGGCGATCTCGACCTGCGCGCGGGCGGCACGGGAGCGCGCATGGCGATGGAAAATCTCCAGGATCACCATGGTGCGGTCCATCACCTCGCAACCGACTTCGTTCTCGAGGTTGCGTGCCTGCGAGGGGGAGATCTCGTCGTCCACCAGGATCAGGTCGACATTGCGCTCCTCGCCCGTAGCCGCGGCGGGCGCCGGGTTCTTGTCGGCAAACGCATCGGGCTCGGGTTCGTTGCGCACGAAACGGCCGATTTCCTGCCGCTTGCCGGTGCCCAGGTAGGCGGTCGCATCGACCTTGTTGCGCTTCTGCACGAAGGTTTCGACGATCTCGAACCCGAGGGTGCGCGCCAGTTGCTGCAGTTCACTCAGCGAGGCCGCGAGTTCGATGTCGCTCTCGCTCGGTAGCTGGACGGCAGCCACCACCGCCTGTCGGGGTTTTACTTTGACTTCTTTGGGCATCCGGTTTTTTCTTGTTTCATCGAGGCAGGCGTCGATGGTACCCGCTTATCGGCCGGGCACACCGCGCGCGACGACAAACCGTGAAAACCTAGTTCGGCCGCTTGCCCCTCAAACCTTGGCCCGGCCTGCCGCAGGCCCCGCAAGCGCCGCGATCGCGGGTCAGACGCCGGCGGTGAACGCGATGCCGGTTTTCTCGAAACCGGCCTTGGCGCCGGGCCCGAAGCGGCGCACGATCTCCTCGCCGATCGCCGGGGTATAGAGGATGTCGCCCATCTGGTTGGGGTCGCCCTGAATCATCACCAGCAGGTGCGCCTCCTGGTCCGACACGTTGCAGAATTTTCGCGTCACCCCGGGCGGCACCGCCACCATGTCGCGCGGTTCGAGCACAATCGCATGTTCGCCGGCATCGCCGTAGGTGACCTCGAAGCGGCCATCGACGCAGAAAAAACTCTCCAGGGTGTGCATATGGGCATGCAGCATCGGCCCGTTGCCGGGCGGGCAGGCGACCAGGTACACCGACAAACCGCTGAAACCCTCGATCGCTGGCAGCGTGCCGCCGCTGACCGCGGTGGCCGAACCGGCCGGGCCCATGTAGTAGCGGATTTCCTTGGCGGCAACCATTTCGCTGGCCGCCACCGGAATGCCGCTTTGCGCGGCGGCATCATGCTTTTGCGGTGCGACACGGGCGAAACGGGCAACACATTTTTCGAACTCCGCCGGCGTCACGGTTTTGGTTTTCATGGCTGTCTCCCTGGATGTCTGATTGGTGACCGGCGCAGCCGGGGCTGCAAGGCCGGCGAACGCAGGTGAAAGTATTTCACAACTGTGCATCAATGGCCGGGCGTTCGCGTGCAGCATTGGTGGCTGGCGTCGAGGGGCTTGGCGGCATGCCGCACTGCGCTGACAGCGTATATTGCCGCCCAGCGTCGCTTGCGGCGATTGTGATTCGAGGGGACATGAGGTTAATCGGCTTCGACCATTGGTCGGCAGCGGAAGAGTGACGCCAAACCTGCTTGCACACCCGGACTACCGGCGCCTGTGGCTGGTCGGTTGTGTGTCATATGTGGTTCGCTGGCTGGAAATGCTGGCATTCGGCTTGTTTGCCTATCAGGTCACCGGCTCAGCCTTCGTCGTGGCGGTGCTGAGCATGCTGCGCCTGGTGCCGATGGGATTGTTCGGCGCGTTTCTCGGCGTTGCCGCCGACCGCTTCGAGCGGCGCAGCGCGTTGATCATGATGGTGCTGGTTTCGATGGCCAGCGCGCTGTTGCTCGCCTTGCTGGCCTACTTCGACGCGATCAAGGTCTGGCATCTGGCGACCGCCGCATTTGTCAACGGCATCTGCTGGGCCGCCGACAATCCGGTGCGCCGAACGATGCTGGGCGATGTCGCCGGCCACGAGCGGATGGCGCTGGCGATGTCGCTGGATATCGCCACCAACAACGCCAGCCGCATCATCGGGCCGATGCTCGGCGGCGTGCTGCTCGCGCAATATGGCATTGCCAGCATCTTCTATCTTTGTACCGGCCTGTATGTTGTGAGCCTGGCGGCAGGGCTGCGCCTGAAAGTGCGTCACGCGCCCGTCCATGCCGGCCGGCCATCGTTCACTGCGAGTCTGCGTGAAGGATTCGCATGGTTGCGCGGTGACCGCCGGCTGATCGGAATCTTCACGATCACGGTGATTTTCAATGTGTTCGGCTGGCCGTTCCTCTCCATGGTGCCGATTATCGGCACCGATTACCTGCACCTCGACCCGCAAGGGGTTGGCCTGCTCGCCAGTTGCGACGGTGCCGGTGGTCTGGTCGGTGCTGCGCTGATCGCAACCCTCGCCAGCCCCGCATCGCAGGGGCGAATCTACGTCACGGCGGTGGCGGCCTATCTGGTGATGGTAATCGGGTTCGCAACTGCACCGGTCACCTCGCTGGCTGCCATCATGCTGCTGTTGATCGGCGTGGCGGCGGTCGGGTTTGCCATCATGCAGACAACGCTGGTCTACCGCCATTCACCGGTGGCGATGCGCGCCCGCTTGCTGGGCCTGCTGTCGGTATGCATTGGCACCGGCCCGCTCGGTTTCCTCTATCTCGGCTTCCTCGCCGATGTCCTGACACCGAGGGTAGGCACCGTGGCGCTCGCCTCGCAAGGCATTCTCGCGTTGCTTGTTACGCGGCGATATTGGGCGCCGGTGCTGCGCCCGTAGCCGCTGGCGCCTGGCAGATTCGCTACAGGAGCAACTGGATCATCGGCAGCGGCGCATCGGCATTGAGAATGTCGACACGTTTCTCGCCGATTCTCAGGCCATCGGCCGTCGCAATCAACATATGCGAGGCGGTACAGGCGAACATGTGTTGCTCGGCGCCGCGCGTTTCGATATACATGTAGCGGGTGCGCAGGCGATATTCGCGGCGATCGTGGTCCGTTGCCGTGACCGACGGCCGCTGCAACACATGCAGGCTGCGGCTCGGCGGCTGCTGAGAGAAGGTGCGGTCGCCAGCCAGGCGCTCGATGCGCGCCCTGAGCAGCAGCTTGTCCTCGAGCAGCAGCGAGACCTGCAGTCGCGCATCGGTTTGCCCGGCTTGCGCGGGAATCCAGTAGCGGCCGTAATCGGCGAACAGCGAGAGCCACTCCCCGAAACGGCGCTCGTCGAGCAGTTCCGCTTCCTGGTAGACGAAGTCGATCAGGTCGTCGCGGGTCGGGGCGGGCGCGTGCGCTTCGCTGTTCATGACCGGCTCATCGCAAACCGGGCGCCATCAGCGCAGCCCAGGCCTGATACTGGTTGCGCATCGGCAGTTCGCTGGTCCCGCTGACTTCGCTGCCAAATGCGGCGGCTTCGCCGGCCGCATGCTCGCGGTGCAGGCTGATCCACGGATTGGCATTGGCTGCCAGCGCCGCCTGGATGGTCTGAAATACATGGATGTCGTCATGCGCGACGATTGACAGTGGCGAGAATGCCAGGCGGTTGTAGGTGAGGGTGCGTTCCAGCAGCGCATCCGGCGCCTCCTCCAGCGCCAGCGCCCACACCTCTACCAGGGTGCGGTCGACCGCCAGCGGACGAATCACGCGCAGGGTTTGCAGCGCGTTCTTCGCCACCAGGCTGGGGAACAGCACCGAGTTCTGCGGCGCGAACGCCAGGATGTCGCGTGTGCGCCCGGCGCCGTAGGCGGCCGTCATCGCCTGTACGTAGTCCGGCAGGTCGCTGTAGCCCGAATGGATGCTGGCGCGGGTGCCGAAGATGCTGTGGCCGCCAGGGTAGACGCGCACGCCGGCATTGACAAAGAACTCGTAGCTTGCGCCGAACGGCAGCAGTTGTTCAAGTGCCATCGGCATCCGCGCGCCGGCCGGCAGCGACTTCGCCGCATCGCGCGCGGCGCGCGCCACTGATTCATGGGTCGAGACCGGGTGGACGCCGTCGTTGATGTTTTCGAGATAGATCTTCCAGTTGCAGTTGATCAGGCTCGAAAGGCAACCGCCGGCGATGCGCAAGCGGCCCGCCGGCGAGCGATCGGCCAGGTTGTCGAGCACAGAGGTGATGGTGCCGAAATGCTCCTCGAACGACGCGCCGTCGGCTGCCAGGCGTGCGAACACGAAGCCGCGGTGGACTGCGGAGGCAAGCACTGACAGCCCTTGCCCCGTGCTGCTGTCGCGCATCCGCGTGCCGGTATAACCATCCTTGAGCGGCACCGCGATCGGCGTGCCGTCGGTCTTGTAGCTCCAGGCGTGATACGGGCAGCGAAAGAACTTGCCGACCGAACCTGATGGGCGGCTGACCAGCATGCTGCCCTTGTGGGCGCAACGGTTTTCCAGTACCCGCACGCAGCCGTCGTCACCGCGCACCATGATGACCGGCGTGCCGGCGATGCTGGTGGTGACATAGTCGCCGCTGGCCGGCACCTGGCTGTCGTGACCGACGAAGATCCAGGATTTCGAGAACACCAGTTCACGCTCGAGTTCAAACAACTCCGGGTCGAGGTAGACGTCGCGATGCACGCGGTCGGGTTCGACCAGTGCGCGGATCGCGGCCGGGTTGTCGCGGTAGTTCACTGACGCCCTTTCCCGAACTCTCTTGCCATTGGTTCGCGTCAGAGCGTGAGAAGAAATCGTAGCGAGCGGGTCAAGGTCGCATCGAGAAGCGCAGCCGTACACACGTACGGCGAGCATCGCAGGTGCGAGATTGGCACGCACAGTAGATTTATTCTCATGCTTTCAGCCCGGTACCAGCGCCAGCACCCGCAAGGGGCTGCCGCTGCCGTGCTCGATTTTCAGCGGCGGGCAGATCAGCATGCTGCCCGTGGCCGGCAGCAGGTCGAGGTTGGTCAGGCATTGCAGGCCGTAGCGCCCGGCGCCATGCATGTAGTAGTGGCACGGGTAGGGGGGGCGCTGGTGGTAGCCCTGGCCGGCATCGGTGCCGATCGATTCCGAACCGAAGCCCAGCACGTCGCGCTCCTCGACCAGGAATTTCGCCACTTCGGCATTCGGGCCGGGCGTGTGCTGGCCGGTCTCGTCATAGTTCTGGTATGCCTCGGGGTCGGCGCTTTTCTTCGACCAGTCGGTGCGCATAAGCACCCATGAGCGTGCCGGCACCCGGCCGTGGGTCGCTTCCCAGGCCTTGACCGCATCGACGGTGAGCAGATAGTCGGCGTCGGCTGCCGCCTCACGCGAACAATCGATCACCACCGCCGGCGCGATGAAGTTTTGAACCGGAATGGTGTCGACCGCGTTGTTGGGCAAATCGCGGCCGGAGATCCAGTGCACCGGCGCGTCGAAGTGGGTGCCGGTGTGCTCGCCGCAGGAAAAGTTGTTCCAGTACCAGCCCGGGCCACGCTCGTCGTAACGCGACACTTCCTCCAGCCGGAACGGCAGGCACTGGCCGAACTCCGGCGGCAATGCGATTTGCGGAAACTCCGGCGTCAGCGTGTGCGTCAGGTCGAGCACGCGAATCCTGCCCTGGGACAGGGCGCCGGCCAGTGCGGCGAGAATTTCGATGGCTTGCATGATCTCAACCCTCGCCGGCCGCAAGTTCACGTTCGAGCACCTTGGGATTGTCGCGCCAGCGCGCCAGCCACTCCTGCGCCACGTCTCCCGGATACACGTCTTCAACGCCATCGCGCAGTGCCTTGACGACCGCCTGGGCGAGCGACGTCGGCGCCAGTTTCGGCGGCGGCAGCAACTGGTTCCAGTCGTCGTCGATCGGGCCAGGGAACACGTTGATCACGCGAATGCCGGCCGGCCGCATTTCGGCGCGCAGGCATTGTGCCAGCGACAGCGCCGCCGCCTTCGACGCCGAATAGGTGCCGTGCGGCGGGTAGTTCGACAGAGCATAGATCGACAGCAGGTTGACCCATGCCACCGCGCTGGCAGCACCATCGGCGCCGCGCCCCTTCAAGGCCGGTGCGAACTCCTGCGCCAGGCGCAGCAGGCCGAAGTAGTTGATGTCCATCTCGGCGCGCGCCGCATCGACACCCCGGCGGGTGGCGATGCCGTGGGTTCGATGCACCTCGGCGTTGTTGATCACGATGTCGACCTTGC
>JANPGJ010000524.1:0-20234 GCA_031423955.1 Burkholderiales bacterium
CGCGCCAGGCGCTCGGACTATCGCGCCGGTCTCGACGCGCTGGCGGCCGAACCGGGTGCGGTGATGCATCCGGCGGCGCTGGCCCGGGCGATCGCAGCGGCCATGCCGGCCGACGCGCTGGCGGTTTTCGATGGCGGCCACACCACTTTCTGGAGCAACGATTTCACCCCGGTTGCGGCGGTGCGCACGCGTTTCCATGAACCCGGCATGAGTCATCTGGGGTTCGGCCTGCCGTATGCCATGGCGCTGCAGCTGGCGCAGCGCGGCCGACCCGTGTTCAACCTGACCGGCGACGGCTCGTTCGGCTTGTCCATGAATGAACTGGACAGCGCGCGCCGCCATCGGTTGCCGGTAATCAGCATCATCCACAACAACCAGACATGGGGCATCATCCGTGCCGGCCAGCGCAATCAACTCGGGTTTGAAATGGGTACCGACCTCTCCGGCAGCGACTACGCGGCGATCGCGCGCGGGTTTGGCTGTTTCGGTGCAACCGTGACGCAAGCCGATGAAGTCGCGCCGGCGATCGCGTCGGCGCTTGCCTCCGGCCTGCCGGCGGTGCTCGATTGCCGCACCCGCTTCGTGCCGCATCCCTGTATGCCGGGCTTTGGCAGCATGAATCGCTACGGTTTCGAGGCGTTGACTAAGATGCCGCCGGTTTGAAGCGCTTTGCATGGCGCTTGCCCTGCGGGGCCGGAGTGCCAGTCGGATAAGCAGTATGCTCTTTGCCCGTGATCCCGCCGGCTACTGCCGGCGAATACAAAATGCCGTGCCTTCCGGGCGAATGATTCCTGCTTTTCGGTGCCTGTTGGCAGCCACCAACGCCATGTCGGACTGGCCGCAAGTCGACTATCGAATCGACCCGTGCACCATTCGGATAGCCGGGATTGAGCCTGAATGAACGTATCAACCTGCAACCGGAATCAAGGAGTTTTCCAATGAACCAGGCCCTGGTCAACGCATTACGCAGCGTCGAGATCGGCGTTCCGGATATCGGTGTGGCCGAACGTTTCTATACCGACACCTGGAACCTCGCGGTGGCCGCACGCACCGCTGATCGCGTTTACCTGCGCGGTAGCGGCGCCGCTCATCACCTGTTGTCGCTGACCCGCACCGATCAGCCGGAACTGCTGGCCGTCACCCTGGGTGCCGCGTCCAGGCGTGAAATCGCGGCCCTGGCGCAAGCGGTGCCGGCGCATGGCGGCGTGATTCTGCGCGAGCCCGGCGCAATCGACGAGCCTGGCGGCGGCTTCGGAATGGTTTTCAGGGATCCGCAGGGGCGCATCGTGCGGGTGCTGTGTGAAGACGCGCGCCATGCGGACGTCGCCAGCCAGCGCGACCGTCCCGAACGACTCGCGCATGTGGTGATGAACAGCCACAACGTGGCCGAGGCTCAAGCCTTCTACGCGAACGCGCTTGGCTTCAAACTGTCGGACCGTACCCGCATCATGGCCTTCATGCGCTGCAATGCCGATCATCACAACATCGCGTTCGCCGATGCAGACAACGATTGCCTGAACCACATCGCTTTCGTGATGCCGGATCTCGATTCGGTGATGAAAGGCGGCGGCCGCATGAAGGATTCGGGTTACCCGATTCACTGGGGCCCCGGGCGCCACGGACCCGGTAACAACCTGTTCAATTATTTTCTCGGGCCGTTCGATTTCGCCATCGAATACACCGCCGAAGTCTCGCAGGTCGACGACAGCTATCGCACCGGCCAGCCGGAAGACTGGAAATGGCCGCCCGGGCGCATCGACCATTGGGGTATCGGCACCGGCCCGAGTGGCGAGCTCAAAGCCTCGCAACGCAAGATCGGTTTTGCCAGCAGCCTGAAGATATGATCGCGGCGCCGTGGTGAGCCGGGCCTCAAGGAAATGAAAACCGACTTCGATGTAGTGATCAATGGCTTCGGCCCGGCCGGCGCAACGCTTGCCTGCCTGCTGGGCGCACAGGGCATTCGTACCCTGGTGGTCGATCGCTTGACCGGGGTCTACGACAAGCCGCGTGCGTTTGCCATGGACCACGAGGTCATGCGCGTGTTTCAGAACCTCGGCCTGGCCGACGCGATCGGGCCACACATCGCGCCCTTCACCGCTTCTGAGCACTATGGCGTCGACGGCCAGCTGATTCGCCGCCTCACCATGATCGAGCCACCCTATCCGCTGGGCTGGATTCCGTCGATGGTGTTTCGCCAGCCGCCGCTCGAAGCGGCGCTGCGCGCCCGCGCGAATGCCATGCCCGGCGTGACCGTTGAGTTGGGCTGCGAATTGGTATCCCTGTCGCAGACCGTAGACCAGGTCACGGTCACGCTTGAACGCGACGGCGCCAGCCGCGAAGTCACGGCACGTTACCTGGCTGGCTGCGATGGCGCGTCGAGTACGGTGCGGCGCATCCTTGGAATCGCGCACGATGACCTCGATTTCGACGAACCCTGGCTGGTGGTCGACGTAGGCGTCAATCCGCAGGGTGCGGCGAAGCTGCCGGCGACCAGCGCGCAGTTTTGCGAACCGGCGCGCCCGACCACCTTTCTGGTCGGCGTCGGTGAACACCGGCGCTGGGAAATCATGTTGATGCCGGGCGAAACCCCGCAGGACTTCGAGACCGACGCGGCGGTGTGGAATCTGTTGTCGCGCTGGCTCACACCGGCCGATGGCAGCCTCTGGCGCCGCGCCAGCTATCGCTTTCACGCGCTGGTGGCCAGCCGCTGGCGCGCAGGGCGCGTGTTTCTTGCCGGCGACGCGGCGCACCAGCAACCGCCCTTCCTTGGCCAGGGCATGTGCCAGGGCGTGCGCGATGTCGCCAACCTGGCCTGGAAGCTCGATTACGTGCTGCGCGGCCATGCCAGTGACGCATTGCTCGATACCTACGGCGCCGAGCGTGGTGCGCATGTGCGCCGGCTCACCACCACCATCAAGGGCATCGGCCGCAACATTTGCGAGCTCGATTTGGGCCGCGCGCGGCAGCGCGATGCGGACCTGATTGCGCAAGCCGGCGGCAACATCAAGAGCGTGCCGCGCCAGGACCTGATCCCGCCACTGGAATGCGGACTGCTGGCACCGCAGGCGCACGCCGCCAACGGCAGCCTGTTTCCGCAACCGCGCGTCGCGCTCGATGGTCGAACCGGGCTGCTCGACGACATCGTGGGCGGTGGCCTGCGGGTGATCGCGGTTGCAGGCGTTGCGCCGGAAGCCCTGCTTGCCCTGCCGTCGGTGATCGCCGCCGGGCCCAAAGTGATTCTGGTCGGTGCTGCCGGCTCACTCCCGTCGGCGACTCCGGCAGGCGCGGTGGCGGTGATCGAACAGGACGACATCGTGACCCACTGGTTTGCGCGCCACCACGCAAGTGTTGCGCTGGTGCGGCCAGACCATTACGTGTACGGGGTGGCATCGAACAGCGCAGCGTTCGGTCAGGTCGTCAATGCATTCAACAATTCTCTGGTGACCAATCCGTAAAACATGTCTTCAAGGCAATTCTGTTCAGACACATTCAACTGTGTAGGGCCGATGTCTGGTTGGCCCGTCCGCGCCCCTACATATTCTCCGGCAGAAAGGTCACGATCTGCGGAAACGCCATCAGGATGAAGGTGAACAGGATCATGATGATCGCGTAGGGAAACGCGCCACGAATCACGTCGCCGACGCTGCCCTTGTCCGGCCGGATCCCCTGCACGACGAACAGGTTCATGCCCACCGGGGGGGTGATCAGCCCCAGTTCGCACATGATGACGATGAAGATGCCGAACCAGATCGGGTCCACACCCACCGCGGTGACGATCGGGTAGGTCAGCGGAATGGTCGCCACCATCATCGAAAGGGTGTCCATGAACATGCCGAGCAGCAAATAGAAAAGGATCAACGCAAGCAACAGCGCGGTTTTTGAGAGGCCAAAGCTGGTGACCCACTTGGTCAGCGCCTCGCCGATGCCGGTCAGGCTCAAGGCCAGGTTGAGCACGAAGGCGGCGGTGGTGATCAAGAGGATCATGCCGGTGGTGCGCGCCGAGGACAGGAAGCAGGCCTGCATCAATCCGGTCGAAAGCTTGCGCGAGAACGCGATGAACACCAGCGCCACCACCACTCCCAGGGCCGCGGACTCGGTGGCGGTGGCGATGCCGAAGTACAGGCTGCCCATGACGATCGCGAAAATGATCACCGGCTGGGTGATGTTGCCAAGCAGTCGCATGCGTTCCTTGAGCGGCACCGGATCATGCACCACGTTCATCTTCGTCACCTTGGCCATGATGTAGATGTAGACCATGAACAGGCCTGTCAGCAACAGCCCCGGCAGGATGCCGGCGATGAACAGCTTGCCCACCGAATTGTTGGTCATCGAGCCATAGATGATCATGTTGACCGAGGGCGGGATCAGGATGCCCAGGGTACCGCCGGCGGCCAGGCTGCCAAGCGACGCGCCCATCGGGTAGCCATGGCGCTGCAGCGAGGGCAGCGCCACCGTGCCGATGGTCGCCGCGGTCGCCACCGATGAACCGGAGGTGGCGGCGAACAGGGCGCAGCAGCCGATGTTGGTATGCAGGAGGCCGCCCGGCAGGCGCCCGAGCCAGGCGGCGAAGGCCTGGTACATGCGATCGGCCATGCCGCTACGCAACAGCAGTTCACCCAGCAGCACGAACAGCGGGATCGAGGTCAGCCCGTTCTCGCTCATCGTGCCCCACAGCACCGAAGCGCCGGAGATCAGGAACGCTTCGCCGAACGCCGCCATGCCGCCCACCACCGCCAGCAGCATCATCACGGTGGCGATCGGCATGCCGATCAGCAGCAGCACCACCATCGCCAGGAAACTCACGACGCCTACCGCCACCATGCTCATTTCGACTCTCCCGGCAGCGCGGCGACATCGACGCCGCGCGCCTTGGCGTCATCCAGTTCTTCCTTCAATTCCTCCTTTGCGCCGCGCGGCGAGTAGTCGCGCACCAGGGCGTCGCCACGGCCGCTGAAGGCCATCCACAACACCCGGATGCCGTAGCCACTGGCGACCGCGGCAAACAGGCCGAGGCAGGCGAACCAGACCATTTGCGGATATTTGATCGGCGTCGCCCATGGCGTCTGCGCGGTGCTGTTCAAGGCGATCGAATCACGCAGGCTGTAGAAGGCCATCGCCAGCAGCAACAGCGCGGTGGCGCTGACGGTGAGCATCGCCAGCACATTGAGCGCCACCCGCGGACCCTGCGGCAGGCGGTCATGGATCAGGTCGATCCGGATATGGGCGCGCGACACCAGCGCCAGGGTAAATGCCAGCGAGGCGCCGACCGCCAGCGCATAGCCGCCCAGTTCATCGACGCCCTGCAGCGAGATGTTGAACAGCTTGCGCATCGAGGTCTCCACCGCGACCGCGAGCGAGAGAAGAACGAACACCACACCGAATAGCGTGGCTGCGACTTTTTCAAGAGTTTTCATGGCGACTCCGCTGTTTCATCACGGGGCCGGCGCAGTTGCGCCGGCCCCGCACTTGCCGATTTCTACTTCATGCCGATGATCGGGCCCACGGATTTCTTCCATGTTGCCGAGCAGCCCGGATTGACCTTGTCACAGGCTTCCGCCCAGGCCGGGAAGGAAATGTCGCGCACCGCGTTCTGCACGAACTCGATGTCTTTCTGGGTCGGCTTGACGGTGACCAGCTTGAACTTCTTGCCGGTGGTGCACGGGTCCTGGCCGGCATTGCAGCGCATGGCGTCGGTCCACAGTTCCTCGGAGTATTTCCAGATGTCGTCGGACAGGCCCTCGATGGCGCCGCGCAGCTTGATTTGCTGCTCGCCCGACATCTTCTTCCACGAGTTCATGTTGATCGCATAGCCCTGCACCGCCACCTGCAGGCCAAGCGCGTACACGTGGGTCGCGGTCTCGGGCCAGCCGGCCGAGTTGGCCGATGACGGGCCGGTGACGGCGCAATCGATGGTGCCCAGTTTCAGGCCCTGTGCGACTTCGCCAAACGCCATGGTCACCGGCGTGCCGCCGACGCGTTCCATGAACTTGGCCATCACGCCGTCGAGAATGCGGATTTTCAATCCCTTCAGGCTGGACAGGTCCTTGATCGGCTTGGTGCAGAAAATCACCTGCGGGCCGAACGGCCATACCGCCAGCAGTTTCAGGTTGAATTGCTCCTGCAGGCGCAGGTCGACATAGCTCTGGTAAGCGCTGACCACCTTCTTGGCCACCTTGTAGTCAGTGTTCAGGCCCACCATGTCCAGGCCCAGGATCATCGGCTCGTCACGCGATACCTGCCCCATGCGCAGGCCGACGATGTCGTAGATGCCGGTCTTCATCACCCGCAGTTGTTCGAATTCCTTGACGCCGGTGGAGTCCAGCGGCTTGTAGTCGATATCCAGCGGCAGGCCGGTCTTGGCCGCCAGGGTTTCGAAAAACGGCTGTTCCTTGTTCTTCAGGATCAGGCCGGTCGATAGCGGCATGCCCATCACACGCAGCTTGATCTTTTCCTGCGCGGTCACGGGGATGACGGCGGTCGCGGTCGCCACGGCTGCGGCGAGGATCGCAGCCCGGGTGAGGTGATGCAATTTCATGGAATGGACTCCTTGGTTGATGAATCATGGTGGAAAATTGCGGGCAACGCGCTGATCCGATCAGGTCGGGGCGCGCGAGAGCTTGATGCCGGGCGGGGCTGATTTGCCGGCGATCGGCGTGCGATCCGCGATCGCCTCGCCGCAGTGTGGCACAGCGCGCCGCGTGACCTGCGGCCGGCCGCGGCCGTCACCGGCGGCATGGCCGTCTTGCGATGTGTCGGGACTGGATGATTGTTCATCGCGGGGCCGCAGTTGTGATCGACGCCGGTCAGCCGAGCGCGCAGGCCGGGTCGATATCGAGCAGGCGCAGAGCCCCGGCCATGCCCCAGGCGACAGAATCGTAGACCGGCATGCCCAGGGTTTCCCGGAGCCGGCGCGTCACGGTTGCGCCGCGCGTATTGGTGCCGTAAACAATCAGCGCATCAGGCCGGACCGCGCTGCCGCCCACGCAGGCCTCAGCCATCGTGGCGATTTCCTGCGGCTCGATGCCTGCCATCGCGAAATTGTCAGCGATGTCGCCGCGGTGGGTGTCGGCCACGCATTCGAAGCCTGCGGCCGCGAAGCTTGCGCGAATGGTCAGGTTCATGTCCGGCGGGTTCAGTGTCACCATCGCGAAACGCTTGACGCCGCTGCGAACGAACTCGTCAACCAGCGCCAGGCTCGAAGTGGTGGCGACGATGCCGGTGGCGGCGCGGATTTCCGCGCATAGTTGGCGGTCGCGCTCGAACCCCACCAGCCCGCCGGCGCTGCCGTTCCAGCAGATCACCTCGCAACGGGCGTCGGCCAGAAGCTTCGCCGCGCCCAGCAGGGCGCCGGAGTCGTAGTAGGCGGCAGCCGGGTTGTCAACCTTGACCGCGGTCAGTGCGAAGCGCGCGAAATGCACCTGCACCGAAGGCGCTTGCGCAGCCATCGCGATGCACACCGGTTCGACCACGGTGTTGGAGGACGGCAGGATCATGCCGATGCGGCGCGTGCTCATCCGCCGCCATAACCCAATAGCCGCGGCAGCCAGGTCACGATCGGCGGCACCAGCATGCACAGGAACAGCACGCCATACATCAGGGTGATGAAAGGCCACAGCGCGACCACGATTTCACGCATCGATATCTTGTTGATGCTGCACACCACGAACAGCACCACGCCGACCGGCGGGGTCAGCATGCCGATCACCAGGTTGAGCACGAACAGGAAGCCGAAGTGCAGCGGGTCGATGCCGTATTGCAGCGCGATCGGATGCAGCAGCGGCACCAGCATGATGTAGGCGGCGTTCGATTCGAGGAACATGCCGACCACGAACAGCACCACCGCCACCAGGGCCATGTAGCCCAGCGGGCTGGTGGTGATCGATTTCACCAGCGCCGCGACCTTTGCGGGAAGCAGGTCCACCGTCAGCAGATAGGTCACCACCGAGGCGAAGGCGATCAGGGCGCCGACCATCGCGGTGGTGATCGCCGAGCGCAGCAGGATGCCCGGCAGGTCGGCGACCTTGAGGCGGCGGGTGATGAAAAAGCCGACCGCCAGTGCATACACCACGGCGATGGCCGAGCCTTCGGTGGCGGTGAAGGCGCCGCCGACGATGCCGCCAATCACCACCACCGGCATCATGAAGATGATGATCGAGCGGCGCAATTGGGCGAACACATTGGCCAGGCTGAAGGCCTCGCCGGTGGCCGGGTAGCCGCGCCTCTTGACGTACCAGGTGCAGATCAGCATGAAGCCGGCGGTGATGATGAGCCCGGGGATCACCCCCGCCATGAACATGCCGCCCACCGATACCGACGGCCCGGCCATGAAGGCGTAGACGATCATCGCGCCAGAGGGTGGAATGATCGGCCCCAGGTTGCCCGCCGCGGCGACGATCGCCGAGGCGAACGGCTTGTCGTAGGCCTTGGTCAGCGAGGGCCCGAGGATGGTCGACAGCGCGCTGGCGTCGGACACCGCCGCACCCGACACCGTGGCCAGGCCCGCGCCGGACAACATGGTCACATGCGCCAGGCCGCCGCGCACGCGGCCGACCACCGCGTTGGCCAGTTCGATCAGGCGCTCGACGATGCCGGCCTTGACCATCAGTTCGCCGGCCAGGATGAAGAACGGAATCGACATCAGCGGGAACGAATTGACCGCATGCATCATGCGTTGCGGGATGATGGCGAAGCCGTCGGCGGAGAAGGCCAACGCCACCATCGCCGCGAAACCGAGTGAAAAGGCGATCGGCATGCCGATCACGCCCAGGAGCAGGAAGCCGAGAAAGATGCCGATCGACATGGCGACGCTCCTATTCCGCGGCCAGGTCGGCGCGCGCCGGCGGGCCGGAGGCGACGATGCGCAGCAAATGCAAGGTGCTGTGGGCGGTACCGAAGGCCACCGGCACCATGAACCACGCGGTTGACATGTTGAGCGTCGGCATCATCTCATTCCACTGCTCGGCCGCCACCTGCACGGTGTACCAGGCGATCAGGGCCATCATGCCGGCCGACAGTAACGCGACGAAACGCGCCAGCGCACCCTGCGCGCCGGCAGGCAGGCGGGCCACCAGCAATTCGATGCTGATGTGGGCGTTGTGGCGAATGCCGATCGGCACCGCCAGGAACACCGAGGTGACAAACAGCAGGCGCCCGATGTCGTCGGCCCAGTCGAGCGAGGAATTGAAGCCGTAGCGCAGCAGCACCTGCACCGACACTACCGCCACCATCAGGGCCATCGCCAGCATGATGGCCCAGCACACCAGCCGGTCGAAGCCGTCCAGCAATTTTTCGAACATCGGTGTTCCCCGGTCTGGTGGAGGGTTGTCGCTGCTGGTTGCGGGCTGCGCTTACTTCATCTTCGCCACTTCGGCCAGCACGCTGTCGACCAGCGGGCCGCCGGCGCGCTTTTTCACCTCGTCGACCACCCCGGCGGAGGCCTTGCGCATGGCTTCGCGCACCGCCGGTGAGATCTCGGTGAACTCCATCTTCTTCTTCAGTTCCTCCAGTGCTTCGGCATCCTGCTTGGCAGCAGCCGCCCGCTGGCTTGCCACGGTGGCGTTCATCGCGTCGCGAATCGCCTTCTGGTATTCCGGCTTCAGGCCTTCAAAGGATTTCTTGTTGGCCAGGATCAGGATGAAATCGAAGAAGTGGCCGCTGTTGGACAGGTACTTCTGCACTTCGTTGTAGCGGCCGGCGCGAATGATCGGGAATGGATTTTCCTGGCCGTCGAGCACCTTCTGCTCCATTGCCGAATACAGCTCCTTGACGTCCATCGCCACCGCGTTGGCGCCCAGCGCGCGGAACGTCGCCAGGTGGGTTTCGTTGGGCTGCAGGCGGATTTTCAGGCCCTTCAGGTCCTCCAGGGTCTTGATCGGGCGCTTGCTGTTGGTGATGTTGCGCGAGCCGAGTTCCATCCAGCCCAGCACCAGAAAATTCTTGTCGGCCATTTTCTGGTCGAGCAGCTTGCCGACGTTGCCATCGAGCACCTTGAAGGCGGCTTCACGGCCGGAGAACAGGAACGGCAGGCTCACTGCCTCGAGCTCCGGCACGATGCGCGACATGTAGGCCGCGCCGGTCCATGTCATCAAGAGCGACCCGGCGCGCACGGCGTCGACGTTTTCCTTGGCGCCGCCCAGCTGCATCGCCGGGAACAGGTCGACCTGCAGCGCATTCTTGGTGAGCCTGGCCAGTTCGGGTTTGAACACCTGCTCCATCGCGACCGACGAGGAATGGGCGATCTCGAAATTGCCGGCCAGGCGGACCTTGTCTTGCGCGCTCACGCCCAGGGGGGCGAGCGTCAGGGTGGCCAGCGCGGCGGCCAGCAGGGATTTGCGGAATGCGGACATGGATGCTTCCTTTCGTTGGGAAAATGGATCGTGATCAGCCCGGCAGCACCGAGGAGGATTGCGTCCACGGGGTGATCTGGAACGGCAGGTGATGGGGTTGACTGGCGTCGTAGATGTCGAACTCCATGGTCAACCGGGTGTGGTAGCCGCCGGGCAGTTTGGCGCCGGTCTTCTTGTAATAGTCACCGACGTGTACATCAATCCGGTAGCGGCCGGTCTTCATGCCGGCCGGCTGCACCAGCGGACCCTCGGGCGGGCGGCCGTCGGCGTTGGTGACCACCGATTTGACCAGTGTCGGCGTGGCGCCGTCGTAGGCGTAGAAGTCGAGCTTGAGGCCATTGGCCGGCGTGCCGTTGTAGAGATCGAGAATGTGCGCGGTGACGCGGCCACCGGCAGGCGCTTGCGCGGCGGCCTCGTTGGCGGCCAGGAGTGCGCTGCCAGCGGCGACGCCGGCGGCAAGAAAGTCGCGACGTGAATTGTTGCTGCTATCCATGGTGAAGGCTCCTCAGGTTGACAGTATCGATCGGGTGGGCAGGCTGGCGATCAGCTGCCGCGATAGGTCATGTAGCCCCAGGGCGAGAAGTACAGCGGCACATGGTAACGCTGCTTGTCGTCCCAGATTGCCACCCGCAGCGGCACCACGTCAAGGAATTCGGGACTGGATTGCGGCACGCCGAGTTTCTTGTAGTACTCGGCGACATGGAAGACCAGCTCGTAGCGCGCCACCTTGAGCGCTTCGCCCTCCAGCAGGTTGGCGGTGACGCGACCCTCGTCGTTGGCGCGCACGCTCTTGAGCAGCTTTCGCGTGTCACCTTCGATCATGTAGAGGTCGATGCGAATGCCGGCGGCCTGCTTGCCGGTATAGGTGTCGAGTGCATGGGTCGAAAGCTTCGGTGGCAGTGGTTGTTGGGCGGCGGCGTCGCCACCGGCGGTGGCGAGCAATGCGCCGGCAGCCATGGTGCCGGCGGCCAGCAGCGTTCTGCGGTCAAGGTCGATGTCCTGCATGCGATTCTCCCGGTTGGATCGAGTGAGGGAAGCGCCTCACCGCGCGCGATGCTGCGATACGGGCGCCTGACCGGCGCCGGAATTGGCGAAATGCTCGGCAATGGCGCCGGCAGTGGTGACCCAGACATCGGGCAAGGCGGCGCTGATGGCCGCCAGCGCGCGGCGAAAGTGCTTCAGGCGAAACGGCTGGCCGGCGCAATGTGCATGCAGCGAGACGCCCATCACCAGCGGCTGGTCAGCCGCCTGGCGGCGCATTTCGCCGAAGTTGTCGATGATCATGTCGGCAAAGGCGTCTGGATTGACGCGGCGGCCGATCACGGTATTGCTGTCGTTGAGTTCCTGCGGATACGGCACCGCGAGCAGTTGCCCGCCGCGGGTCTTGAGCCAGAAGGGTTGGTCGTCGCAGCACCAGTCGAGCACATAGCGGTAGCCGGCTTCCTGCAGCAGGTCGGGGGTGACGTTGCTCTCCGAGATCCAGGGGCCGAGCCAGCCCAGGGGCCTGCGCCCGGCGCCGGCTTCGATTGCGGCGGTGGCCTCGGCGATCAGCGCCGCTTCTTCGCCCGGCGGCAGATTGCCCTGGCGCTCGGAGTTGCTGCGGCCATGGGCGGCGATTTCCGCGCCGGCCGAGGCGAAGGCATGCGGTAGTTGCGGGCAATGGCGATAGACCTCGGCATTGACCAGCAGGGTGCAGGGCAGGCCAAGCTCGGCGAACATGGCGGCCAGGCGCCAGCCGCCGACCCGATTGCCGTATTCCAGCCACGACCAGTTCATCACGTCCGGCGCCGGGCCGGGGCCGGGGGTGGCGATTTCCTCGATCAGGCCTTCACCAAAGGCATAGGCTTCCAGGTTCAGCGCCACATAGATCGCCAGGCGCTTGCCGTTGGGCCAGGTAAAGCCGGGCCGTTCGGTGATCGCCGAGTAGTCGAAGCGGCCGTGGCTGGCGAGCATTGGCGTCCGGTTCACGGAAACATCGGTCCGGCGCGCCGTTCCATGCCGACATCGACATCGAGGGCGCGCTTGAGCATCGCGTGATAATGCGGTTCGAGCAGGGCGGCGGCGCGCGCGGTGGCGGTGAGGCTGGCAGAAAACTCGACCGCAAGTTCGCGGATTTCCGCCTTGAGCGCGGCTTCATTGACGCTTTTCACCTGACCGTCTTCGACCACCACTTCACCGGCCACCATGGTCATGCGGACCGATGCGCCGTTTTCGCAAAACACCAGTTGCCGCTTCAAGTCATTGAGCGGGGTGAATGGCAGGGTATCGAGATCGACTACGATCAGGTCGGCCGCCGCGCCGGCCTTGAGTTGGCCGATTTCACCGTCCAGACGCATGCCGCGGGCGCCGCCGCGGGTGGCGCAGGTCAGCAACTCCAGGGCGCTGGGCCAGTCGTGGTAATCGGGTTCGGCGATTTTGTGGATCAGTCCGGCGGTTTTCATCGCACCCCACACATTGGTGGTGTCATCGGTGTTGCGTTCGTCCGTACCCAATGCAATCGGTATGCCATGTCGGCGCAGCCGGCGAAACGGCATCACGCCGCTGCCCAGTTTCAGGTTGCACACCGGGTTGTGCGCCACCGTGCAACCGGAGGCGGCGAGCAATTCCATGTCGGCCTCATCGACCCAGATGGCGTGGATCACCAGCATGCGCTGGTCGAGAAAGCCGAGGTCATGCACCTGACGCACCAGTGATTTGCCCCACACCTCCTGGCCGAACACGCGCTGCAGGCGGGTTTCGAGCATGTGGATGTTGAACGGCAGGTCGTGCGCACGACTGAATTCCGAGAGCGTCGCGAAATAATCGTCGGTCACCCGTTGCGGCGCGGAATTGGAAACCGCTACCCGCAGGCGGCCGCTGGCGGCGCCATGCCAGCGCTCATGAAACCAGCGGTACAAGGCGCCGATTTCCGCTGCGCTCCAGCGCCGCGCGCCGGCCATCTGTTTCACGGCTTCCGGCGGCAGCAAGTCCTTGAGGAACGGGTACTTGTCGATCTCCAGCCGGTTCGGATGGTTGATCGACACGGTGGCGCGGATGCCCGCATCGGCATACGCCTGCATGATCGCGTCGATCCCTTCCGGGGTCGGCGCGGGGTTGTGATACGGGTCGTCATGCACCGCGGTGATGCCGGCCTTGAGCATCTCGACCGCGCCAAGCAGGGTTTGCGCATAGGCCAGTCGTGTGCCGACCCCACCTTCGCCGCCGGGCGGCACCTCGAACAGCATGAACAGTTCGAGCGGCATGTCGGTCAGCGCGCCGCACATCATGTTGCCGGGCGAATGAAAGTGGCCGTTGATCAGACCCGGCATCGCCAATTTGCCGTGTGCCTGGATCACGCGGTCGACCGCATCAGCCGCGAGGTTGGGGCCGATCGCGGCGATGTGGCCGCCGTCGACCAGGATGTCGGCGGTGGCGAATTCCCGGCTGCTGTCGTCCATGGTCAGCACGCGCGCCTGGCGGATCATGGTGCGTGCCATGACAGTGCCGGTCAGGGTCGCGCGAACAGCGCGGCGAGTTCCGGCGAAATGCCGGTCATCGTGGATCGCGGGCCGGGCGGCCGTTGCCGCGGCCGATAGCCGCCTTGCACCAGAGCCTCGGCCTGGCGCACCGCGGCGCCGACGCCGTCGACCAGCGGTACGCCGACCGCATCGCGTGCGCGGCGCGCAACGCCGGCGAGCGCCGCACCACAGGCCACCACCACGTCGACCCTGTCATGGGCGACCAGGCGGTTGGCTTCGGCCACCACGCGGGCATCGAATTCCTGCGGCGACAGGTATTCGCCGGCCGAGGCCAGATCGACCGTGCCGATGGCGGCGATGCGCGCCATCACGCCGCTCTTCTCGAAGACCTCGCGATACAAGCCGGTCGACACCTGACCGACGGTGACCACGCCGATGCGCCGGCCAAGCTGGCAGGCAGTCAACAGCGCGCTTTCGGTGATGCCGAGTACCGGAATGGGCAGCAATTCGCGAGCGCCAGCCAGCGCGGAGTCGAACGAAATCGCCAGCACCACCGCGTCGTAGCCGGCGTGATGACGTGCCAGGCAGTCAAGCACCGCATGCCCGGCAATCGTGTTTTCCGCATGCGAGAACACGATATCGGCGCCGAAGGCGGCGGAGAGCGCGGTCAGTTCGGTATCGGCGCTGGCGGCCAGGCGCGCTTCGGCCAACACCGCGTCGGTGACCGACTGGGTGCGATTGCCGTTGACCAGAAGCAGTCTCATGAAGGGTCCGGAAAGGGCGGAGAAGGACAGCGGGTCATGCGGGAATCGTGCCGGAAGCGCAAGATGGATGACGTCACGATAGTGGATGAACAAAATGTATACGATCATTAAATAAAATGTCAACAAAATAGAGAATATTTTGTACACTAATAAGGTGCGCATCGCAGTGCAGATGACCCGTTTCGGTGCGTTCATGAGGTGCCGCCGCTATGTATAGGTCTGCCTTTCCAACGTCCCCAAATGCCGCAGGTGACGCAGCCGTGGCCGCCTCGTGCGATGCCGCCGCCGGTTTACAATCGCCTGCCACCATGCAAGCCGACCTGCCACCCATCCGCCCGCCCAGCCACGAAGAAATGGTCGAGCGCATCATGCTGGCGGTAGTCGAACGGCGGCTGCCGCCCGGCACCAAGCTGGTTGAAGACCGCCTGGCCGGCATTTTCGGCGTCAATCGCGCCCGTGTCCGCGCCGTGCTGGCGCGCCTGGCGCATGAGGGCATCGTTACCTTGCATGCCAATCGCGGAGCGTTTGTCAGCGAGCCTACCGCCGAACAGGCGCGCGAAGTATTCGAGGTGCGGCGCCTGCTCGAACCGGCAGTGGTGCAGACCTTGAGTGCGCGTGCCGACCGCGCGCTTGAAGCGCGGCTCAACGCGCATTTGCAAAAGGAGGCCGAGGCCTTCGCGCGAGCCGACCAGCGCGCGCTGATCCGCCTGACCGGCGAATTTCATTTGCTGCTGGCCGAACTGGCCGGCAATGCGCTGATGCTGCGCCTGCTGCGCGAAATGGAAACGCTCACAAGCCTGATCATTTATTTGTACGAGAGCCCCGACCTGCCGGCCTGCCGCGGCAACGATCATGTGGCGATCAGCGCGGCGATCATGCAGGGCGACGGCGCGCGTGCCGCGCGCCTGATGCTCGCACACCTGACCGAGGTCGAGGCCGGGCTCGACATGCGCCGCGCCGCGCCGCCCGGCTTCGACCTGGCCGAGGCGCTGGGCGCCTGAGGTTCCGGCACGCGCCTTGCAGAACTTCACAGCACATTGCGCAATCCAGCCATTGATCGATCGAAAGTCGGAATGACCCGCAAACGCACATTGATCGGCATGCTCACGCCGTCCTCCAACACCGCGCTTGAGCCGATCACCACCATGATGCTGGCAGGCCTGCCGGAGGCGAGTGCGCATTTCGGCCGCTTCCGGGTGACCCAGATCGCGCTCAACGACAACGCGTTGAAGCAGTTCGACGACAGCAATATCCTGGCGGCCGCCGAATTGCTGGCCGATGCCGAGCTGCATGCGATCGCCTGGAACGGCACCTCGTCTTCCTGGCTGGGCTTCGAGGCCGATGAAACCCTGTGCCGGCGCATCACCGAGCGCACCGGCATTCCTGCCGGCACCTCGGTGCTGGCCTTGAACGAGGTGTTGCGTGCCACCGGCGCCCGCGACATCGCTTTTGTCACGCCCTATACCGATGACGTGCAGGAAAAAATCAACGCCAACTACGCGCAGGCGGGTTTCAATGTGGTGGCCGAGCGACATCTCGGGCTGTCGCACAATTTTTCATTCTCCGAGGTGACGCCGGCGCAACTGACGGCGATGGTGCATGAAGTGGCGGCGGCCAGGCCGCAGGCGATCAGCATGCTGTGCACCAACCTGATGTCGGCGCCGCTGGTCGAGGCGCTCGAGCGCGAGATCGGCATTCCGATCTACGACAGCATTTCGACGGCGGTATGGAAGTGTCTCAAGCTCGCCGGTGTCGACCCGAAACGGGTCGAGGGCTGGGGGCGCATGTTTCGGGAGGTGCCATGAGCAATGGGCGGCTGGCGGGGCGCACTGCGCTCATCAGCGGCGGCAACACCGGTATCGGCCGCGCGGTGGCGCTGGCGTATGCCGGCGAAGGCGCCGATGTCGCGGTTCTTTATGTCACGCGTGACGATCAGGCGCACAGCCTGGTGCGCGAGATCGAGGCGCGCGGCCGGCGCGCCCTGGCGCTCAGGTGCGATGTCACCGTCGAGGCCCAAGTCGAGGCCGCGTTCGCGCAGGTGATCGGCACCTTCGGCCAGCTCGACATCCTGGTCAACAACGCCGGCATCCAGCGCCCGCAACCGATTGTCGAGATGAGTGTTGATGACTGGGACCGCATGCTGGCGGTGCACCTGCGCGGCGGCTTCCTGTGCTCGCGCGCCGCGGCGCGCCACATGATGGCGCGGAAGACCGGCAAGATCATCAACCTGTGTTCGCAGCTGGGTTACATCGGTCGCGAAAACTACACCGCCTACTCGGCGGCCAAGGGAGGCGTGATCGCCTTCACCCGCGCACTGGCCAAGGAAATGGCGCCCTATGGCGTGCTGGTCAATGGTGTCGCGCCCGGCCTGGTGGATACCGGTTTCGACCCGTTGCCCGAAGAAGCCAAGGCGGCGCATGCCGCCAGCCTGCCCTTGAAGCGCCTGGGCACGCCGGAAGACATGACGCCGGCCTTCGTGTTTCTGGCGTCTGAAGAGGCGCGATACTATTGCGGCCAACTGCTGCACCCGAACGGCGGCGAGATCATGCCCTGAGCGGGGCTTGACAGCGCGTTTTCTGTCTTGCCGTGCGCAGCGCACGGCGCCTTGCATCGGGATAGCGTGGCGGCGCGCCGGTGACGGCGCGGGTCGCGGCGAAAGTTGAACTGCCTGCCAACGGAGACTACGAAGCCATGAAAGCCTGGTTGATCGAACAAAAAGACGGTCGCGCGCAGTTGCGTTTCGCCGACCTGCCCGACTTGACGCCCGGGCCACACGATTTGTTGCTCAAGGTGCATGCGGCCGGTCTGAACCGCGCTGATCTCGGGCGCAATGCCGGTCACTATGAGCGGGTGGCGACCAAGCCGCCGCACCCGATTGCCGGGCTGGAAGCTGCCGGCGAGGTGATCGCCGTCGGCAGTGCGGTCGCCGGCTGGTCGGTCGGCGAGCGGGTGATGGGCATGCCGTCGGGCGCCTATGCCGAGCAGGTGTTGCTCGACCATCGTCTGGCGGTCCGCATCCCGCCAGCCTTGTCGTGGGTGCAGGCGGCGGCCTTGCCGGTGGCCCTGTTCACCGCGCACGACGCGCTGGTCGGCAACGGCCGGCTTGCAAAGGGCGAGAGCATCTTCATCCAGGGTGCGGCCAGCGGTGTCGGCATCGCGGCGGCACAGATCGCGCGCATGCTGGGCGCCGGAATCGTGGCCGGCAGTGCCAGCGCGGCGAAGATTCCGCGGCTGGCGGCGGTTGGCGTGACGCACCCGATCGATTACGCTGCCGGCAACGTGGCCTCCGCGGTACTTGCAGCCACCAACAATGCCGGCGCCGATGTGATCATCGACATGATCGGCGCTACCGCGATCAACGATCACCTGACGATGGCCGCGGTCGGGGCGCGCTGGGTGCAGGTCGGGCGCATGGGCGGCGCGTCGGGTGCGATGGATCTGGATCTGCTGTCGAAAAAGCGCATCGCGCTGCTCGGCGCCTCGTTTCGCATGCGCAGCGTCGAGCAGTTCGCCAGCCTGGTCCACAAGGCGTGGGCTGACCTCGGCCCGGCGGTGACGGCCGGCAGCATCGCGATGCCGGTCGATCGCGTATTTCCGCTGGCCGAGGCATACGACGCGCAGCGCGCGATGCGCGAGAACCGGCACTTCGGGAAATTCATTCTTGAGATGTAAGCGTTGCCGCGGCGCCAGTTGCGCGCGGCGACGGTTGAGCGACTCGCCGCCGACCGCGGCGAGGCGCCCAATGCTCCTGTCGCCGCTTCAGGCAGGCGTGACCGCCTTCGACAAATAAACGTCCTGGATCGCGTTGAGCAGGGTCACGCCGTCGGCCATCGGCTTCTGGAACGCCTTGCGCCCGGAGATCAGGCCCATGCCGCCGGCACGCTTGTTGATCACCGCGGTGCGCACCGCGTCGTGCAGGTCGTTTTCGCCGGCGGCGCCGCCGGAGTTGATCAGGCCGGCACGGCCCATGTAGCAGTTGGCCACCTGGTAGCGCGCGAGGTCGATCGGGTGGTTGGTGGCAAGCTCGCTGTACATGCGGCGGTCGCTCTTGCCGTAGGGATTTTCCTTGGTGTTGAGCGCCAGGTAGCCGCCGTTGTTCTCCGGCAGTTTCTGCTTGATGATGTCGGCTTCAAGGGTGACGCCCAGGTGGTTGGCCTGGCCGGTCAGGTCGGCCGAGACGTGATAGTCAAGGTCCTTCTTGAAGGCCGGGTTGCGCAGGTAGCACCAGAGCACGGTGGCCATGCCCATTTCGTGCGCTGCCTGGAAGGCCTTCGACACCTCGACGATCTGGCGCCCGGATTCGGCGGAGCCGAAGTAAACGGTGGCGCCGACCGCCACCGCACCCATCTCGCGCGCCTGCTTGACGCTGGCGAAAAAAATCTGGTCGAACTTGTTGGGGTAGGTCAGGAACTCGTTGTGGTTGAACTTCAGGAGAAACGGGATCTTGTGCGCATATTTGCGTGAACAGGCGCCCAGCACGCCCAAGGTCGAGGCGACCGCATTGCAGCCGCCCTCGATGGCGAGCCTGACAATGTTTTCCGGGTCGAAATACATCGGATTTTTCGCGAACGAGGCGCCAGCACTGTGCTCGATCCCCTGGTCGACCGGCAGGATCGACAGGTAGACGCTGCCGGCCAGACGCACGTGATAGAACATATGCGCAAGGCTGCGCAACACCGGCGGCGGACGATCAGACAGGGCGACCACCCGATCGACGAAATCCGGCCCCGGCAGGTGCAGGCCTGCTTTCGGGATACCCTTGCAAACATGGGACAACAGGCCTTCGGCCTCGGCGCCAAGCAGTTGGGTGATGTCGCTCATGTTCGATCCCTTGTCGAGGTGGTACCGGGGTGCCGTCACTGATGCCCAGCATAGGCGAGGGGCAGCGCCAAAGGTTTGCGGCACATCAAACTTGTGCGTGGTCGCGGTGCTAGGCTGGGATTCACAAACCGGCATTCGCGCCGGGCCAAAGCGATCCGGGAGGCGAGCATGATTGGTGGATACGACGACTTGCGCAACGAGGTGTGCGAAATCCTGGGCGGCGAGGTCACCGCCAGCGATATCGATGTCGCGGTGGTGGCGATCGTGCATGAAGAGGGCCTGACGGCGACCACGGCGCTGGCTGAACTCAACATGCTGGCGCAGACCGACCAGGGCCGCGTGACCCTGCGCGACATGCTGGCGCACTGGATCGTGCACGAACGTGACCGCAGTGACGGGCCGCAGGCACGGCAGGCGCAACTGGCACTGACCCATTTGCTCAAGGCACTGGGGGGTGAGCGACGCGATCACGGCGTGCGGCGCGACGCCGACCGTCGCGCCTGAGGCCGGACTGCGCGGCATCTCGCCGGCGCGGGCCGGATCGACCAACGGTTGCCGTTTCACTCGCAGCCGTCGCGGCGCGCAGGGCCGGCCGCGGGCAGGATTGGCGCGGCTTGAACGAAGCGCCGGTCCGCCATCCCGATTTGCGGTATAAAGCGGCCCCCGACCGTTTTTTCTGACGGTCCGAGGCCCCCCTTCCGCACGATTTTTCAGGCGCTCGCCTGCAAAAAATATTTTTTCAAAACCCAGTGGTTGGCACGCCCAAAGCGGCGTATGCTATTTACATCACTAGGCGAGGTTAATTATGCAAACCATTGAATCAAAAGGGTTAATTAATTCTGCTG
>JANPGJ010000525.1:0-2276 GCA_031423955.1 Burkholderiales bacterium
CTCCGTAGCCGGGCTTGCGCACCGACTCCTCGCCACCGGGCGCCCAGGCAGGTGCCCGGCCTGTTCGGTGTGACTGCGATCAGCGCTGGTGCTGCCTACACCCTGGCCCTCAGCGGCGGCCGGGTCTTTGCCTGGGGTAACAGCGCCTATGGCGTGCTCGCCGGCGGCTATGGACCGCCAAACGACGTCGGGCTCGGCGACATCGTGGGCATCGCGGCCGGCGGCACCTTCGCGCTGGCGATCAATTCACAGGGGCGGGTGTACTCGTGGGGCCTGAACAATTTCAACCAGCTCAACCGTTCGACGACCGAAACCTGCGGCGTCTTCAATTGCAGTTCGACACCCGCGCGCATCACCAATATTGGTAAGGCCTGGCGGGTGGTCGCAGGCGCGGCGCATGCGATTGCCATCATGGCCGACGGCGTCAACAGCATCGTCAGCTGGGGCAACAATGCGCGCGGTCAGCTTGGCAACCATACCCTGAACTTCGGTGAGCCGTTCGTGCATGCCGATTGGGATCCGCTCGGCACGGTATCGCCACAGCTCAATCCGCTGCAGACCGTCGCCGTCGGCTGCAGCAGCAGCAGCACCGCGCTGGCGGCCTTTCTCTCGGGTTGTGATTTCGGCCGCGTCGTCATCGGCGTGCAATCCGCACAGCGCCAACTCATCCTGTCGAACAATACCAATGCCGCAGTCTCGGTCGGCCAGCCAAGCCTCTCCAACACCAGTGATTTTTCCCTCCCTGGCAGCGGCGGCACCTGCGGTCAGACCCTTGCGCCATCGCAAACCTGCACCATCCAGGTCGCGTTCACGCCGCAATCCTCGGGCGGATTCTCGACCGACCTGTCGATCGCCATTCCGGCCGGGACTGGCTCGACCAGCATGCGCTTGACCGGCAACGCCGAACAACCTAACCAGACCCCGTACGGTCTCAGCTTCAGTCCGCAGGTCGGCGTAGCAGTCAACACACTCCTGTCGTCCGCCGAAGTGGTGGTCAACGGCATCAACATCGCGGCGCCGATCAGCGTGAGCAGCGGCGGCAAATACAGCATCAATGACGGCGCATTCACGGCGTCGCCGGCAACCGTTCTCAACGGCGACCGCGTCAAGGTGCAACTTCAAAGCGGCGCCGGCAGCGGAGCGCAGACTTGTGCGACGCTCACTATCGGCGGCGCCTCCGCACAGTTCTGCGTGACAACGATCGACACCATACCCGACGCGTTCGCTCCGCCGGCGCAGACCGGTGCGACACCGGGTTCCCTCGCAACATGGGTCATCACGGTTGGCGGAATCAACACGGCTACGCCGATCAGGGTGAGCGGAGGAAGATATGCAAACCTGTTTGTCGACAGCATCTACACCACTGCCGACGGTACGGTACGAAACGGTGACCGGATCGCGGTCGAATTGGCGACATCACCAAACGGCGGCGTGACCACCTGCGCCACCCTCACCATCGGCGGCATATCAGCACAGTTCTGCGCAACCACCACCTCCGGCGCTGCGATGTCGCTGCAACCTGCTGCGCTGGTCTACGGCCGCGCCGAGAAGGGCGTGTCGGGGCCGGCCCGTACGCTCACTCTGACCAACAGCGGCACCCAGGCGATGTCGTCGCTGCTGTTCTCACTGTCGGGCGACTTCAGCCGCATCGGCGGCAGCTGCGGCACCACCCTCGCCGCCGGCGCCAGTTGCACCGTGGTGATCCGCTTCCGCCCCGCCGGCCTCGGGCCGCGTGCCGACACGTTCGGCATTTCCAGCAATGCGCCAGGCTCGCCGCACAGCGTGCCGCTGTCCGGCACCGGCCTGGCCTTGAATGACCTGATCGTCGATTACGACGCCACCTACGGCCTCTGGGCCTGGCGCAACAACAGCGCCTGGTCGCAGCTCTCCACGCTGAGTTCCGATTCGCTGACCCGCGCCAACCTGCGCAACAGCGGCAGCGACGACCTGATCGCCGATTTCGGCCCGCGCAACGGGCTGTGGGCCTGGAACACCGCCTTGCCCTGGACCCAGATCAACGGCCTGTCGGCGCGCAGCATCGCCTGCGCCGAATTCGCGCTCAAGGGCACCCATGCCGTATTGTTGGTCCATACCGAAATGCCGATGCCGACGCCGAAGTCGACCACCAGGTCGTCGCGGCCGCTGCCGTCCAGATCCGCGCGCAGCATCGAGCGCGCCGGGTTCGGGCTCAGCTGGCTCCAGGTGCTGTTGTTGCTCCACACCCACAAGCCGCGGCCGGCGCCGAAGTCGACCACCACGTCGTCGATGCCGTTGCC
>JANPGJ010000526.1:0-1773 GCA_031423955.1 Burkholderiales bacterium
CAACTTCCCGTTCGAGCGCGCCGACCGGCAGAACAGCGACATCATCTCCGACGACCTGGTGATCATGTCGCTGCAGTACTCCACGCAGTGGGACTCGTTCGCCCACGTCGGCGCATGGTTCGACGCCGACGGCGACGGCACGCCGGAGAAGGTGTACTACAACGGCTATCGCGGCGACGAAGACATCTGCGGCCCGAAGCGCTACGACGCGCTGGCCGCCGGCGGCATGGAGCATGACTGCGGCGAGCACGGCGGCGCACGCCAGCTGGGCATCGAGAACTTCGCCGTCAAGGGCGTGCAGGGCCGCGGCGTGCTGGCCAACCTGCGCGCGCACTACGGCGACGCCCACATCGCGATCGGCTACGAGCAGCTGATGCGGGTATTCGAGGCCGACCAGGTGGAAGTGGAGGAGGGCGACATGCTGCTGCTCTACACCGGCTGGACCGACCTGATGATGGGCATGAACAAGCAACCCGACATGAAAGTGCTCGACCATGCCTGCGCCGGCCTGGATGGCCGTGATGAGAAACTGCTGAAATGGATTTCCGACTCCGGCGTCGCCGCGCTGATCGCCGACAACTACGCGGTCGAAACCCATCCGGCGAAGGCGCAGGAAGGGCGGCGCCCGGCGCTGCCGCTGCACCACCACTGCCTGTTCAAGCTGGGCATCCCCCTGGGCGAGATCTGGTGGCTGAAGGACCTGGCCGACTGGTTGCGCGCGCAAGGCCGCAGCCGTTGCTTTCTCACCGCACCGCCGCTGCGCCTGCCGGGTGCGGTGGGCTCGCCGGCGACGCCGATCGCCACCGTCTGAGCGCGCGCGGAGTTCTGCGCCGGATATGGCGTATGCTGGGTCGACGTTAGCCAACCCTGAAAGAACGTCATGACCCTATGTCCGATCGCCATCGTTGCGGGATGCAAGAAATGTCCCGCGTTTTCGATCTGTCCAGTAAAGACAGTGATTGGCGACATGCCCAAGGCTGATGCCGCTAAGCCATCCGCCAGCACCAAGAAGCGGTAGTCGCCGGCGTTGCCGGGAGGCCTGGGCGTTCCGGCGACGCTTTGTCGCAACGCGCATGCAGGGCCCCATGCCGCTGTGCACCCGGCGTCGCAAGCGCGGGTGCCGGGCGCGATTCGAAGCACCGGTGGTAGCTGCTTCTGACTTGCCATTGGCATGACGATGACCACTGTTTTTGGCACGTCCGATGACATCAGCATTACTGCATCGCCGCGAGGCGTCGATTCGAAATGTTATTTCTTTACCATCCTTGAAATAACCAACGAAAAGCATTGCATATTACCGGACCGATAGCGTAAAACACGTGATAGGAAAGTTTTCTAGATCCGGTTGTGCTGAAAGCGCTTCGCTTCTGCCCATGTCGAATCGATTGTCCGGGCTGCAATTGGCTTGATCCAGCGGTTTTCCGAGGGCAGTGCGCAAGCGGTAACAAAATGCCCGACTTGCCTGGTGGGTGCCAGCGTGTCGTAGTTGATGCCGGACGAGCAGCACATTCGGAGCGAGCATGGGGAAGGCCGTCAAGGCACGTACCCGCTGGGGCCAGGCGCTCACGGCGCTGCTCACTCGTCCGCGCGCGGTCCAGCGCCCGCCACTGCGCCGCAAGCTGATGTTCGAGGCGCTCGAGCAGCGCGTTCTGATGTCCGCCGACATTGCGGCCGCCGGCGTCGTTGGCACGGTGGCGAACCAGCAGGACGGATTGAGCGACCAGCTCGGCGCCCTGGTGCGCGTGGATCTGCTCACCGGGCAGACCCTGCCGC
>JANPGJ010000527.1:0-24667 GCA_031423955.1 Burkholderiales bacterium
CTCAGCGGTACAGCACCGGCGGCAACCACAGCCCGATCGCCGGGAACAGGTAGAGCAGCACGATCGCGATCACCTGGATGCCCATGAACGGCATCATGCCGGCGAAGATCTGGTTGAGCGTCACATGCGGCGGCGCAACCCCCTTCAGGTAAAACGCCGCCATCGCCACCGGCGGCGACAGGAATGCCGTCTGCAGGTTGAGCGCCACCAAGAGCCCGAAGAACAGGGGATCAACCCCGAACTTGGGCAACAAGGGAATGAAGATCGGCATGAAGATGACGATGATCTCGGTCCACTCCAGCGGCCAGCCGAGAATGAAGATGATGAACTGCGCGAGGATCATGAATTGCAGCGGCGTCAGGCCCAGCGACAACACCCATTTCTCGACCAGTTCCTGGCCGCCGAGCAGCGCGAAGGCCGCCGAGAAAATCGACGAACCGACGAACAACCAGCACACCATTGCGCTGGTCTTGGCGGTCAGGAAGGAGGAATCCTTGATGATCGAGCCCATTTCCCTGGTGGTTGCCCACACCGGGCCGCCAGCCGCGCCACCAGGGCGCTTGCGGTATTCGATATAGCGATAGGCCGCGGCCAGCAGGCAGCCGCCAAACGCGCCGACCGCCGCCGCTTCGGTCGGCGTCGACAGGCCGAACACGATCGAGCCCAGCACCGCGAGAATGAGCACCGCGAGCGGGAAGAAGGAGCCCAGCAGCATCTTGAAAATCTCCAGACGCTCCCATGTCCAGTACGCATAAAGCGCGATCACGAAGACGACGAAACCGGCCGCCAAGCCGATAAACCACTTCGGCGTGTCCAGGCGTGGCATAGCCGCCGCCGCAACTTTTGACTCCGCCTTGGTCACGGCAGCCTTGGCCGCCTCCGGTGTCGGGGTTGCCGCCGAGGCTGCCTCGCCCTTGCCTGCAGCCACCGCTGCTACCGGTGCCGCTCCTGCCGACGCCGCAGCCGTCACGGCTTCCGCCGCTTTCGGCTCCGCCAGGCTCCTGGCCTCCTCTTTCGGCTCCGCCAGTCCAGTGCTCTCTTCCTTTGGCTCAGTCAGGCCAGTACCCTCGTCTTTCGGCTCCTGCAGGCCAGCAGTGTCACTACCCTTGTTTTCCTCTGCAGCAATGGCACCACCGGCGCGCACCAATCCGGAGGTATCCTCGACCACCAAGGGTGCGGTCGCCGACTGGTACACCAGCGCCAGCAACACCGCGACAGCAAGCGCCGGCAGCAGCGTGACCACCAGCTGTCCGGCGGCACGGCCCTTGGCCACGCCGGTCGACCCCAACCCGCGCAGCAGGCCGGACAGGGCGTTGCGCCCGCGTACCGAAAGCGCCTGCGCCAGCGGCGGCAGCGCAACCCGGCGCTCCGCTTCGGCCAACGGCGGCATCAACTCCGGACGCAACTTGGCCAGCACGATGATGTAGCCGACATACAACCCGGCCAGCATCAGGCCGGGGAAGAATGCGCCCGCATACAGTTGCACCACCGACACGCCGGCAGTCGCACCGTAGACGATCAACAGCACCGACGGCGGAATCAGGATGCCCAGGCAGCCGCCGGCGGTGATCGCGCCGGCCGCCACCTTGGTGCTGTAACCGGCGCGCAGCATCGCCGGAAAAGCCAGCAGGCCCATCAGGGTCACCACCGCGCCGACGATCCCGGTGGCGGTGGCGAAGATCGCGCAGGTGACGATGGTCGCCACCGCGAGTGACCCGGGCACCCGCGCCATCGCCAGGTGCAGGCTCTTGAACAACTTGTCGATCAGTGAGGCGCGTTCGACCAGATAACCCATGAACACAAACAAGGGAATGGCGATCAGCACATCGTTGCTCATCACCGCGTAGGCCCGCTGCACCATCAGGTCGAGCACATGCCGGGTCGCGGTCTCGGGATCCACCGCGCGGTAATTGAGCCAGGCGAAAAGCACCCCCATGCCCATCAACGTAAAGGCGGTGGGAAAGCCCAGCATGATGGCCACCACCACCAGCGACAACATCAGCATGCCAAGGTGGCCATTGCTCATGTTGCCCCAGGGCGTGAAAATCACTGTTGTGACGATGATGATCGCCATCAGCGAAAAGCCGAACCACAACTCGCGGCGAATCTTCATTTGGCTACCTCGGTATCGTCGATATGCACCATCTTCTTGAGCTTGTCGACATCGACCTCCTCGACGTCCTGCTCGCGCGATGGCCAGGCACCTTCGCGAATACAGATCACGCAACGCACGATTTCAACGATGCCCTGGGCCAGCAGAAAAAATCCGGCCAGCGGGATGATGGTCTTGAACGGATACACCGGCGGGCCGTCGGCCGTGATGTTGGAATGCTCGTTGATGCGCCAGGAGTCGGCGGCATAGTCGTAGCCGGCATAGGTCAGCGCGATGACGCCGGGAATGAAAAACACGAAATAGAGGATCAGATCGAGCGTTGCCTGGGTGCGCGGCCGGAAGAATCCGTACAGCACGTCACCCCGGACATGGCCGTTTTTCGACAGGGTATAGGCGCCGGCCATCATGAACAGCGTGCCGTAGAGCATGATCATGACGTCGAACGCCCAGGCGCGCGGATTGTCGAGCACATAGCGCGAGAACACTTCCCAGGTCACGTGCAGGGTCAGGAGCACGATGATCCATGAGAACGCCTGACCGACCCAGGTGCTGAGGCGGTCGATGAACAAGAGCAGTTTTTGCATAGCCGGTCCAGACCGGTTCCGGGCATGCGCCGGAACCAGAAGCGCAACACCCGGCAGGATGCCGGGTGTTGTCAATCAAAGAAAGACGCGAACGCGCCGTTCAGGCTTTCTTGCCGAAGTAATGGTTGTAGGCCATGCGGCGGTTGACGTTGTTGTCGAGGTCCCACTTGACCACCCGCTCGGCGAACTTCTTCTGCGAATCCAGGATCTCGTTGAACAAGGCATTGTCCTTGCGCTTGGCCACAGCGGTGTCATAGCCCTTCAACTGCTCCTGCAGGATCGCGTCCGGGGTCTTGTAGAACTTGACCTTGTCCTTGACCTGCAGCTCGACATAGTCCTTGGAGTAGCGGTCGATCGCCTTCCAGTAAAGATCCTGCGAAGCGGCTTCGACGCCGTTTTCGATGATCGCCTTCAACTTCGCCGGCAATGCATCGAACTTGGTCTTGTTGAACATGATCTCGAACTGCTCGGCATTCTGGTGAAAGCTCTGCAGCATGCAGGTCTTGGACACATCCGGAAAGCCGAGCAGGCGGTCCGACGACATGTTGTTGAATTCCGCCGCATCAAGCAGGCCGCGATCCATCGCCGGCACGATCTCGCCGCCCGGTAGCGCATTGACCGCCACCCCCATCGCGGTGAACACGTCGATCGAGATACCGACCGTGCGGTATTTCAGGCCCTTCAGGTCGGCGGTCTTGGTGACCGGCTTCTTGAACCAACCAAGCGGCTGGGTGAACATCGGACCGTAGGGGAACGACACCACGTTGGCGCCTATCGAGGCATACAGTTTGGCCAGCAGTTCCTTGCCGCCGCCGTATTTGTGCCAGGACAGCATTTGCTGCGCGTCCATGCCGAAGGCCGGGCCGGAGCCCCACAGGGCCAGCGCGTTCTGCTTGCCGTAGTGATAAACCAGCACGCCGTGGCCGCCGTCCAGCGTGCCCTTGGTGACCGCATCGAGCAGGCCGAAGGCCGGCACCACCGCGCCCGCCGGCAATACCTCGATCTTGAGGTCGCCGCCGGTCATGTCGTTGATCTTCTTGGCGAAGTCCTGTGCGTACTCGTGGAAAATGTCCTTCGACGGCCAGGTCGATTGCCATTTCATGGTGATCGGGCCCTGGGCCTTGACGATGGTCGGAAATCCGAGCGTGGCCGCGCCGGCCGCCGCAGTGACGGTGGCACCGGTGAGGAATTTGCGACGCGAAGCTGTCGATTCTTTCATTCTTGTCTCCGTTGTGTTTGGGGTATTACCGTGACGATGGTGTCAGCGGGCGGCAGTTCAGTCCGAAATTATATGCCGATCGCCGCCGGCAGGCCGACCGGGCTAGCACTGATTGACATTCGCAAGCCGTTATGATGTTCTCCCCATGTTGCCCGTTGCCTGCGCATAATGAAGTCCGGACGGGCCGCCCAATCCTGAATCGCCCTCCCTGACCCAGATTGCCCCGACGGACCCGATGGACCCACGCTGCGATGTCCGTTTCGACTGAACCCTCACCCAAATTGTCGCGCCAGGGCATCTGGTCCGCCTGGGTGACGCCGTTCGCCGCGCTGGCGCTGTTTGTCGCGGCGATTCTGGCGCTCTTGTGGTTTGTGCACCGCCATGAAGCGGAGATCCAGATCACCAACTTGCGGCGCGACACGCATTACGCCGAACTGGCGATCAGCCGCAAGATCCTGGCCCACCAGGAATTCGCCGACCACCTGGCCGGCGCGCTGGCTTCGGGCCGACCGGCGCCCTCGCTTACCGACCGGGCCCAGGCCTATCTGCTGCAGAACCCGGAAATCCGCAATGTCGTGTGGTCCTCCGCCGACGGCATGACCGGCTGGTCAGCGCCCCCCTGGAAAGACCTGGATGCCCTGAGCCGCGAACGCCCGAGCATCGAGGAACGCGAACGCATGATGCGCCTGACCCGCGCCACCGGCCGTTCGACCTACACCGAGCCCTACCGCGATTACCAGGGCGAGTCCTACATCGAGTACCACAGCCCGGTGATCGAGCAGGGGCGCTTCCTGGGCACGGTCAGCATCACGCTGGCCTTGCGAACCGTGATGCAGCGCCTGGTGCCGGCGGTGGTGGCCGAGAAATACCGACTGTCGCTGCTCGACGGCGAAGGCCGCGAACTGTACCGGCACGAGGACGAGCGCGAGACCTACGACATGCTCACGCAAACGGTGTCGTTGACGCTGCCCTGGCGCAACCTTGACCTCTCTGCCACCTCCTACAAGACCGATTCGCTGATTGGCCGCACCGTGCTCACCGGGGTGATCCTGCTGATCACCATGGTGCTGGCCTGGAGCCTGTGGTCGCTGCGGCGCCGCGACCTGCTGCAGGCACAGGCCGACAGCGCGCTCAAGGCCTCGCATGAACGATTCGTCACCGTACTCGACGCGCTCGATGCCGCCGTGGTGGTATCGGATTTCAAGACCCGCGAACTGCTGTTCTACAACGAGAGCTTCACCCGCATCTTTCCCGGCCACGGCCTGGGCAGCACGGTGGCCAAGCTGGAGACCGCTTTTGCGCCGGTGCCCTCGCATGCGATTCCGCATGACTCCCTGCTCGATGCCGCCGGCGAGCCGACCGGCGTGCACAAGCTCGAGGTGCGCGACGAAGCCAACAGCCTGTGGTACGCGTTGCGTGTGCGCGCGGTGCGCTGGGTCGATGGCCGCGCCGTGCGCCTGACGATGATTTCCGATATCACCGAGCGCAAGGTCGCCGAGGAACGCAATCGCGTGCAGCACGAAAAGCTGCTGCTCACCTCGCGCCTGATGAGCGTCGGCGAAATGGCCTCGACCCTGGCGCATGAAATCAACCAGCCGCTGGCCGCGATCGCCAACTACAACATGGGCGTGGTGCGCCGCCTCAAGTCCGACCACTGGAAGAAGGAAGAACTGCTGGCGGCGCTGGAGAAATCGGCGGCGCAGGCCGAGCGCGCCGGGCGTGTGGTGCAGCGGGTACGCGAATTCCTGCGCCGGCGCGAACCGGTGCGCGACCTGGTCTCCCTCAACGAGGTGATCGTCGAAGTCACCGAACTGATCGAACTCGAAGCCGAAAACGCGCATGTGCGCCTGCAATTGAGCCTGAGCGCCGACCTCGCGCTGGTCAATGCCGATCGCGTGATGCTCGAGCAGTTGTTGCTCAACCTGATCAAGAACGGAATCGAGGCGATGAAGCGCACGCCGCGGGTCGATCGCAAGCTGGTGATCCAGACCGAACGCATCGCCGACCACGCCGAGATCCGCATCCGCGACCGCGGCCACGGCATCGCGCACGAGATCGCCGGCGAACTGTTCTCCCCTTTCTTCACCACCAAGGACAATGGCATGGGCATGGGACTCAACATCTGCCGCTCGATCGTCGAACTGCACGAAGGCCGGCTGTGGTTCACCGCCAACCCTGACGGCGGCTGCATCTTCCACTTCACCCTGCCTCTGATACTTGAGCCGGCGGCGGTGACCTCATGAGCGCGCCGGCGCGGCCGCCCGAAGGGGGCGTCGAATTGACCATTGCGGATCCCTCGAGGGAAATTTGGCGCACTCAAAGGAGGGTAGGCCAATGAACGGCAAACCGGTAATCCATGTCGTCGATGACGACGAGGCGATTCGCGATTCGCTGGTCTGGCTGCTCGACGGCGAGCGTTACAGTGTGCGCACCTATTCAACCGGCGAGGATTTCTTCGCCCGCCACGAGTTGCTGTCGCCGGCCTGCGTGATTCTCGACATCCGCATGCCGGGCATGAGCGGCATCGAAGTGCATGAGCAACTCACGCGCAACGCGGTGCGCACGCCGGTGGTGTTCGTCACCGGGCATGGCGACGTGCCGATGGCTGTCGAGGCGATCAAGCGCGGCGCCTTCGACTTCATCGAGAAGCCGTTCAACGAGCAAAAGCTCACCTCGATCATCGAACGCGCGCTCGAACTCGATGCGCAGAACGCCGGCCAGGTGGCGGCGCAGTCCGAAGTGGCGGCACGCCTGGCGAAGCTGTCACCGCGCGAACGCGAGGTGCTCGACCTGGTGATCAAGGGCAAGATGAACAAGACCATCGCCGACGTGATGAACATCAGCATCAAGACGGTCGAGGCGCACCGCTCGAAGGTGATGGAGAAAATGTGCGCGCGCTCGCTGGCCGAACTGGTGCAGGCGGTGCTCAAGGCCGGGGGCACGGCGGCAGGCGCGCAACCGGGCGCCTGATGCCGGCCTGGCGCGATCGTTGCGCCGCTAACCGGTGACGCGCGCGAATTCGGTGAAGTATTCCGGAAACGTCTTGGCCACGCACTGCGGGTCGTTGATCACAAGCGGCGCCGCGGCCGCCGGCAGGCCGAAGGCAGCCAGGGAAAAGCTCATCGCCATGCGGTGGTCGTCATAGGTGTCGATCGCCGCCGGGGTGAGTTGCACCGGCGGGTGAATGCGCAACCAGTCGTCGCCCTCGTCAACTGCTGCACCGAGCTTGCGCAATTCGGTCGCCATCGCCGCGATGCGGTCGGTTTCCTTGACCCGCCAGGAGCCGATATTGGTCAGGCGCGACGGGCCATCGGCGAACAAGGCCAGCACCGCGATGGTCATGGCGGCATCCGGGATGTGATTGAAGTCGGCGTCGATTGCCTTGAGCCTGGCGGGATTGCTCTCGTTGCAAAAGCCGCGCACTTCGATCCAGTTCGGGCCGGCCATCAGGTTGGCGCCCATTTGCGCCAGCGCATCGATGAAACGCACGTCGCCCTGGATGCTTGCATTGCCGACGCCTTCCACCCGCAACGGGCCGCCACCGAGCGTGCCGGCAGCCAGGAAATAGGAGGCTGACGAGGCGTCGCCTTCGACATGCAGGGTGCCCGGGCTCAGGTAGGCGGCGCCCGCCGGAATATGAAAAGCGCGCCAGTCGTCGCGCACCACAGCGACGCCGAAGAGCCGCATCAGGTTGAGCGTGATCTCGACATAGGGCTTGGAGATCAGTTCGCCCACCACCGCGATGACGGCCGGTGTCGCCGAGTCGCGCGCCAGCAGCGGCAGCGCCATCAGGAGCGCGGTGAGGAACTGGCTGGACACGTTGCCACGCACCGGCACCGCGCCATGCAACGCCACCGCCGCCGGGTGGATTTCCAGCGGCGGGTAACCGCTGTTGCCGGTATAACGGACGTCGGCGCCAATCGCCGCCAGGCCGTCGACCAGGTCGCCGATCGGACGTTCATGCATACGCGGCACGCCGGCCAGCCGGTAATGACCGCCGTTCAAGGCCAGCGCCGCCGTCAGCGGCCGGATCGCGGTGCCGGCATTGCCCATGAACAGATCGGCGTGGCGCGCCGGGAAACGCCCGCCGACGCCATCGATCAGCCAGTCGGCGCCGTCCTGCACGCAATTCACTCCGAGCGCGCGCAGCGCACCGAGCATGACCCGCGTGTCATCCGAATCAAGCAGGTCGGCGACCCGGGTACGGCCCTCCGCGAGTGCAGCAAGCAACAGGCTGCGATTGGAAATGCTTTTCGAGCCCGGCAGTTTGAGGGTGCCGGCCGCGTGGGTCACGCTTCTGAGTTCGAGGGTCTGCATCAAGCTTTGCGCGCAGCACCAGGCGCTGCCTCTTCACCGGCCTCGATCGAGTCAAGCCACGCTTGGCGGGCATCGCGCGCATTGGAAAACACGGCATCGAGCGCATCGGCGTCGCCACCATCGATCATCGTGCGCACAGCGGCCAGGCGCGCAACGTATTCGTCGATCTCGGTCAGCAGGGCGCCGCGGTTGGCCAGCGCGATATCGCGCCACATTTCAGGCGAGCCGCCGGCAATCCGGGTGAAATCGCGAAAGCCGCTGGCAGCGAATTGAAACAGGGTGCCGGCATGCGGCTTTCTGGCGATTTCGTCGACCAGGGCGAAGGCCAGCACATGCGGCAGATGGCTGACCGCGGCGAAAGTCCTGTCGTGCAGCTCGGGCGCCATCGCGAACACCCGCGCGCCGCATGCCCGCCAAGCCGCCTCGACCCGCGCCACCGCTGCCGGCGCAGTCTCGGGCAGCGCCGCGATCACCAGCTTCTTGTCGCGATACAGTCCGGCACGGGCGGCAGTTGCACCGTTCAACTCGGCACCGGCGATCGGGTGCGCCGGCACGAACTGTCCGATGCGCGACCCGAAGGCTGCGCGCGCGATCGCCACCACATCGCATTTGGTGCTGCCGGCGTCGCTGACCACCGCGTCAGGCCTGAGCCCCGGCACGATGTCGGCGAACACCCGCGCCATCTGGCCGACCGGGGTCGCCACCAGAATGAAGTCGGCGCGCGCATAGGCGTCGCGGGCGACCTCGCCGATCTCGTCGATCAGGCCAAGCGCCAACGCCTGCTGGAGATTCGCGCGACCGCGCCCGACCCCGATCACCTGGCGCACCTGGCCGGCTTGTTTCAGCGCCAGCGCGAAGGAGCCGCCGATCAGGCCGACGCCGGTGACCACCAGGGTGTCGATCATGTAGCCCTCAGGTGCGGACTTCGGCCAGCGATTCCTTGAGGCTGGCGAGGAAGCGCGCGTTCTCCTCCGGCAGCCCGATGGTCACGCGCAGGTGGCGCGGCAATTCATAGCCGACAATCGGCCGCACGATCACACCGCGCTTGAGGAGCGCGTTGAACACCTTCGGCCCGTCACCCACATCGATGGTGACGAAATTGCCGTAGGAAGGAATGAACTCAAGCCCGAGCGCGGTCACGCCCGCGGTCACTTGCTGCATGCCGGCCAGGTTGTTTTCATAGGTGCGACGCACGAACTCCTCATCACCCAGGGCCGCCACCGCAGCGGCCTGCGCAACCGAATTGACGTTGAATGGCGCACGCACCCGGTTGACCATGTCGCAGATCTCCGGATTGCCCAGCATATAGCCCACGCGCAGGCCGGCGAGGCCGTAGATCTTGCAGAACGTGCGGGTCAGGACCAGGTTCGGGAATTCCTTCAGCCAGGCGACAGTATCGACCCGCAGATCGCGCGGCAGGAAGTCGTTGTAGGCCTCATCCTGCACCACAATCACATGCGCCGGCACCCGCTTGAGGAAGGCGTGGATTTCGGCATACGGCGTGAAGGTACCGGTCGGATTATTCGGGTTGGCGATGAACACCATGCGCGTATCGGCGCGGATCGCGCCCAGCATCGCATCGAGATCATTGCCGTAAGCCTTGGCCGGCACCTTGATGCTGGCCGCGCCGCGCGCCAGCACGGTGATTGGATACACGGCGAAACAATGCTGCGAAAACACCGCCGAGACGCCAGGCGTCAGGAACGCCATCGCCAGGTAATCGAGCAGGTCGTTGGAACCGTTGCCGATGACGATGCCATCCATCGCCACCCCCCATTTGCGCGACAGCGCGGCCTTCAGCTCGAAACATGCGCCATCCGGATAGAGATGCACGTCATCGAGCGCGCGGCGCATCGCCGCCTTGGCCGCCGCGCCGCAGCCGAGCGGGTTCTCGTTGGACGCCAGCTTGATGATGTCGCGCTCGGGAATCCCGAGTTCGCGCGCGACTTCCGAAATCGGCTTGCCGGGTTGGTAAGGCGCGATGGCGCGCACATGGGAAGGGGCGAGTTCTGTGTAGTTCATTCGACGGTGGCCTGAAGATGGAAACGCGGACGGAAGGTGCAAGGCAGGATGGTAGCGGTCGATACCGGATCTCGCGGCGGCTGCGGCTGACGCTCAGTAGTCCCCGACCGGATAGGAACCGAAGATCTTGAGGTAGGGCGCGATCGATTTCAATTCAGCCAGCGCAGCGGCCACCGCAGGGGTGTCGCGATGGCCTTCGACGTCGACATAGAACATGTATTCCCACGAACCGGGCATCGACGCCAGGCGTGCCGGACGCGACTCGATCTTGGTCATCGACACGCCATGCGCGGCGAACGGCGCCAGCAACTTGACCAGGCCACCGGCGACATTCGGTGCCGACATCACCAGCCAGGTGCGGTCGCGACTCGACACGCCCGACTCGCTGTGCCCGATCACCATGAAGCGGGTGCGATTGGTGGGGTCGTCCTCGATGTTGGCGGCCAGGACGGTGAGGCCGAAATTCTCGGCCGCGTTTTGCCCGGCGATCGCCGCGGTCGCCGGGTCGAGGCTCGCCAGGCGTGCCGCCTCGGCGTTGGATTCGACCGTCACCCGGTCGACGCCGGGCAGGTTGCGATTGAGCCAGTTCTGGGTTTGCGCCAGCGACTGCCCGTGCGAATAGACCTTGGTGATGCCGTCGCGGCCATCGCGCGCGCGCATCAGGTTCTGCTGCACCCGCACCACCACCTCGGCACACACCTTGAGCGGGCTGTTGAGCAGCAGGTCGAGCACGCGCGAGATCGTGCCTTCGGTGGAATTTTCCACCGGCACCACCGAGAAATCGGTCTCGCCGGTTTCGGTGCGGCGAAACGCCTCGTCGAAATTCGCGCACGGCATGGCAATGGCGGAACGGCCGAACTGACGCACCACCGCGGCTTCGGAGAAGGTGCCGGCCGGCCCCAGGTAGGCCACCCGGATCGGGCGCTGCAGGGCCGAACTGGCCGACATCACTTCGTGGAAGATGCGGCTGACCGCCTCGCCCGGCAAGGGCCCGGGATTGGCAGCTTCAAGGCGTCGCAATACGGCAGCTTCGCGTTCGGCGCGAAACACCGGCGCCTGCGGGTCTTCGGCGCGCTTGGTGTCGCCGATTTTCTTCGACACCTCGGCCCGTGCATTGAGCAACCTCAGCAGTTCGTCGTCGAGGCGGTCGATTTCAATCCGCAGCCGGGGCAATTCGCTCATAGCTTCGCCTTCAACGTGCAACAAACCCACTGGGTCGTTCCCGTGCAAACGGGAACCCGGAAGCGCAACCTGCTGGGCGCCCGCCTTCGCGGGCGTGACTGGTTTCGTGGTTCGGGGTGATGCCCATCGCAATCACCGTTGGCTCGCTGGCAAAGACAAAAACGCCTGGTAAAAGCCTGGCGCGCCGGTGGCATGTCTTTGCCATGAATTCCCCTGTGGCCAATGTGATGAGACTGATGCCGAATCCCGGGCCGCGCGGCGCTCAGGCCGGGTCGCCGCCGCCGCCCGCCGAATCCGCTTCCGGCGCCGCCGGCGCGTCGCCGTTGTCACCGTTGTCGGCATCGCTCTCGACCACCCGCTGCAGCCCTGACAGGCGGGTACCGTCGCCGACATTGATCAGCGTCACCCCCTGGGTGGCGCGCCCCATCTCGCGAATCTCCGCCACCCGGGTGCGGATCATCACGCCACCGGTGGTGATCAGCATGATTTCGTCCTTCGCATCGACCAGGGTCGCAGCGACCACCCGGCCATTGCGATCCGAGGTCTGGATCGCGATCATGCCCTTGGTGCCGCGCCCGTGGCGCGTGTACTCCGATACCGGGGTACGCTTGCCGTAGCCATTCTCGGTCGCCGTCAACACGCCCTGTTGCTCGTTTTCCGCCACCAGGAGCGCGATCACCTGCTGGCCGGCGTCGAGCATCATGCCGCGCACACCGCGCGCCAGGCGGCCCATGGCACGCACGTCGTTCTCGTCGAAACGCACCGCCTTGCCGGAGTCGGAAAACAGCATGATGTCGTGCTTGCCGTCGGTCAGCGCGGCACCGATCAGGTAGTCGCCATCATCGAGGTCGACCGCGATGATGCCGGCGGAGCGGCGGTTGCCGAAGTCGGTCAGCGAGCATTTCTTGACCACGCCCAGGCTGGTGGCCATGAATACATAGCGGTCTTCAACGAAGGCCTTGACCGGCAGCACCACGGTGACTTTTTCACCCTCGATCAGGGGGAACATGTTGACAATCGGCCGGCCGCGCGAGGTGCGCGTGCCCTGCGGCACTTCATACACCTTGAGCCAGTAGACGCGGCCGCGATTGGAAAAGCACAGCAGGGTGTCATGCGTGTTGGCGATGAACAACTGCTCGATGTAGTCGTCTTCCTTGGTCGCGGTAGCCTGCTTGCCGCGCCCGCCGCGTTTCTGCGCGCGGTATTCGGCCAGCGGCTGGCTCTTGATGTAGCCGGTGTGCGACATGGTGACCACCATGTCCTGCGGGGTGATCAGGTCCTCGGTATCGAGATCGTAGGCATTCATCTCGATCACCGAACGGCGGGCGTCGCCGAATTCGTCCTTCACCTTGGCCAGTTCCTCGGCAATGATCGCGGTGATGCGCTCGGGCTTGGCAAGGATGTCGATCAGGTCGAGGATCTGCGCCATCACCTCCTTGTATTCGCCGACGATCTTGTCCTGCTCCAGCCCGGTCAGGCGCTGCAGGCGCATCTGCAGGATCTCGGTAGCCTGCACGTCGGACAGGCGGTAGCCGTTTTCCTTCAGGCCATAGGCCTCGGCCAGGCCATCCGGGCGCGAGGCTTCCGCCGCGGCACGCACCAGCATCTGCTCGACCACGCCCGATTTCCACAGGCGCTTCATCAATTCGTCTTTCGCCACCGGCGGCGTCGGCGCCGCCTTGATCAACGCGATCATCTCGTCGACGTTGGCGAGCGCCACCGCCAGGCCTTCGAGCACATGGCCACGTTCGCGCGCCTTGCGCAATTCGAACACCGTGCGACGGGTCACCACTTCGCGGCGATGCTGCAGGAACTGGTCGAGCATCTGCCACAGGTTCAACAGGCGCGGCTGGCCGTCGACCAAGGCCACCATGTTCATGCCGAAGGTGTCCTGCAGCTGGGTCTGCTTGTAGAGGTTGTTGAGCACCACCTCCGGCACTTCGCCGCGTTTCAGGTCGATCACCACCCGCATGCCGGACTTGTCGGACTCGTCCTGGATGTGGCTGATGCCCTCGATTTTCTTTTCGTTGACCAGCTCTGCGATTTTTTCCAGCAGGGTCTTCTTGTTGACCTGGTAGGGCAGCTCGTCAACGATGATGGCCTGGCGCTCGCCACGGCCGATGTCCTCGAAGTGGGTCTTGGCGCGCATCACCACCCGGCCGCGGCCGGTGCGATAGCCCTCGCGCTCGCCGGACACGCCGTAAATGGTGGCGGCGGTCGGGAAGTCCGGCGCCTTGACGATCTCGATCAGTTCATCGATCGTGGTTTCCGGGCGCTTCAGCAGCAGCAGGCAGGCGTCGACCACATCGGTCAGGTTGTGCGGCGGAATGTTGGTGGCCATGCCCACGGCGATGCCCGAACTGCCGTTGATCAGCAGGTTGGGAATGCGCGCCGGCATGATCAGCGGCTCTTTCTCGCTGCCGTCGTAGTTGGGCCCGAAATCGACGGTTTCCTTGTCGAGGTCAGCCAGCAGCTCATGGCCGATCTTGGCCATGCGAATCTCGGTGTAACGCATGGCGGCGGCGTTGTCGCCGTCGACCGAACCGAAGTTGCCCTGGCCATCGACCAGCATGTAGCGCAGCGAGAAATTTTGCGCCATGCGCACGATCGTGTCGTATACCGCGGTGTCGCCGTGCGGATGGTATTTGCCGATGACGTCGCCGACGATCCGTGCCGACTTCTTGTAGGCACGGTTCCAGTCGTTCGACAGTTCATGCATGGCAAACAGCACGCGCCGATGCACCGGCTTCAGACCATCGCGCACGTCCGGCAGCGCACGCCCGACGATCACGCTCATCGCGTAATCGAGATAGGACCGGCGCATTTCCTCCTCCAGGCTGATCGGGAGGGTTTCTTTGGCGAATGAATCGGTAGGCTGGGTCACGGTTATCTTTGCGGTCGCGGGCAACTGACAGGCCCGCGATCCATCGGTGTTGCGGCCTTGCCGAAGGCCGTGCCGTCGGGGAGATGACCGTCGATTGAAGACTGGGAATTTTAACACGCAGGCTGCCGCTGGCGACTGCCCTTGCAAGCCGCGCCGTCGGCGGACTGCGGAGCGCGAATCGAAGCGCGAATCCGCATGCCGGCCGCGGCGATTTGCTTTCACGCCGACCTTCTGCGACGATTCCGTCATGGAAAACATCGACACCCTGATCGAAGCACGCTGGGTCATTCCGGTCGAACCGGACGGCACCGTACTGGAACAGCACGCGGTGGCGATCGCCAATTCCCGCATCGTCGCCGTGCTGCCGGCGGCGGCGGCGCGCATGCGCTTTGCGCCGCGCGAGCATGTGATACTGGCCGAACACGCCCTGATTCCCGGCCTGGTCAACCTGCATACCCACGCCGCGATGACCCTGATGCGCGGCTTCGCCGACGACCTGCCACTGATGACCTGGCTGTCGGAGCATATCTGGCCGGCCGAGGCCAAACACGTGTCTGCCGATTTCGTACGCGCCGGCACCCTGCTGGCAGCCGCCGAAATGCTCAAGGGTGGAATCACCTGCGCCAATGACATGTATTTCTTCCCGGAAGCCGCAGCCGAAGCCTTTGTTGCGCTCGGCATGCGCGCGGCGCTGGGCCTGATCGCGATCGAGTTTCCGACCGCCTATGGGAGCGATCCGGACGACTATCTGTCCAAGGGCCTGGCGCTGCGCGACGCACGCCGTCATGAGCCGCTCTTGTCGTTTTGCCTGGCGCCGCATGCGCCCTACACGGTGGCCGACAAGACTTTCGAGAAAATCGCCCGTTATGCCGAAGAACTCGGCTTGCCCCTGCACATCCATTTGCACGAGACCGCCGAGGAAGTGGCGACCGCGATCAAGACCCATGGCGATCGCCCGATCAAGCGCCTGGCGCGCCTGGGCATTCTCGGACCGCAAACCATCGCGGTGCACGGTGTGCATCTGGATGCGGCCGATATCGCGCTGCTGGCCCGGCACGGCGCCTCGGTAGCGCATTGCCCGGCCTCCAACCTGAAACTCGCCAGCGGCATCGCGCCAGTGGCCGCGATGCTCGATGCCGGCCTCAACCTCGGCATCGGCACCGACGGCGCGGCATCGAACAACCGGCTTGACATGTTCGCCGAAATGCGACTAGCCGCACTGCTCGCCAAAGGCGCGTCAGGCCGTGCCGACGTGCTGCCGGCGCATGCGGCGCTGCGCGCCGCCACCCTCAACGGCGCCCGCGCGCTGGGACTGGACCATCTGATCGGCTCGATTGCGCCCGGCAAGGCGGCCGACCTGGCGGCGATCGACTTCGGTCGCATCGAGATGCAACCGGTCTATGACCCGGCGTCGCACCTGGTCTACACGGCCGATCGCAGCGACGTCACCGACGTATGGGTCGCGGGATCACGTGTTGTAAATGCGCAACATTTGGCGCATGGAAACCACATGGTATTGGAATCAAGTGCGCGGCTGTGGCAAAATCGGCTTAGAGCAGGGGCTTGACAGGGGCTTTTCAAGGGCTGGGGTCTGGTTTTTGAAGTGCAGTTGGCTCCCGACTGACGGACATTAGAGCAACGATCCGTGGGTTTGGCGTGGAACGATTATTGTTTTTCGCGTGCATCCCAAGCGTTTTTGCCTGATAATCCAGATAAATACGCATCGGCTCCAAATCAATCCCACTTCGCATAGAGGAGAAAAATGAAAATTTCATTCAAATTGGGCATGTTGCTGGCAGCAGTCGGCCTCACATTGTCCGCCAGCGTGTTTGCGCAGAACAGCAAAGACGCCTACGTGCAGGATCAGCGCGGCGTCATCGTCCGCGACACCAATTTTGGTGACCCGAAAATCGGCAATCTGTGCTGGCGTACCGGTTACTGGACTCCGGCCACCGCGAATTGCGAATGCGATGCACCGATTGTTGGTGCTGCTTGCAACCCGCCGCCGCCGCCGCCGCCTGCACCCGCCGCTGCACCTCCACCCAAGCCAGCTCCTGCGGCACCTGCTCCAGCGCCGAAACCCGCTGCACCTGCAGTCGTTGCCCAAAAGGTAACCTTCGCTGCTGACGCGTTCTTCGACTTCAACAAGTCGGTCCTGAAGCCCGAAGCCAAAGCCAAGCTCGATGACCTCACCGGCAAACTGAAGGGCATCAGCCTGGAAGTGATCATCGCCGTCGGCCATACCGACGCGATCGGTGGCGAGGCCTACAACCAGAAGCTGTCGGTCAGGCGTGCTGAAGCTGTCAAGGCGTACCTGGTTTCCAAAGGTATCGAGCCGAACCGTGTCTACACCGAAGGCAAAGGCAAGAAGCAGCCAGTCGCCGACAACAAGACCGCCGAAGGCCGCGCCAAGAATCGCCGCGTGGAAATCGAAGTGGTCGGTACCCGCCCGAACTGATCTTTCAGGTTCAGGCTTCAAGAAAAGCCCCGCCTCGGCGGGGCTTTTTGTTTTAGCGAGGAGGAAAATCATGACTGCAAGCCGCCCCAGCGGACGCCGGCCCGACCAATTGCGCCGCGTCGTCATCACCCGCAACTTCACCCGCCATGCCGAAGGTTCGGTGCTGATCGAATTCGGCGACACCAAGGTGATCTGCACCGCCAGCGTCGAAGACAAGGTGCCCGGTTTTCTCAAGGGCCGCGGCCAGGGCTGGATGACCGCCGAATACGGCATGCTGCCGCGCGCCACCAACACCCGCAACGACCGCGAAGCCGCGCGCGGCAAGCAATCCGGCCGCACCCAGGAAATCCAGCGCCTGATCGGCCGCAGCCTGCGCGCGGTGGTCGACCTGAGCCTGTTGGGTGAACGCACCATCCAGATCGACTGCGACGTGATCCAGGCCGACGGCGGCACCCGCACCGCCAGCATCACCGGCGCCTGGATCGCGGTGCGCGACGCAATCGATGGCCTGCGTGCGAGTGGCGCGCTGACCACCGACCCGCTGACCGACCATGTGGCAGCGATTTCGGTCGGCATGTTCGAGGGTCAACCCGTGCTCGACCTCGACTACGCTGAAGACTCGAATTGCGACACTGACATGAACATCGTGATGACCGGTGCCGGCAACTTCGTCGAGGTGCAGGGCACGGCCGAAGGCGCGGCGTTCACCCGCGCGCAGATGGATGCCCTGGTGGCACTGGCGAGCGACGGCATCGCCGACCTGGTGCGCCAGCAGCGCGCGGCGATCGGCTCCAGCGCAAAGCCATGAAGCAGGTCGTTGTCGCCTCGAACAATGCCGGCAAGCTGCGTGAAATCGCGGCGATCCTGGCGCCCCTCGGGATCGAGGCGATCCCGCAATCGCGTTTCAATGTGCCGGAAGCACCGGAGCCGCATCCCACCTTTGTGGAAAACGCGCTGGCCAAGGCGCGCAACGCGGCGCACCACACCGGCCTGCCGGCGCTGGCGGACGATTCCGGGATCTGCGTCACCGCCCTCGGCGGCGCCCCAGGTGTGCAATCGGCGCGCTTCGCCGGCGAGCCGAAGTCGGACCAGCGCAACAATCAAAAGCTGGTCGCCGATTTGGCCGGAAAGGCCGACCGCTCGGCCTACTATTTCGCGGTGCTGGTGCTGGTCAATGGCGAGAACGACCCGCGCCCGCTGATCGCCGAGGGCCGCTGGCCAGGCACTGTTGTCGATACGCCGCGCGGTGCCAACGGCTTCGGCTATGACCCATACTTTTATCTGCCCGGGCATGGCAAGACCGTCGCCGAACTTGATGTGGACCTGAAGAACCGGATCAGCCATCGCGCGCTAGCGCTGCACCGCCTGGCGGTGCTGCTCGAGGAGCAGGAGGGATGAAGGAGATCGGGATTCGGGTGGTCACCGAAGCCCCAACCCGCGCACCGAAGGTCGCGCCCCGGCCCGCGCAACCCGGGCAGCCAAACTTCGCCGCCTTGCCGCCGCTTTCGCTGTACGTGCATTTCCCCTGGTGCGTGCGCAAATGCCCGTATTGCGATTTCAATTCGCACGCCCAGCGCGACGGCGAAGCGATTCCGGAGGCGCGCTATCTCGAAGCCCTGGTGCGCGATCTCGAAGCTTCACTGCCGCTGATCTGGGGCCGCCGCATACATACCATTTTCATCGGCGGCGGGACGCCGAGCCTGATGTCGGCGGCCGGCTTCGAGCGCCTGATGTCCGACCTTCGCGCCCGCCTGCCGCTCGAGGCCGATGCCGAGATCACTCTCGAAGCCAACCCCGGTACCTTCGAGGCCGAACGCTTCGCCGCCTATCGCGCAAGCGGCGCCAACCGGCTGTCGATCGGGATCCAGAGTTTCAACCCGCAGCACCTGCGCGCGCTCGGCCGCATTCACGACGGCGACCAGGCCCGGCGCGCGGTCGATATCGCGCGTACGGTATTCGACAACATCAACTTGGACCTGATGTATGCCCTGCCGGGGCAGACACCCGCGCAGCTGGGCTATGACCTCGACACTGCGATCGCATTCGGGCCGCAGCACCTGTCGGTCTATCACCTGACGCTCGAACCCAATACCGTGTTCGCCAAGTACCCGCCCGCCTTGCCAGACGACGATCTGGCGGCCGACATGCAGGCAACGGTCGAAGCGCGGCTCGCCGCTGCCGGCTACGCGCACTACGAAACCTCGGCCTATGCGCAAGCCGAGCGCCGCTCGCGACACAACCTCAATTACTGGCGCTTCGGCGACTACCTGGGCATCGGCGCCGGCGCGCATGGCAAGCTGTCGTTTCCCGGGCGCGTGATGCGCACCGAGAAGCCGCGCAATCCCGAGAGCTACATGCTGGCCTGCGAGAGCGACGCCGCGATCGGCGAATCACGTGACCCGGCAATTGCCGAACTGCCGTTCGAGTTCATGCTGAACGCGCTGCGCCTCACCGGGGGCTTCGAGACCCGACTCTTCAGCGAGCGGACCGGCCTGCCGATCAGCACGGTCACGCGCGAACTCGAGCGCGCCGAACAACGCGGACTGATCGAACGCAGCTACACCCACATCAGGCCGACGGCGCGCGGGAAGCTGTTTTTGAATGACCTGTTGGAGATATTCTTGTAAATCCAGACAGCGATCGCCCGCAGTGCGCCGAGGTATTCAGGGCTTGCGGAAGTGAGATGTGCCCGGCAACGTAATATCATGCGCAAATGACGGTGATCCCGCCCATCCTCGATATCGAAACGATTGCGCGGGGGGCGCGGCATTCGGGAATTGACCCGGCTCAATCGTCAATATGGCAAGGGTAACTGGATCAAGAAAAAAGGCGTAAACAGGGTGCGCCTTGAAACAGGAGTGGTCGTCAATGCGGAAATCCATTGGTATGAAGCGCATGGCATCGGCAAAGTCGAATACAAGATCAAACGCTATCTCTAGACACTTTGTGATCTGCCTGTCGAGCGGCGAAACACCGGCTTCTCTCGAAGTCGGCAAGGTCTACGAACGCCTGCGCGACAGCGGCGCCGAAGCCACCGGCATGCTGCGCATCGTCGATGAGTCTGGCGAAGACTATCTGCATCCGGCACGACTGTTTGGGCGCATATCCCTACCGCACGAAACGCGCATGGCGCTTCAAGGCGCATAAGGTAGGCAGCGCGCGTCAAGGCGGCGCGCACAAACGCAACAGGCGCCCCGCGGGGCGCCTGTCGGCTTGCTGCGAACCAGCAGCGACTATTACGCAGTCGCCACCGGCTTGGTGCGCAGCTTGAGCTTTTCCTTGATCCGCGCCGACTTGCCCGAACGCTCGCGCAGGTAGTAGAGCTTGGCCCGGCGCACATCACCCTGGCGTTTGACCTCGATCGAGGCGATCAGCGGTGAATACAACTGGAAGGTGCGCTCGACCCCTTCGCCGGACGAAACCTTGCGCACGATGAATGAGGAGCCGATCAGGCGGTTGCGGCGCGCGATGACCACACCTTCGAATGCCTGCACCCGCTTGCGTTCGCCTTCAACCACGTTGACATTCACCACCACGGTGTCGCCGGGGGCAAATACCGGGATGACCTTGCCAAGACGCGCGATTTCCGCGGTCTCGAGTTCTTCGATGATCTTGTTCATGTTGCTTCCTTTCGTCCATGGCCTGCTTGATGCAGGACTTGGCGGTAGAGCAATGGCGTCGATGCGCCATTGATGCCGCCGTTTATGTTGATCGTGCGCTTGCCGTGATATTGCCCGGCTTGCCGCGACGATGGTGTTTCGCTACGCGGCGCTTTCCATGCGAAAGCGCCGCGTCTCGAAAATCGTTCCACTGCCGATCCCGTTCAAACTCCGCGTCGTTTCACATGCTTGTTGCGTCGCATGTTCATCACCGGTTCCGCTTGTTGCGTCCATCAGTCAATGCTTCGTTCAGCTCTGGTACCGTCGCGGCCGAATCGTCCTGCGTCTCCTCAACCACCGGATTCGGCCAGCACTTCGGCCAGGACCCGCTCTTCCTCCTTCGAAAGCCTGCGACCGGCCCAGGCGGCGAACAAATCGGGCCGCCTGGCCCGGGTACGTGCCAGCGACTGCTTGAGCCGCCAACGCGCGATCTTTCGATGGTCGCCGGACAACAGCACCTCCGGCACCCGCGCCCCGAGATATTCCTCGGGACGTGTGTAGTGCGGGCAATCCAGCAAACCCGCCGCATACGATTCCTCGACCGCCGATGCGTCATGACCCAGCACACCAGGCAACTGCCGCACCACCGCATCAATGACTACCTGGGCGGCCAATTCGCCGCCTGACAGCACATAGTCGCCGATCGAAATTTCCTCATCGACATGGCGGCTGATCACGCGCTCGTCGATGCCTTCATACCGCCCGCACAACAAAATCAAGCCCAGCCCGCCCTGCATGTCGTCACGCAGGCGCATCACCGCGGCGTGATCCAGCGTCCTGCCCTGTGGCGACAGATACACAACCCTTGATGCCACGCCATCATCCTGCTGCGCGGCCCGCGCTGCCGCGATCGCCGCTTCCAGCGGTGCCGGGATCATCAACATCCCCGGTCCGCCGCCGTACGGGCGATCATCGATCGTCCGGTACGGGTTGTCGGTGAAATCGCGCGGGTTCCAGCAGCGCATGCCCCACACGCCGGCCTCGCACGCCCGCCCGCTGACACCCAGCGTGCTGACCGCCTCGAACATCGCGGGAAACAGCGTCACCGCGTCGAATCGTACAGCCCGCACCGCCATTTTCCCGCCCCGGGCCGGTTCAGTAATCCAGGCCCCAATCAACCACCACCAAGCCACCCGCGATATCGACGCTGTCAATGTACTGCGCGACAAACGGAATCAGTGTTTCGCGCGCTTCATCGCTCACCCGCAACACCTGGTGCGGACCCAGGTCCATCACCTCGACCACCCGACCCAATGCCACACCTTCACGATTGCCGACCTTGAGTCCGACCAGATCAGACCAGTAAAACTCGCCTTCGGCCACCGGCGCAAACTCGGACCGCGGCACCGCCAACTGCCAGCCCTTGAGGGCGAATGCACGGTCGCGATCATCAATCCCCGGCAACTTCGCAATCACCTGGCCGCCACGTTCCACAAACTCTTCGGCGACTACCTGCACCCAGCCCGGCTTGCCTTCGGGGCCTGCCAGCCACCAGGCGTTGAATTTCCCGAGAGCGTCCAGTTGATCCGAATACACATGCAGCTTGACCCTGCCGGTGAGCCCGAAAGGCTCCCTGATATGGGCCATCAACACCAGATCCGCCGGTACTGCCGCCGCTTTCGCGACCGGCAACACCGGTGCCGCGCCAGCCACCGGCGCCTGCACCGGCACGTCAGGCAGGTGTGACCGCCGTTGCAGCTTTTTTCGAGAACTGCTTGAGCAAACGCACAACCGAAGGCGAGAACTGCGCGCCGACGCTTTTCCAGTAATTCACGCGGGCCAGATCGAAACGCAGGCTCTCTTCGGCGCCGGCGGCGATCGGGTTGTAGAAGCCGACACGCTCGACGAAACGCCCGTCGCGACGATTGCGCGAATCAGTGGCGACGATGTTGTAAAACGGCCGGCCCTTGGCCCCGCCGCGGTTCAAACGAATGGTTAACATGAATTGATCCTGTTCGCTACGGATGTTGTGCCGCACGTATTGCAAGGCGCTTGGCGGGAAATCGGGAAAGCCTTGAATTATAAAACAAAATTCCCATGCGCCACAAGTGGCGGGCGGGGGAATTCATGCGATCGGCAAGCTCAATCGGCGACCGGCACGGTCCAATCAAGCCGGAGTTGCACAAGTCAGTGCCGCATCAACCCGGCGGCCGGTATGCAGCAATTGCAGCCGCGATTGCCGCCCGGCACCTCAGGCGACTGCATCCAGCGCCTCCCGAACAACGCCAAATACCTGATTCAGTTGCGTTTTGTCGATCATCAAAGGCGGGCAGACGGCGATATTGTCGGCAATCGGGCGAACGAACACGCCGCGTTCCCAGGCGCGGTTATGCACCTCCAGCGCACGCGCGCCGGGCGCACCGGGCCGCGGCGCCAGTTCAATCGCCCCGATCAGACCCAGGTTGCGGGTATCGATCACATGCGGCGCGTTCTCGAACGAATGAATGCCTTTCTCGAAATCCGCCGACAGCCGCGCCGCGTTGCCGAACAGATCTTCTTCGGCATAGGTGGCAAGGGTCGCCAGGGCCGCGGCGCTGGCCAGCGGATGGCCGGAATAGGTGTAGCCGTGAAACATTTCGACCACCGGCCCGGAGCCCTGCATGAAGGCCTCGTACACATGGTCGGACACCAGCACCCCGCCCATCGGCACTGTGGCGCTGGTAATTCCCTTGGCGAAGGTGATCAGGTCCGGCTTGACGTCGAACAACTGGCTGGCGAACGGCGCGCCAAGGCGCCCGAACCCGGTGATCACTTCGTCGAAAATCAGCAGGATGCCGTGACGGGTGCAAATCTCGCGCAGGCGCTGCAAATAGCCGCGTGGCGGCACCAGCACGCCGCCGGCGCCCGATACCGGCTCGACAATCACCGCCGCGATGTTCGAGGCGTCGTGCAGGGCGACGATGCGTTCAAGCTGGTCGGCCAGATCGACGCCGTGTTCGGGTTGACCATGGCAATGGCGATTGCGCGCCAGGTCCTGGGTATGCGGCAAATGATCGACCGCGATCAGGTTGCCGAACGCTTTGCGGTTGGCTGGCACCCCGCCGACCGCGACACCGGCCAGGTTGACGCCGTGATAACCCTTTTCGCGGCCGACAAAGCGCATGCGCGATGCCTCGCCGCGCAGGCGGTGGTAGCCAAGCGCGATCTTCAGCGCGGTGTCGACCGCTTCCGAGCCCGAGTTGGTGAAAAACACATGGCCCATGCCGGCCGGCGCGATGCGCGCGAGCGCGTCAGCGGCGCGAAAGGCCAGCGGGTTGCCGAGCGAAAAGTTCGACGCGAAATCCAGTTCGCCGGCCTGGTTGCGGATCGCCTCGACGATCTTCGGCCGGCAATGCCCGGCGTTGACGCACCACAGGGTGGCCATGGCGTCGATCACCCGCGCGCCCGACACCGTGGTGTAGTGAATGCCGTCAGCACGGGCAATCATGCGCGAGGCCAGGTCGTCGCGGCTCTTGAAGGCGCGATTGTTGGTGTACGGCATCCAGAACGCGTCGAGCGGCGGCAATTCGCCGGCGCCGGCGTCACGCAGCACCGCGCTCACCGCCAACTCCCAGGGCTTGTCGCCAACGCCTGCCGCTCAGAAGCCGACATTGTTGGGCCCCTTGAGCAGCAGGATTTCGCGCGCCTCGTCGGGCGTCGCCACTTCCATCGACAGCGCCTCGATGATGCTGCGGATGCGCCGCACCTGCGCCGCGTTGGTTGCAGCGAGCGTGCCGGGGCCGTCCCACAGGGAATCTTCGAGGCCGACCCGCACATTGCCACCCATCACCGCCGACATCGCGGCGATCGGCATCTGGTTGCGGCCCGCGCCCAGCACCGACCACACATAATCGTTGCCGAACAGGCGGTCGGCGGTACGCTTCATCTGCATCACGTCTTCCGGATGCGGCCCGATGCCGCCCAACAGGCCGAACACCGACTGGATGAACAAGGGTGGCTTGACCAGCCCGCGCTCCAGGAAGTGATTGGCAGTGTAGAGATGGCCGATGTCATAGCACTCGATCTCGAAGCGGGTGCGGTTCTCGGAACACGATTCAAGAATGTAGGCGATATCCTTGAAGGTGTTCTTGAAAATCCGCTCGTCGGAGCCGGCCAGATAGGGCTCTTCCCATGAATGCTTCCAGTCCTTGTAGCGCGACAGCATCGGGTACATGCCGAAGTTCATCGAGCCCATGTTGAGTGACGCCACTTCGGGCTTGAGTTGCAGCGCCGGTTGCAGCCGCTCCTCG
>JANPGJ010000528.1:0-3745 GCA_031423955.1 Burkholderiales bacterium
CGGATCATACCAATGTGGCGACCGCGATGGGTCGTTTTGTGACGCCTAAGCCGGACGAGCCGCTACGCGGAGAATTCCACAGTGTCCTTTCAGATTCAAAATGTGACCTCATTCCATCACCCACATCCTTTGGACCCTACCTAAATGTGGGCACCTGAATTGGTGCCATCAAAAGCGACAATCTGTCGGCCGAATCGAAAGTGACTTACACAAGCATTTGAATTTTCATTCGAAATGAAAAAGCGGCAGTCATTGGGCCGACCGAAAATTCCGTGAAACCCGACATTCCATTGGCATTTTCTGCAATTGCGAATTCTGCGAGGCACACCGCTCCCGCGCTCACGATACTCGAATCAAATGTGGCAGACGATCCATCAATTGTCAACGCAAGCGCCGCCGCGGCGGGCGTTCAGTCGAATAATTCTCCTGGCTTCGACCCTCGCCTGTACGCAGTTGACGGTTCGCGTTTCCATGTGTCTTCGGCCCGGCTTACTTTGACTCAACCCGCCCATCGGTATGCCTGGCAAACCGCCCCTGCTCACGCCGATGCACCGGTGCCTCGGAATCCCATGGCCAGCCGCCGAACTGGGTGCGGTGATAGTCCGAAAACGCCTGCTGGATTTCGGCCGGGGTGTTCATCACGAAGGGGCCGTGCTGGGCTACTGGTTCGCCGATCGGCTTGCCTTGCAGCAGCAGGAACTCGGCGGCTTCGTTGTCGTTGACCAGTTCCACCGCTTCGTTTGCGCGCAGTTCAATGCAGGAGCCTACGGCCAGTGTGCGGCCGCTTACACTTACGCTTGCGCCCTTGAAGAAGTAGAGGTTGCGCCGGATACTTGCGCTGCTTGCAGCAGGCAGGGTCCAGCGCGCGCCCTTGGTCATTTTGATGGTCCAGATCGCGAGGTCGGCGTCGCTGTCGGCGGCCCAGGAGTTGGGGGGCGGTGGCGGCGGGGTGGCAGCGCCCAGGCGGCCGGCGATGCATGCCACTTCGGTGGCGTTGCCGTTGGCATCGGTGAACATCTGTCGCGGAATGTCGTCGGCCCACAGCATGGTGAAATAGGGCGCGGCCATCTTGTCTTTGGCCGGCAGGTTGAGCCAGATCTGAAACAGTTCCAGCGGGTTGGGCTGGTTGCGGTCTAGCAGGGGGAACATTTCCGAATGCACTACGCCGCGCCCGGCGGTCAGCCATTGCACGTCGCCACCGCCGAAACGGGCGGCGGCGCCGAGAGAGTCGGCGTGATCGATCAGGCCGCGGCGCACGATGGTCACCGTTTCAAACCCGCGGTGCGGGTGGGAGGGAAAGCCCGGCACTTCGCGGCCGTGATACATGCGCCAGCCGTCACGGCCGGCGAAGTCCTGCCCGAGGTCGCGGCCGGCCAGCGATGCGGCTGGGCCCATTACTTCGTTGCCTTTCGGGTAGCTGTCATCGTGATAGACGCAGAACAGGAATGGGTCGATGGTTTGCCAGGGGAAACCGAGCGGTTTTACTGACAGAATCGCGTCGTTTGACATGGTGGCCTTGAGTGCGGATTTTCTGACTTCAATTGCGGAGCAGGGAGCGGCTGGGGCACGGAACGGCTACGACAGGCAACGAGTGGGTCACGGTCGTCTACTTGGCAAACTCGTCGCGCAGCGCGCGGCGCAGGATCTTGCCCATGCTGTTGCGCGGCACCGCCTCGACCATGCGGAATTCCTTGGGCACTTTGTAACGCGCCAGTTGCGTGCGGCATGCGGCCTCCAGTTCTTCCGGCGTCACGTTCATGCCCGCGCGCACCGCCACGAAGGCGGTGATCGCCTCGCCCCAGTAGGCGTGCGGCGCGCCGACCACCGCGCATTCGCGCACGGCGGGGTGCGCGAGCAGCACTTCCTCGACTTCACGCGGGTAGACGTTTTCGCCGCCGGTGATGATCATGTCGTTCTTGCGGTCGACGATGTAGAGGTAGCCTTCATCGTCCATGCGCGCGAGGTCACCGGTAACGAACCAGTCGCCGCGCATGGCGTTGGCAGTGGCCTCGGGCAAGTTGAGATAACCGGCGAAGCAATAGGGTGAGGCCACCCAGAGTTCGCCGACCTCGCCGCGCGGCAGCTCGTTGCCGGCTTCGTCCTGCACCTTGATATAGGTGCCGGGCAGGGTCTGGCCGACGCAGGCGATCTTGCGCAACTGGTCGGCCGGGCGCAGTGCGGTGGCGATGTTGGTCTCGGTGGTGCCGTAGCGCTCGAACAGTTTGCCGGCGCCGAAATAGTCGATGATCTCGGCCTTCATGGTCTGCGCCAGGGGCGCGGTGCCGGAGATGATGGCCTTGAGCGCGCTTACGTCGTATTGGCGCGCGCGCTCGCCCAACGCCAGCAGGGCGGCGAAGTGGGTCGGCACCATGTAGGCGCTGGTCGCGCGCACCGCGGCGATGGTGGCGATCAGCTTTTCGACATCGAAGCGCGGCAGGATCTCGACCGAGCCGCCGAAGAAGATCGGCACCAGCGCCATCAGGAAGCCGGCGCCGTGGAACATCGGCGTGGTGGCGACCGCGCGGTCGTCCGGCCCGTAGCAGCCGTGTTCGGAAGCCATCGCGTAGCAGGCCAGCACGCGGCCGCGGTGCGACAGCATCACGCCCTTGGGGCGGCCGGTGGCACCTGACGTGTAGGGCACCGAGAAGATGTCGTGCTCGGTGACGGCGCAATCGCACAAGGTGGTTGCCGCCTGCGCCAACAGGGCCTCGTAGGGTTCGCCCAGCACGATGATGCGCTCGACGCAAGGCGGCGCCGCCGCACGCGCCGCCGCCTCCAGCGCAGCATCGACAAACAGCACGCGGGCGCCGGCGTCTTCGCACAGGAAGCGAATTTCCGGCAGGGACGACGCCGGCCCGATGGTCGCCGCCGCGATACCGGCGGAAGAGAGCCCGCACACCAGTTCGATGTATTCGAGCCGGTTCGGCGCCAGGATCGCGGCGCGCTCGCCGTGCCGCAGGCCCAGCCCGCTGTGCGCCAGGTTGGAGACGCGATCAATGCGCTCGATCAGCGTGCGATAGGTGAGGCTGCGCCCGCTTTCGGTGATCGCGATCTTCTGCGGCGTGCGGCGTGCGGCGGCGCGAATGCCGTCGGCAATCAGGATCGAGGTGGCGGCGCCACGGCGCACATGAAGTTCAGACATGAAGGAACCAGCGGGCAGTTGACATAGAATTATCGATCGTGGGAAGGCTATTGAGCGCAATGTATCTCTTTCGGGGCGCAACATGAAGACTGGTCGACTTTTCGCTGCCGCCTGCTGCTGCGGCCTGCTGCTCGCGGCCACCGCCGCGCCGGCGCAGGAACAGACCATGGTGATGGCGATGATCGCCACCCCAAAAGGCTTCGACCCCGACATCTGGGTGCCGGGCCAGATCGAGGCCGCGGTCAACCTGCACGAAGGCCTGACCCGCTATGGCGTGCGCACCGGCGCCAATGGCAAGCCCGAGATCGACCCGTCGAAGATCGAGCCGCACCTGGCCGAGAGCTGGACCGTCTCGCCGGACGGCAAAACCTATCTTTTCAAGCTGCGGCGTGGCGTCAAGAGCCCATTCGGCAACGAACTCACAGCCGCCGACGTGGTGTGGTCGTTCGAGAAATCCGCCAGCCAGAAACGCACCGGCCAGTTCATGCGCACCGCCGGGCGCATCGAGCGGGTCGAGGCGGTGGGCAAGCACGAAGTGCGCTATGTGCTGTCGGATGCCAACCGGGTGTTCCTCGGCGCCATCACCCTGCATGTGCCGGCGAT
>JANPGJ010000529.1:0-8288 GCA_031423955.1 Burkholderiales bacterium
GGCGCACATGCGGCAGTACCGAAGGAATGCTGCTGTAGAGCATCTGCACCTGGCCGGCGATCAGGTCGGTGAGTGCCGGTCCCTGACCCTTGTACGGCACATGTACGGTCCTCACGCCCGCCATGCTGTTGAACAGTTCACCGGCCAGGTGGCCGGAGTTGCCGCTGCCGGGCGAGGAATAGTGCAGCTTGCCGGGCTGGGCTTTGGCCAATGCCACCAGGTCGCGCGTGTTCTTCGCTGCCACCGACGGATGGATCACCAGTAGCAGTGGGAAATTCACCATGTTGGTGATCGGTGCGAAATCCTTCAGCGAGTCGTAGGGCAGCTTGTCGTACAGGCCTGGATTGACCGCCAGCGGCCCGGCGGCGCCAACGGCGATGGTGTGGCCGTCGGGTGCAGCCTGTAGCAACGCCTGCAGGCCGACGATGCCGTTGGCGCCGGCACGATTTTCGACCACCACCGATTGGCCGAGTCGTTCGCCCAGCTTTTGCGCGACCGCACGGGCGATCACGTCATTGCCGCCGCCCGGCGGGAAGGGCACGATCAGGCGCACCGGCTTGGCGGGCCAGGTTTGCGCCGACGTGCCACCAGGGCCGCTGAACGCGAGCAGCGCCACGCAGGCAAGCGCGGCGCGCCGCGTCGTCATCATGGCAGCGCCTACTTCGCCGCGGTGACGCGGGTGAGGAAGTCGCGAACCGCGATGTTGAAGATCGCCGCCTGCTCGATGTTCGAGATGTGCGCGGCTGACGGAATCACCAGCAATTCCGCGCCGGGCAGATTGGCCTGGATCGCCTGCGCGGCAGCCACCGGCGTGCCATGGTCCTCTTCACCCACGATCACCAGGGTCGGACACTTGATTTCCTTCAGGCGGTCGGTCAGGTCGATTTTCGAGATGCCGGCGCAGCAACCGGCGTAGCCGGCGGCCGGCGTGGCGCGAATGACGGCGGCGATCTTTGTCATCGCTTCCGGCTGCGCGGCGCGGTAGCCATCGGTGAACCAGCGGGCCAGGGTTCCTTCAACCAGGGAGTCCATGCCGCGGGTCTTGGCTGCCTGGATGCGCTCGCCCCACATTGCCGCGCCATTGGGCGGTTGGCGGCTGGTGGTGTCGGCCAGGATCATGCTGGAAAACATGCCCGGGTACTTGAGGGCGAAGGTCTGGCCGATCATGCCGCCCATCGACAGGCCCATCCAGTGCGACCTGGTGATGCCGAGATGGCGGAACAGGCCGTGCACATCGTCGGCCATCTGCTCGAGCGTGTATTCGGTGGCCGGCGCTTCCGATTGCCCGTGGCCGCGGGTGTCGAACCGCAGCACCTTGAACTGCTTGGTGAGCATCTCCATCTGCGGGTCCCACATCGCGGAATCGCAGGCCAGCGAATGCGACAGCGTGAGCCAGGGGCCCGCGCCTTCGACACTGAAGTTGAGGCCTATTCCGTTTACCTTGGCTTTCATGATGTGTCCTTCATGGTGGTTGGGTTGATGAATTCATTCGACTCGGATATTGGCTGCGCGCGCCAGGCGGGTGAAGCCGGCGACTTCATCGCTGATCAGCCGATCGAATTCTTCCGGGCTGCCGGGGGCGGCCTCGGTGCCAAGCGCTGCGAGCCGCTGCGCGGTTTCCGGCAAACGCAGGATGCGCACCACTTCAGCGTTGATCTGCGCGATCAGCGGGCGCGGCGTCTTCGACGATACCAGGAGACCGGACCAGATCGCGTACTTGTAACCCGGCACGCCGGATTCAGCCACGGTGGGCAGGTTGGGCGTCTCGGCGGCGCGCCGGCTGCCGGTGACCGCGATCGCCCGCGCGCGGCCGTCCCGGACCAGGCCAATCGCGGTGGCAAACGGCGCCATGAAGAATTGCACGCGCCCGGCCACGACCTCGGCCAGCGCTTCCGGTATGCCCTTGAAAGGCACGTGCACGACGTCGATGCCGGCCTGCGCTTTCAGGGTCTCGACGGCGAAATGGGTGCCGCTGCCGATGCCGGCGGAAGAGTAGTTGAGTACGCCCGGCTTCGCTCGGGCCAGGGCAACCAGGTCGCCGGCCGTCTTGACCGGCAGATCAGGCGCCACAAGCAGAAGGCAGGGGCCGGTGGCCGTCATGCTGATGCCGGCGAAATCCTGGGCGACGTCGAACGGCAGCTTCGGATAGATCGCCGGCGCACTGGTGTGCGCAGAGGAAATCGACAGCAGGGTGTAGCCGTCGGCCGGGGCGGTGGCGAGGGCCTGTGCAGCGATGTTGCCGCCCGCACCCGGGCGATTCTCGACCGTGACCGCCTGCTTCCAGTTTTCCGACAACCGTTGCCCGATCAGGCGCGCGGTGATGTCAGGCAGCCCGCCGGGGGTGAAGCCGACGAGGATTTTCAGCGGCCGCGACGGATAGGCCTGCGCGCGCGCGAACGTCCAGCCGCCGGCCAGGAACGGCGCGGCCGTGATGGCCTTGAGTGCGGCGCGGCGCGAGCCCATGCTGCGGATCAGAACTTGATCTTGAGGAGCCTGGCGGCATTGCCACCGGCGATCAGTGCTGCGTCGGCACGCGATACCTTCGACTTCGCAATCGTGCCCAGCGGATCGTAGTCACCCATGTCATAGGGGTAATCGGTGCCGAGAACCACATGGTCGGCGCCGAAGCGTTCGACCAGGCGCTTCAACATCAGGGGATCATGGGTGATGGTGTCGAAGTAGAATTTTTCCAGATACGAGGAAGGCTTCTTCTTGATCACGGTGCGGCAATCGGGCCGCGCGCGCCAGGCATGGTCCATGCGCGCCCAATAGTGCGCGACATAGGCGCCGCCGTGGGCGATGACGAAGCGCAGTTTCGGATAGCGAGCCAGTACGCCATCGAAAATCAGGTGCTCGACGGCGACGGTGGAGTCGAGCGGGTTGCCGATGACGTTGTTGAAGTAATGATGGGTGAGGCGATCGGCCTGGGTCCAGCCCAGCGGATGCATGAAGATCACCACGCCCAGTTCCTCGGCGCGGGCAAAAAACTTGTCGAGACCCAGTTCCGGATCGGTCAGGTTCTTGCCATTGACGTTGGTGCAGATCTCGATACCGCGGAAGCCCAGGGTCTTGACGCAGTAGTCGAGTTCCTTGATCGCCAGTTCGGCGTTCTGTAGCGGTACCGAGCCCATGCCGACGAAGCGGTCGGGGGTGTCGGCGGCGAGCTTGGCAATGCCGTTGTTGACATCGCGCGCCAGTTCGGCGCCGAACTTTGCTTCAGTCCAGTACAGGAAGTGATAGGGGGCCGCGCACACCGCCTGGATGTCGATACCCATCTTGTCCATGTCCTTCAAGCGTTGCTTGACGCCGGTGAGCTTGGGCGCAAGAGTGGCCATCTGCTTGACATTGGTCTCGCGGGTGATCGCGTCGGCGAACACGGTGGTCGGGTCGTACTGGCCCGGGTTGAGATGCGCGACCTTCTGGTTGACCTCGGGGTTCAGGTAGTGGCAATGCATGTCCACCACTTTCGATTTGCCGGCCCTGGATTTGACCAGTGGCCGGGTCAGGCGCGCAGCCGGCTTCTTGGTAGCCGCGGCGCGTGCCGGGCTGTGTTTGTGGGTTGGGTCGACGCAGCCCGGGGTGCAGGTGTAGAACATGCAATGCTCCTCTTGATGGATGTTTCGGAAGGGCGGGTTGGCGGGGTTCAGAATACCCCGAGATGCTGGGTGACGCGGTCCGGGCTGGCGCGCACGTCGTCGGCATTGCCGTCGAAAACCACGCGCCCGGTATTGAGTACGGTGATGTGGTCTGCCAGGCCCAGGGCGAGGTTGAAGTTCTGCTCGACCAGCACGATCGATTGGCCTTCGGCCTTGAGCCGGGCGATGGTGGCGCCGACTTCGGCGACGATCAGCGGCGCCAGCCCCTCGGAGGGCTCATCAAGCAGCAGCACACTGGGGTTGCCCATCAGCGCACGCGCGATGGCGAGCATTTGCTGCTCGCCGCCGGAGAGCGAGCCGGCGGCCTGCCGTTGCCGTTCGCGCAGGCGCGGGAACAGGTCGAACACGCGCGCGAGCGTCCACGGGTTGGCGCGCCCGGCGCGCTTGCGTGCGGCCACACCCAGGTTCTCGCCTACCGTGAGGTTGGGAAACACCCGGCGGCCCTGCGGCACCAGGCCAACGCCCATTTGCGAGATTCGCTCGGTGGGCACCTGCTCGATCGGCTCGCCGAACAGCCGAATCGTGCCCTGCGTGGCCTTGACGAAGCCGATGATGGTGGAAATCGAGGTGGTCTTGCCGGCGCCGTTGCGTCCCAGCAGCGCCAGGACACGACCCTCATCGAGCTGGAACGATACGTCGTGCAGCACATGGCTGTCGCCATAGAAAGCATGCACGCCCTCGACCCGCAAGGCAACGCTGCGTTCAGTGGCCAAGGTATACCTCGCGGGTGCGCGGATTGGCGACGACCTCGGCACGGGTACCGTCGGCCAGCACCTCTCCATAGTGGAGCAGGGTGATGCGCTCGGCGAATTCGAGGGCGACGTCCATGTCATGCTCGATCATCACGATCGTGGTTTCACGCGGAATCGCCGCGATCAGGCCCTGCACCGCGGCGCGCTCCTCGAGTGAAAGGCCGGCCAGCGGTTCGTCGAGCAGCAGCAGCTTCGGCTTCTGCGCGAGCGCCAGCGCGATCTCGACGCGGCGTTTCTCGCCGTACGAGATGGCACTCACCGGTCGATCCGCCAGATGCGCAAGGCCGACCCGTTCGAGCGTCGCCATGGTCTGCGCACGCAAATCGGTATGGCGCGCCAGTGGCGAGAACATCTGGTGCCGGCGTGGCGACAGACCAAGCAGGCCGAGTGCCAGGTTGTGCGCAATGGTGTCGCGATTGAACAGGGTGATGATCTGGTAGGTGCGCGCCAGACCGAGGTGCGCGCGCCGGTGCGTCGGCAGGGCGGTGACATCGCTGCCAAACAGGCGAATGCGCCCGGCATCCGACTCAAGGTCACCGGTGATCAGATTGAACAAGGTGGTCTTGCCGGCGCCATTCGGACCAATGATCAGGCGTCGTTCGCCAGGCATGATCTCGATGCTCACGTTGCGGGTTGCCGGCAGGCCGCCAAACGATTTCGACAGTGCGTCAATCGACAGGGCGGGCGTCATTTGACCTCCGGCCGCAGCTTGGCCCACAGGCGCCGGATGCCGGGCACCAGTCCATCCGGCATGAACATCACGATCAGCACGAACACCACGCCCATCAGGGTGTTCCAGCGTTCGATGTAGGCGGACGCGTAGTTCTTGAGCAGCAGCACCAGGGCGGCGCCGATCACCGGGCCGACCAGGGTGCCGGAACCGCCGGCGATCACCCCGAGCAATACCTCGGCAGAGCTGGAAATCGCCAACGCACTCGGATGAATGTACTTGTGATAATAGACATACAGCAAGCCGGCGACGGCCGCCAGGAATGCGGAAAACACGAAGGTCACCCAGCGGATGCGCCAGACGTCAAAGCCGAGCGCGCTCATGCGGCGCGGCTGGTCGCGTGTGCCGCGCAGCGACGCGCCGAACGGCGAATTGACAAAGCGCGCCACCACCCACAGGGCCGCAGTTGTCAGGATCAGCGCGAAGTAATAGTAGGCCGACGAATCGTCGAGGCTGATGCCGAACGGCGCCGGTCGGGTCAGACCCGACAGGCCGTTGTCGCCGTTGGTGACATTGACCCAGCGATAGCCCAGGCCCCACAGCACCTGCGACAGTGCCAGGGTGATCATCAGGAACGACAGGCCGGAGGCGCGCAAAGCCAGCCAGCCGAACACACACGCGGTTGCCGTGGTGGCGAACAGGGCGATCGCCGCCGCCGGGGCATGTCCGAGACCGAGCTTGAGAAAGGTCCAGGCCGAGACATAGGCGGACAAGCCGAGATAGGTGGCATGGCCAAGCGAGGTCATGCCGCCATAGCCGACCAGCAGGTTGAGGCTGGCCGCGAACAGCGCGGCGATCATGATCTGGCTGGCCAGGTTGATGTAATACTCGCCGCCAACCAGGGGGAACAGTGCCAACGCCAGCAGGAGTGCGCCGATGCGGATCATACGGTCAGGCGTCCGAACAGGCCGCGCGGGCGGAACGCGATCACGAATACCATTGGCAGGAACAGGATCACGTAGGCAAAATCCGGTGCCAGTGCGATGCCGTAGGTATAGACGAAGCCGACGATGAAACTGCCGACAAAGGCGCCGACCAGGCTGCCGACGCCACCGAGGATCACGACGATCAGGGCCAGCGGCAGCATTTCCGCGTCCAGCCCGGGATAGGCGGAAAGGATCGGCCCGCCGATCATCCCGCCGGCGCCGGCCAGCGCAGCGCCCATGCAAAACACGCTGGTGAACAGTTTTGACACCGGAATGCCAACTGCGCGCGCCATGTTCATGTCGTCGACGCCGGCGCGGATCATCGCCCCCAGCCGGGTGCGCTCCATCATCCAGTAAAGGGCGATGCCGACCACGATCGCGATTGCTACCACGAGCAGACGATAGGTCGGAAACGCCATGCCGGCGATCAGCATCGGCGCGCGCAGGGCTTCCGGTGTCGGGACCGGAATCGGGTCGCCGCCCCAGGCGACCAGGCAAAGATCAGCAGTGATGAATGACAGACCGAGGGTGGCCAGCACCTGCCCCTGTGAATTGCCGCCAAGGCGGCGCAGGATCAGGCGCTCAATCAGGCCGCCGATGATCGCAACGCTGACGCCTGCCACCAACACTGCCGCGGCCAGATTCGGCCAGATCTTCATGAACGCGACGCCGATATAAGCGCCGAGCATGAACAGCGCGCCGTGCGTCAGGTTGGCAATCCGCATCATGCCGAAGATCAGCGAAAATCCGGACGAAAGCAGGAACAAGAGCCCGCCGAGCGCCAGGCTGTTGAGTGTTTGAATGACCCAGAATTGCATGCTGTCTCAATTGCGGTCCGGAACATGCCCCGGGGGCGAGGCTTGCATCGGGCGCCGCGTTTGTTCGGGGAATCGGATGGACTGGTTGTGGGTGTCGGCTAACCTGCCCTGGTCACGCGACGCGCGTTAAAGTGCGCGGCGCGGCGAAGACCGAAATCAGGTCTCGAGGTTGCGCGCGGGCGGGTAGTCGCGCGAATACACCGGGTTCTTCAGGAACTCGGCCTGGTTATAGGTCCAGAACTGGCTCACGTTTGGATAGGTCTGCTGCACCGTATTGACCAGACGGCCATCCTTGCGCTCGACCCGGCGGATGAAAACGTCACCGACCACATTGCCGAGTGCGTCGAACGCCACCGGGCCGCGCGCGGTGAACGCCTTGACCCCGCGCAGAGCCTTCATGAATGCCGGCTTGTCTTCGATCCTGCCCTTGACAGCGTCGAGCGCGGCTTCGAGCACCGCGCCGTTGACATAGGTGGAGGCGGCATAAAAGCCGGGGTCATACTTGAATTCCTTGCGGAACGCTTCGGCAAAGCGCTTGTTGACCGGATTGTTCAGTTCGGCAGAGTACCAGCATGAGGTCAGAACGCCCAGCGCCTCGTCGCCCATGTTGCGCAGCACCGATTCGTCCAGCGCGGTCATGCCGCCGACCACCGGTACCTTGCCGCGCAGTCCGTACTCGTTGAACTGGCGCAGGTAACGGAAGCCGTTGGAGCCGGCGAAGCCGAGAAAAACGCCATCGACGTTGGTCTTCAGTTGCGCCAGAAAGGTGCCGTAGTCCGGCACCGTCAGCGGCGGAAACATCTTCTGCACGATCTTGCCGCCGTTTTCCTCGAACACGCGCTGGAATCCAGCCAGCATTTCATGGCCGTAGGCGATATCGTCGGCGATCAGTGCCATGCGCTTCCACTTCAGCGTCTTGGCGCAATAGTCGGCCATCGGATGCGCGGTCTGCGAAGAGGTCGCGGTGGCGCGCACGAACCAGGGATTGGCCTTGCGTTGGGTCATGTCTTCGGCTGCCGCCACTGACAGGGTTGGTACGCCCTGCGCCTTGATGTAGTCGTCGATTGCCAGCGCCTCGAAGGCCGCGAGCGGTCCGATCAGCAAGTGAACCTTGTTGCGCTCGACCAGTTCCTGGGTCTTGGTGCGCGCGGTTGCCGGCACCCCGCCGGTATCGGCCACGATCAGGCTGACCTTGCGGCCGGCAAGCATGTTGTTGCGCTCGGCCAGGTACATGGCCATGCCGCGTTCCATGTCGATTCCCCCGGAGGCCAGCGGGCCGCTCTTGACGGTAAGAAGTCCGATGCGGATTTCCGCACCTGCCTGCGCGAAGCCGGCACCGCTGCCCAACAGGCCGGCACCGGCGGCGGCGCCCTGGATAAATTTTCTGCGATTCGATTGCATGTGGC
>JANPGJ010000530.1:0-14857 GCA_031423955.1 Burkholderiales bacterium
GCGGATGTAGGTCAGCTCGTAGATGTCCTCGATGCCGCGCGAGGCCTTGAACACCAGCGCATCGAAGCCCGGGGTGATCGGCGTGTCGAGCTCGGCGCTCAATGCACTGGCGCGCACGATCAGTTCCTGCGGGTCGGAAATGTCGGCCGGCGTGATCTTGTTCATCACATCGGCGGCGGCGTAGCCCAGCATGCGCTCGGCGCCGACATTGAAAATCTGGATCACGCCGTTGGCGTCGGTGGCGATCGAGGAGAAGTTGGCGCTGTTGAAGATCGCGCTTTGCAGCGCGCCGGCTTTGGCCAGGGCCGCTTCAGCCTGTTTGCGCGCGGTATTGTCGGTACCGATCAACAGGTAGCCGATGATGCCGCCTTGCGCATCGCGCAACGCGGTGACCGAGACCACCGCCGGAAAGCGGCTGCCATCCTTGCGGAAGTAGGTCAGTTCGTAAATATCCTCGATACCGCGCGAAGCCTTGAACACCAGTGCCTCGAAGCCCGGGGTGATCGGCGTGTCGAGCTCGGCGCTCAAGGCGCGGGCGCGCACGATCAGTTCCTGCGGGTCGGAAATGTCGGCCGGCGTGATCTTGTTCATCACATCGGCGGCGGTGTAGCCCAGCATGCGCTCGGCGCCGACGTTGAAGATCTGGATCACGCCGTTGGCGTCGGTGGCGATCGAGGAGAAGTTGGCGCTGTTGAAGATCGCACTTTGCAGCGCGCCGGCCTTGAGCAGCGCCGCTTCGGCCTGCTTGCGCGCGGTGTTGTCGGTGCCGATCAGCAAGTACCCGATGATGCTTCCCTCGGCGTCGCGCAGTGCGGTCACCGAGACCATCGCCGGAAAGCGGCTGCCGTCCTTGCGGATGTAGGTCAGCTCGTAGATGTCCTCGATACCGCGCGAGGCCTTGAACACCAGCGCCTCGAAGCCCGGGGTGATCGGGGTTTCAAGTTCGATGCTGAGCGCGTTGGCGCGCACGATCAGTTCCTGCGGATCGGAAATATCGGCCGGCGTGATGCGGTTGATCGCCTCGGCCGCCGTATACCCCAGCATGCGTTCGGCGCCGACGTTGAAAATCTGGATCACGCCGCGCGCGTCGGTGGCGATCGAGGAAAAATTGATGCTGTTGAAGATCGCGTTCTGCAGGGCGCCGGCCTTGAGCAGGACTTCCTGGCGCAGGACTTCGGCGGCACTATCGGCCTGGCCAGGCTCGACGGCGCTGGTGGAGGGCGCCGGGTCAGGCACAGCGGGCCCGGCACCGGCGCTTATCGGGACTTGCATGATGCGGGAGAAAAACCTGTATCTGGCGAGGCGGTCTTTTTGTGGATCGATCGAATGGTGGCATGGAAGCCGCTGCGACCCGGCGGCGCGGTGTCGCGGCCTGCGGCGTGGCGGCAGGCCGCGCCGCTTCAGGCGACGCTCGCGCCGTCCTGGCGGTAACGCACTTCGGTCAGAAGGCGCGTGAGTTCCTTTCGGACCACGCCATAGCATTCGCAGGCCTGCGCTTCGAGCCCGGCGCGATCGAGCACCGATATATGGCCGCGGCGATAGCGGATGATCTCGGATGCCTGCAGGCGGCCGGCGACTTCGGTGATGCCTTCGCGGCGCACCCCCAGCATGCCGGCCACCAGTTCCTGGGTCATCACCAGTTCGTTGCCGGGCAGGCGGTCCAAGGTCAGCAGCAGCCAGCGGCACAGTTGCTGTTCCACCGAGTGGTGGCGATTGCACACCGCGGTCTGGCTCATCTGCGTCATCAGGGCCTGGGTGTAGCGCAGCAGCAGGCGCTGCAGCAGGCCGCCGCGGGCGAATTCCTGCTTCAACAGGCGCCGCTCGAGGCGGTAGGCGTAGCCGGCGGTCTGCACCACCGCCGAACTGGGCGTGGTGTCGCCGCCCATGAACAGCGATACCCCCAGCATGCCTTCGTTGCCGACGCCGGCCGATTCGGCCGATGCGCCCGATTCGGTGACGTAATGCAGCGAGATGATGGCAGTGGTCGGAAAGTAGGCGTGCTGCAATTGCTCGCCGGGTTCATAGAGCATCTGGCCGAGCGCCAGCGGCACCAGGTGCAGGTGCGGCGCCAGCGCCTCGAATTCGGCCGGGGGCAGGGCGCCCAGCAGGTGGTTCTGGCTGGGATTAGGCTGCGCCGGCATGCTTGCCTTCCGTGCTGTCGCCGGCGCGGCTGGTGGTCAGCTCGACGCCGATGCCGCGGTAACCGAGAAAGCGGCAGGCCTGGTTGAACATCGGTTCGCCGCTGACGCGAAATTGCTGGCGCGAGCCGTCGGCCGCCTGGCGATTGAACACAAAATCGAGAAACGGCTGGCGCGCGGCGATGGTGGCGCGCAGGGTGTCGCGTTCGGCCTCGTCCCAGCCCGCCACTTGAGCCGGATCGGGATCGCCGGCCAGCGGGTCGACGCGAATGCCGAGCATCTCCAGCACCGGGCCGGAAACCTTGGTGAAGGCGCCGTGTTCGTCCTGCTCCCAATACCAGTCGGAGGCCAGTTCGGTCAGGCTGCGATAGCGCGCCTCGCTTTCGCGCAGTTCGGCGGTGCGCTCCGCCACCGTGGCTTCCAGGCTCTTGCTGTAGCTCTCCAGCTTCTTGTAGAGCAGGCGCACCTCGAGCATGTTGTGGATGCGCGTCTGGACTTCGACCAGGTCGAACGGTTTGGAGACGAAATCCTTGGCGCCGGCCGCCAGGGCGCGCAGCTTGTGGCCGGGTTGGGCGGTGATCACCAGCACCGGCAGGTAGGCCTCGGTGGCATTGGTTTTCAGCGCCTCCATCACCTGGAAGCCATCCATGCCCGGCATCTGCAGGTCGAGCAGGATCAGGTCGTAGCCGTGGGCGCGATGCAGGGCGCAGACTTCGGCCGGATTCATGGTGGCGGTGATATTCGAATAGCCGGCCGCCTCAAGCAACTGGGTCAACAGGCTGATATTCGATTCCTGATCGTCGACGATCAGGATGCGGCCGGCGAAAATGTCCTGCGGCGTGAGTTTCATGCGTGCTCCGATGCGGGCTGCGGGTCGGGTTGTGGGCGGGTGCCGAGCAGGGCGGCGTCGAGCGCCGCCATGAACTGGTCGACCTTGATCGGCTTGGTCAGATAGGCGACGAACCCGGCGGCGATGCCGCGCTCGACATCGCGCGGCATCGCATTGGCCGAGAGCGCGATGATCGGGATCGACGCGGTCTGCGCATCGGCGTGCAACAGCCGCATCGCCTCGAAGCCGTCGATCCCCGGCAGGTTGATGTCCATCAGGATCAGCGCCGGTTTGAACTCGCGCGCCGCCTTGATGCCAAGGACGCCATCGACCGCGGAAATCAGGGCTAAGTCGGGGCGGCGCGCGACCAGTTGTTCAACCAGTGCCAGGTTGGCCGGGTTGTCTTCCACATACAAAAGCGTGCGCCGTGGCTGGCCGTCCGGCGGCGCCGGGTACCGTGTCACGCTGTGCCCACGGTCGCTGCCCGCGACAAGTTTCGGCGCGTCGGTGAGCTTGAGTTCGAACCAGAACAGGCTGCCGACGCCGACGCTGCTTTCGACCCCGATCGCCCCGCCCATCAGTTCGACCAGTCGCTTGGTCACCACCAGTCCGATGCCGGTGCCCTGTTGCGTGCCGCTTTCCTGGCCGAGCCGGTTGAACGGCTGAAACAGCTGGGCTACTTGTGCGGGCAGGAGCCCGTGACCGGTATCGCGAATCGAGACCCGCAGGCGGTCCGGGCGCAAGGCGATGCAATCGACCTTGACCGTGCCGAGCCGGCGGTTGTACTTGACCGCGTTCGACAGCAGGTTGAGCAACACCTGCTTGACGCGGGTGCGGTCGGCCACCACGAACTGCGCCTGGTCAAGCTTGCCAAAGCGCAGCTCGATGCCGCACTCCAGCGCCTGCGGTTCGATCATCGCCCGGCATTCGCGCAGCACCTCGGTGAGCGACACCGCTTCATGCGACAAGATGGCCTTGCCGGACTCGATCAAGGTCAGGTCGAGGATTTCATTGATCAGCTCGAGCAGGTACCAGCCGGCCTTGAGAATCTGGTCCAGGCCCTGCTTTTGCGTGGGGCTGGGCGGCGGCGCCGCGCTTTCCAGCAATTGCGCGAAGCCGAGGATCGCGTTCAAGGGGGTGCGCAGTTCATGGCTCATGGCGGACAGGAAGTCGGTCTTCGCGCGGTTCGCGGAGGATGCCGTTTCAAGCGCCAGGTTGCGCTCGGCTTCGATCCGCTGGCGCGCGGAGTTGTCGCGCAACACGCCGATGTAGTAGTGCTTGCCCGCCAGGTGCATTTCGCTGGCCGAGATCTTCAGTTGAAACAGGCTGCCGTCCTTGCGGCGACCCTCGATGTCGGCCGCCGCCGCCGAATCCGCCATCGACTCGACATGGCGGCAGTAGTCGATGAATGCATTGCGATCGTCGCCGCTGAACGCCGGAATCAGCAACCGCAGGTCGCTGCCGACGATCTCGGTGGCGGCATAGCCGAACATGCGCTCGGCGGCCGGGTTGGCAGTGACCACGGTGCCGCTGCCGGCATCGATGGTGATGATGCCGTCGGCCACAGTGTTCAGGATCGCCGCGATCCGCGCCGCGCTGTCGTTAAGCGCCTGTTGCACCGCATGCTCGCTGGTGACGTCGCGAAACACCAGCACCGCACCGACCACCTGACCTTCGCGGTCGCGGATCGGTGCGCAACTGTCGGCGATCGCGCATTCGCTGCCGTTCCTGGCGATCACCAATGTGTGGTTGGCCAGCCCCTGGATGGTGCCGTGCGCGAGGGTGGCCAGCACCGGCACGGTGGAAGGTTGACGGGTTTCCTGGTTGATGACGCGGAACACTTCCTCGACCGGGCGGCCGGCGGCTTCTTCATAGCTCCAGCCGGTGAGCCGTTCCGCCAGCGGATTCAGGCGCGTCACGCGGCCGCCGGCGTCGGTGGCGATCACCGCGTCGCCGATCGAATTGAGCGTGACGGCGAGTCGTTCCTCGCTTTCCTGCAGGTGATCGTTGGTCTGTTGCAACTGCGTGTTGGTGGCTTCCTGGCGCAGGAGCAGGCGCCGGGTTTCGAGATGCACCAGGTTCTTCAGGCGCTGCTGTGTCTCGCGCTGGAAAAAATAGATGAAGGCACTGGCCAGCAGGAAGGCCAGCACGCCGACGCTGACGATGAAGGCGAACAGATTGCCCATGTTCGATTGCAGTTCGGCGTCGCGGTGGACAAGTTCGGCGCGTTCGAGCTTGATGAAACTCGCGGTTTCGCCGCGAATCGAGTCCATCAACTGCTTGCCCTGGCCGCTGCCGACGGCCACGAACACGGCGCTTGATTCCATCCGGTCGCGCATTTCGATCACTTTGGCCATGTGCTCCAGTTTGGCGGCGATCAGCGGGGCCAATGCGAGCAAATGGCTGCTCGACGGCCGGCCAAGCGCTAGCTGCTGCAATTCGCGCAAATGGCCGGGAATGCCGTCGCGCACCGCCAGGTAGGGCTCAAGAAACTGCTTCTCGCCGATCAACATGTAGCCGCGCTGGCTGGTCTCGGCATCCTTCAATTCCGACAGCAGATCGCCGGCGCGCTCTATCAGGTCGCCGACGCGATCGCGTGCGGTACCACTTTGTTCGAGCTGCTGAAAGATACGAAACGAGGCCGCCACCGACAGCGCGACCAACAGGGCCATGCCGACCAGGGCGAACATCAGCCAGCGTCTGGCGTAATCTACGGGCGGTGGTGCTGACCGCTGCGGTTCCTGGAGCATTGCTGGCATCGCCGAATTCCGTGAAAGTAGTGCAGGGTTCCGGCAAAGCGCGGACATCCGGCTTGCTTTCGTGGCAGGAACAAATGCTCCGGGCTGTGGCCATTGTAGTCGCGCGCGTGCCGCGACGCAGCTATGTAGCGCCGCGCATAATATCATTTTGATCCAGCGGGGTGGCTTGGTCTGTGCGCTACCCAACACAGGGCCGCCGGGCAGCGGTCCGCTGTGGCGGCCGCAGCCGGACGCCGGGCAGGTCGATGGCGGGGTCGCAGTGGTGGCCGCGGCCCGACGCCGATCAGGCAGACAGCAGAGTCGGCGCGCCGCTGCGCGCCAGCGTCGCCATGGTGAAGCAAATCGGTGCGCCAGCGTACAGAACCGGCGCGTTTGCCGACGCACAATTGGCCCCATGTTCAACCTTCGGCATCCGCGAATCACCTCCTGGCCTGGCGCGCCGGTGGTCGGTATTGGCGCGCTACTGCTGGCGTGGGCGGTGATCGCACATGTTGCCGGCAGTGCGCCGGCGATCGGGGGGGCGGGCGATAGCGCGGCAGCGCGGGCCAGCGATGGCGTGGCAGCGGTGCAGGCATTCGCCGCGGCGGGCGGCATGCGCGGCGCAGCCGGGCGCAATGCCCGCTCGCCGGATGCGCCGGCAGCGATGGCCGAGTCGCCGCCAAGCCGGCGCCGTTGCGGCGGCTGTGGCGTGGTGGTCGCGATCCGCCAGGTGCCGGTTGACGGCGCATCCGGCGCCGACGCCTTGTCGGCCGCGCTGCCGTCCGAATTCGGCGGCGATGGCGCGCTGGCGGCGGCGCCGCGCCACACCTTCATCGTGCATCTGGAAGATGGTTCGGAGCGCCAGATCATTGACAGCAACCCGCTCGCCTGGCGCATCGGCGAACGGGTGATGATCATCGACGGCGGCCCGGCCGGCGGTCGCTGAACCTACAGCGCGCGCAACTCTTCGATCGACAATCCGGTTATAGCTGCGACACGTTCCAGGCTTGATCCCTCGGCCAATAACGCGGACCCGATCGCCAACGCTTTGGTGCGCTCACCCTCGGCCTTGGCATCCGCGAGCATGCTGATATACGTCGTGGTCTGGTCAAGCGCGGTGTGATACCCCGCCAGTTCGGCCTCGGTGAACGCGCTTTGCTCAACCAGATCGAGGGCCTGCGCGATATCCTGGTCTTGCAGCATCTCGGCGTCGATCACCTGCGAGGGCGCCGCGCCGACTTCACGCAAAAAACGCAGCCACAGCGTTTGCAGACGCTTTTCGCCGCGGCCTTCGGGCTTGAACTTGGGCAATTCGATGAACACGAACTCCAACCCGGCGAGCATTTGCCTGGGCTCCTCGACATTGACGATGCGGTAGTGGTGGTAGTAATCGTCAGCCGCGATTCCGCTCGCCGCCGGGATGGTGCTGTTGATGATCGCCAGCGCGTACACCGGTTTGAGTTCATGCCAGCCCTGGCCGACGCGCAACTGCTTCACATAGGCCTGGCTGGCGCCGAACACCATGCGCTGCTCAAAACTGGCGCTCCACATCATCTGCATTTCGACGATGAAGATGCGGCCCTTTTGATCGGTGCACTTGACGTCCACGATCGAATGCCTGAAAAGGCCGGGAATGTCCGGCGCCTGTTCCGGCGTCAGGTATTCGAGGTGGTCGATCTGGCCGTCGGCGGGCAGTGGCAGGAGCGCATTCAGGAAGCTCTTCAAGAGGTTCGCATGCTCGCCGAAGACGCGCTTGAACGCCAGGTCGATCTTCGGGTCGAGGTAACGCTTGGTCAGCGGCGGCGTGTTCATGGCGGTTCTCTGGTCTGCCTGGCGGCGCCAGGCGAATGGCACATGGCGGCATTTTACGGGATCGGATCGCCTTTTTCCCTATGTGCGCGAGCATACAGACGCGGCGCTGGCGGGCTCTTAAGGTGTCGAACAGGCGGCGCGAACGCGCTGCCAGTAGCAACTGGAGGCAACTGGAGGCACCTGCACGCTGCTGGCGGTACTTGCTCGCGCCGCGCTGGCGCACTTTAGTGTCGTTTGAGAATCACGTCTAGTTTGACGAAAGCAGGTATCGACCAAGAAAACCCAACTGTTCAGGACTGGTAGCGCGATGCCGGTCGCGTTGATCTGGATCGCCGGCATCGCCATCACGCTGTTTTGCGCGGCCGGCATCGCCGCGCTGATGGGCTGGATTCCATCTTCAATGGGCGGGGCAGAGGATGCGGCGCAGCGCGCCGCCGCCGCCAAGCCGGTCGACAAACTGGCGGACAAGCCCGCGCCACCGCCTGCCGCGCGGGTGCGCAGCGAAGCGCCGCCGCATCGCGCCGCGGCGCTGCCGGCTGCCAAGCCCGTCGTGGCGGTGGCGCCGGCGCCCTGTGTGCAATGCGGTGTGATCGAATCGACCCGGGTGGTGACAGTGCCGGCCGAAGGCAGCGGCGTCGGCGCGGTCGGCGGCGCGGTGGTCGGCGGCATTCTCGGTCACCAGGTGGGCGGTGGCCGCGGGCGCGATGTGGCGACCGTGGCCGGCGCGGTGGGCGGGGTGATCGCCGGCAACGAGATCGAGAAGCGGATGAAAACCGGTAGCAGCTATGAAGTCACCGTGCGTCTGGACGATGGCCGGGCGCTGGTGCTGCACGAAGCCAATCCGCCGACCTGGCGCATCGGCCAGAAAGTCAAAGTCGAAAGCGGCGTGATAGTCGCCAACTGAACCCGGCAACCGCCGCGTTTGCAGCACTACAGGAGAATCATCATGCTCTATACCATCGCTGTCGTTCTTGTCATCTTGTGGCTGCTCGGCCTGGTCACTTCATACACCATGGGCGGCCTGATCCACATCCTGCTGGTGATCGCCATCGTCGTGGTGCTGCTCAACGTGATCGGCGGCCGCAAGTCGCTTTGAGCCTGATGCCGGATCCGCATGCCGCGGACCGGCTGCGGCGTGCCCGCGACGCGCCGCTCGCGGCGCCGGCTACCAGAGGAAGTGGCGCAATTGAGCAACAGCATCGGGAACCTGCGGGAAAAGCTGGCGCGCGTGCGCCGGCGATCGCCTAAGAACGCTTCGGTTCGCGAGGCGATCGACGAGGAACAGCCGCTGCGCGCCGAGTTGTTCAGCAGCGAGCAGATGCGCAGCCATGGCAAGGCGCTGGCCGGCGCGCACGTGCTGGCTGGCGGGCGGGTCGCCGACCGTCTGCTGGCGCGGCTGGCGGCGAACCAGCGGGTGCTGCTGGGCGCCTTCGATCTGCTGGCCGCGGCGGTCAAGGCCGAGCGCCGGATCGCGCCGGCCGGTGAATGGCTGCTTGACAACTTCTATTTGATCGAGGAGCAGATCCGCACCGCGCGCCGGCATCTGCCGCCGGGCTACAGCCGCGAACTGCCGCGCCTGCAGGGCGGGCAGTCGGCCGGCTTGCCGCGCGTCTACGACATCGCGCTGGAGACGGTGGCGCATGGCGACGGCCATGTCGATCCGGAAAGCCTGGCCAGCTTCGTGACCGCCTACCAAAGCGTGACCGCGCTGACGATGGGCGAACTGTGGGCGATTCCGATCATGCTGCGCTTGAGCCTGATCGAGAACCTGCGCCGCGTCGGCGCGCGCATCGCCGCCGATCGGGTCGGCCGCAATCGCGCCGATTCCTGGGCCGACCAGATGGTCGCGGTGGCCGACAGCGATCCGAAGAACCTGATCCTGGTGCTGGCCGACATGGCGCGCGCCGGCGTCCCGCTGACCGGTTCATTCGTCGCCGAGTTCGCGCGCCGCCTGCAGGGGCGCAGTCCGGCGCTGGCCATGCCCCTGACCTGGATCGCCCAGCACCTGGCCGAATCCGGCCAGACCATCGAGCGCATGGTGCAGTCGGAAAACCAGCAGCAGGCGGCCGACCAGGTATCGATTTCCAACAGCATCGGCGCCCTGCGCTTCTTGGAGGCGATGGACTGGCGCGAGTTCGTCGAGACCATGAGCGTGGTCGAGCACAAGCTGCGCGAGGATCCCGGCGGCGTGTACGGGCGGATGGACTTCGCCAGCCGCGACCGCTACCGCCATGTGATCGAAACCGCCGCCCGCGCAAGCGCGCTGTCCGAAGGCGAGGTGGCGCGCAAGGCGGTGCAACTGGCGCATGCGGCGGCAGCCGGCCTTGGCCGCGATGACCGCGGTGCGCATGTCGGTTACTACCTGATCGACGAAGGTCTGGCCGAGCTCGAACAGGCGGCGCAGGTGCGGGTGCCGGCGGCGCAAGCGGCGGTGCGGCTGCTGCGGCGCGCGCCCTTGCCGCTGTATCTGGGCCTGATCGGCCTGGCCAGCGCCGCCTTCACCGGCGCCCTGTTGATGATCGCGCGCGGCGCCGGCCTGTCGCCGTGGCAACTGGCGGCGATCGGCGTGCCGGCGTTGGTCGGCGCCAGTGGGTTGGCGGTGGCGCTGGTGAACTGGCTTGCGATGTGGCTGGCGCGGCCGGATCTGCTGGCGCGGATGGATTTTTCGGCCGGCATTCCGCCGCAGGACCGCACCCTGGTGGTGATTCCCACCATGCTCGGCAGCGCACAAGGCGTCGAGCACTTGAGCGATGCGCTGGAGGTGCGCTTTCTGGCCAATCGCGACCGCAACCTGCATTTCGGGCTGCTCACCGATTTCCGCGATGCGGCGGGCGAAACCCAGGCCGGCGACGACGCGCTGCTGGACCTGGCGCGCGCGGCCATCGAGCGCCTCAACCTCAGGTATCCGGCGTCGATCGGCAACAGCTTCTACCTGTTCCACCGGCCGCGGCGCTGGAATCCGCACGATGCGATCTGGATGGGCTATGAGCGCAAGCGCGGCAAGCTGGCCGATCTGAACGCACTGTTGCGCGGCGACCCCGGCGAGCGCTTTTCGCTGGTGGTGGGCGCCACCGCGGTGCTGACCAATGTCAGGTACGTGATCACCCTGGACACCGACACCGAACTGCCGCGCGACAGCGCGCGCCAGTTCGTGGCGGCCATGGCGCACCCCTTGAACCGGCCGCGGCTCGATGCCGCGCGGCGCATCGTCACAGCCGGCCACGGCATCCTGCAGCCGCGGATGGCCGCCAGCCTGACCGGCGCCAACCGCTCGCGCTACGCGCGCCTGTGCGGCGCCGAGGCCGGCATCGACCCCTACACCCGCGCCGTCTCGGACGTCTACCAGGACCTGTTCGACGAGGGTTCGTTCATCGGCAAGGGCATCTACGATGTCGATGCCTTCGAGAGCGCGCTGGGCGAGCGCTTTCCGGAGAACCGGATTCTCAGTCACGACCTGCTGGAAGGCTGCTATCTGCGCTCCGGCCTGTTGTCCGACGTGCTGCTGTATGAGGAGGATCCGCCCACCTACCAGGCCGACGCCACGCGGCGCCATCGCTGGATGCGCGGCGACTGGCAGCTGATGCGCTGGTTGCTGCCTGGCGTGCCCGGCGCCAACGGCGATCGTGTGGCCAACCCATTGTCGCCGCTGTCGCGCTGGAAACTGCTCGACAACCTGCGGCGCAGCCTGCTGCCGGTCGCCCTGACCGCGTTGCTGCTGCTCGGCTGGACCGTGCTGGCGCCGGCCTGGCTGTGGACCCTGGTGGTGCTGGCCATCATCGGGCTGCCGGCCCTGGCGGCGTCGCTTTTGGATCTGCTGCGCAAGCCCGCCGCGGTGCTGCCCTGGCCGCACGCCGCCCAGGTGATGCGTGCGAGCGGCCGGCGCGCGCTGCAACTGGCGTTCACGGTGGCCTGTCTGCCGCAGGAAGCGCTGGCGAGTCTGGATGCGATTTCGCGCACCCTTGCGCGGCTGCTGTTCACCCGCAAGCGGCTGCTCGAATGGACCGCCTCGGCCGAGGCCGGCAGCGCGCGTGCCGCCGGCGCGGGCGCGACCTGCGCCGCGATGTGGGTCGGCGTGGCGCTGGCGGCGACCATGCTGGTCGAGCTGGCGGCGAATCGCCCGACCGCGCTGCTGTCGGCGGCGCCGATTCTCGCCCTGTGGCTGGTCTCGCCCTGGTTCGCCTGGTGGCTCAGCCGGCCGCTGGCCGCCGAAGAGGCACGCCTGGCGCCGGCGCAATTGCGTTTCCTGCACCAGACCGCGCGCCGGACCTGGGCGTTCTTCGACTCTTTCGTCACCCCCGAGACGCACTGGCTGCCACCGGACAACTTCCAGGAGCAACCGGCGATCGGCGTCGCGCCACGCACCTCGCCGACCAATATCGGGCTGGCGCTGCTGGCCAACCTCTCGGCGCATGACTTCGCTTACCTGTCAACCGGGCGCCTGATCGAACGCACCGCCAGCACCCTGGCAACGCTCGCACAGCTGGACCGGCATCGCGGCCATTTCTACAACTGGTATGACACCGGCAGCCTCCAGCCTTTGCTGCCGAACTATATTTCAACCGTCGACAGCGGCAACCTGGCCGGTCACCTGCTGACTCTGCGACCGGGTTTGCTGGCGCTGGCCGACAGCCCGATCATTTCGGAGCGCGTGTTCGAGGGCTTGGGCGATGCGCTTGAGGCGCTCGCGGCAGGCATGGTCGCGGCGCTGCCGGCCGGGGTGACCGCCTTGCGCCGCGAGCTTGACTCGGCCTACGATTCGCGGCCAACCACCCTGCGGGCGATCCATGGCTGGCTGGCGCGACTGTCGCAGCTGGTCGCCGACATGCGTGCGGCGCTGCCGGCGACCGGCGAGGCCGAGGCGCAGTGGTGGGCCGCGGCATTTACCCGCCAGTGCCGCGACGCGCAGGACGACCTGGAATACCTGGCGCCGTGGCTTGCGCTGTCCGCAGCCGGCGCCGACGCCACTGCCGGCGCCACTGCCGGCGCCACTGCCACCGCCACGGCCGGCGCCGCGGAAGATCTGGTGCCGACGCTTGCCGCGCTGGCGGCGCACGCAGGTGCGGTTGTGTCGACCGCGGGCGCCACGATCGGGGTTGTCGTTGGTCATGACGCCGCTGGCGCTGCGCCCGCCCCGGGCGCGGGCGGTGACGGGTCGGCGCCGCCGATGCGCGCACTGCTGGCCTTGGGCGCGGAGCGCGCGCGCGAGCGGATCGCGAAGCTGCAGGCGCTGGCGCAGGCGGCCGGCGAGTTCGCGGTGCTCGACTACGACTTCCTGTACGACGCCGGCCGCAAGCTGCTGGCGATCGGCTACAACGTCAGCGAGCGCCGGCTTGACAGCGGTTACTACGACCTGCTGGCGTCGGAGGCGCGGCTGTGCAGCTTCGTGGCGATCGCCCAGGGCAAGCTGCCGCAGGAAAGCTGGTTCGCGCTCGGCCGCCTGCTGACCTCCGCCGGCGGCGCGCCGACCCTGGTGTCATGGAGCGGCTCGATGTTCGAATATCTGATGCCGCTCCTGGTGATGCCGACCTACGACAACACCCTGCTCGACGCCACCTGCAAGGCCGCGGTGCGGCGCCAGATCGCCTATGGCGCCGAGCGCGGCGTGCCGTGGGGGGTATCGGAATCCGGCTACAACACCACCGATGCGCGGCTCAACTACCAGTATCGGGCGTTCGGCGTGCCCGGTCTTGGCTTGAAGCGCGGCCTGGCCGACGATCTGGTGGTGGCGCCGTATGCCTCGCTGCTGGCGCTGATGGTGGCGCCGGAGGCCGCCTGTGGCAACCTGCAGCGCCTGGCGCGCGACGGGTTCTGCGGCCGCTACGGTTTCTATGAAGCGATCGACTACACGCCCGCGCGGGTGCCGCGCGGCAAGCAGTATGCGGTGGTGCGTTCGTTCATGGCGCACCATGCCGGCATGAGTCTGTTGGCCTTGAGCCATCTGCTGCACGGCCAGCCGATGCAAAAGCGCTTCGCGGCCGACCCGCTGTTCCGCGCCACCACCCTTTTGCTGCAGGAGCGGGTGCCGCGGGTCAGCGGCTTTCATCCGCACACCGTCGATATCGCATGGCAGCAGGGCGGCAGTGAGGATGCGGCGTCGGCGGTGCGCTTGTGCGGCGATGCCGACGCCATGCCGATCGAGGTGCAGTTGCTGTCCAACGGCCGCTACCATGTGATGGTGACCCAGGCCGGCGCCGGCTACAGCCGCTGGAACGGGCTGGCGGTGACGCGCTGGCGCGAAGATGCGACCTGCGACAGCATGGGCAGCTTCTGCTACCTGCGCGATGTCGCCAGTGGTGAGGTGTGGTCGACCGCGCACCAGCCGACCCGCCGCCGCGCCGACAGTTATGAGGCGATCTTCTCGGAAGGGCGCGCCGAATTCAGGCGCAGCGATTTCGATCTCGACACCCATACCGAGATCGCGGTGTCGCCGGAAGACGATGTCGAACTGCGCCGCATCCACATCACCAACCGCGCACGCGCCTCAAGGGTGATCGAATTGACCAGCTATGCCGAGGTGGTGCTGGCCACATCGGCCGACGATGCCCTGCATCCGGCGTTTTCCAACCTGTTCGTGGAGACCGAGATCGTCGCTGCGCGCCAGGCGATCCTGTGCCATCGGCGGCCGCGCTCCGAGGGCGAGGCCGCGCCCTGGATGCTGCACCTGATGGCGGTGCACGGCGCCAATATCGTCGAGATCTCGTATGAAACCGACCGCATGCGCTTCATCGGGCGCGGCAACGGCGTGGCCGCGCCGCAGGCCATGGTCGATGCCGGCAAGTTGTCCGGCAGCGCCGGCTCGGTGCTTGATCCGATCGTCGCGATCCGCTACCGCATCACCCTCGAAGCCGAGCAGTCGGCGATCATCAACATCGTCACCGGGGTCGCCGGCGCCCGCGATGCCGCGCTCGGGCTGGTGGAGAAATACCAGGACCGGCGGCTCGCCGACCGGGTGTTCGAGCTGGCCTGGACCCACAGCCAGGTGATCCTGCAGCAGATCAATGCCACCGAGGCCGACACGCAGCTGTATGCGCGCCTGGCAGGCTCGGTGGTCTACGCCAACGCAGCCCTGCGCGCCGACCCGGCGATCCTGGCGCAGAACCAGCGCGGCCAATCGGCGCTCTGGGGTTACGCCATCTCGGGCGATTCTCCGATCGTGCTGCTGCAGATCGTCGATGCCGCCAACATCGAACTGGTGCGCCAGCTGGTGCGTGCGCATGCCTACTGGCGCCTGAAGGGGCTGATCACCGACCTGGTGATCTGGAACGAGGACCATACCGGCTACCGGCAACAGCTCAACGACGAGATCATGGGCCTGATCGCGGCCGGGCTCGAGGCCGGCG
>JANPGJ010000531.1:0-9698 GCA_031423955.1 Burkholderiales bacterium
CCGGAGATACACAATGACCGTCACCCGTCGCGACCTGATTGTCGGTACCGCTTCAGCCGCCGCCATCACCGGGTTTCCGGCGATTGTGCGCGCGCAGCAGAAGTTCGAAGTCAAGGTTGCCAATTTTGTCGGCCCGCAGCATTTCCAGTCGCAATGGCTGGTCAAGTGGGGCGAGGCGCTGGAGAAAAAATCCAACGGCCGTCTCGCCTTCAAGCATTTTCCCGGCGCCCAGATGGGGCCGACGCCCAAGCATTTCGATTTCGCGCGCGACGGCACCGCCGAGATCGCCTACATCCTGCACGGCGCGACGCCGGGCCGCTTCCCGCTGACCGAACTGGTCAACAGCCCATATCTGGTGCAAAGCGCGGAACATGGCATCCGCATCCTCAACGACCCGGACCTGCGCGCCAAATACCTCGACGCCGAACACAAGGGCACCAAGGTGCTGTACCTGTTCACCCACCAGCCCGGCAGCGTGCACACCACCAAGAAGGCCCTGCGCACACTCGACGATTTCAAGGGCCAGCGCCTGCGCTTCTCCACCCCGGCGATCCGTGAATTCATCGCCGCACTTGGGGCCACGCCGGTCGGTGTGCCGCCGACCGAGGTGGCCGAGCAGTTGCAGAAGGGCACGCTTGACGGCGCCTTCACCGACTATGGCGGCGCCGGCATCGCCTGGAAACTCGGCGGCATCTGCAAATACACCACCGAGATGTACTGCTTTGTGTCGAGTTTCGCCATCGTCGCCAACGACGCCTGGTTTGCCAAGCTGCCGCCCGACCTGCAGAAGATGGTCACCGAATCGGTCACCGGCATCGAGAAGGAAATCGGCACTGGCTGGGATGCGCTCGATGTGCCGGGCAAAAAGGCGATGATGGATGGCGGTGGTGAGGGCATCCGCCTGACCAAAGCCGAGGACGAGAAGCTGCGCAAGATCGGCGCCGAGGTCACCGAATCGGTATTGAAGACGATGGAAGGCAAGGGCCTGCCGGCGCGCGCGGTGCATCTCACGATGAAGGGCCTGGCCGAAAAGCACGCCAAGACCACGAAGAGTTTCTGGGTCTGAGTCGGCCCATGCTCTGCCAGCGGCCGCGCACGCGGCCGCTTTTTGTTTCATGAGGGAGAAACCATGAGCCTCAAGGGCACGATGCGCTTCGCGACACGCTGGCTGGACCGCGCCGCGGTGCTCGCCTTGCTTGCGATGATGATGCTGACCACCAGCGACGTGATCCTGCGCAAGCTGATCAACAAGCCGATCACCGGCGTGACCGAACTGGTGGAACTGGCGCTCGGCGCCGCCTTCTTCCTGGCGATGCCGGGAGTGTTCGCGCGCGGCGCCAATATCGCGGTGGACATGGTCGACCAGTGGGCGCCAGCGCTCAGCGGTTTGCTCAAGCGCGCCGCCGCGCTGCTGATGGTCGTCACCTTGGGCGTGCTGGCCTGGAACATGTGGAAGCCGCTGATCGACATCCTGTCCTACGGCGACACCAGCGCGGATTTGCAGATCCCGAAAATCTGGTTCATGGCGCCGGCCTGGGCCGGCGTGTTCCTCTCGCTCCTGGTGGCCATCGCGGTGTTGATCTCCGGCGAGATCGAATCGAACGGCGAAGGAGCGGCGACATGAGCGTCGGTGCCATCGGCATCATCGCGGTGATCGGCCTTCTGGTGTTGATGATGCTACGCGTGCCGATCGCCATCGCGCTGATCGTCAGCGGCACCCTCGGCTATGCCGGCGCGCAGGGCTGGCCGATCGCCCTGCGCACCCTGGCTGCGGTGCCTTATGAGTTGACCGGCGCCAATCCCGGGGTGGCCTACTCGTTCACCGTGGTGCCATTGTTCATCTTCATGGGCGCGGTGGCGTCGCGGGCGACCATGTCGCGCGAACTGTTCGAGGCCGCAAATGCGATGTTCTCAGGGGTGCGCGGCGCGCTGGCCGCGGCCACCATCGGCGCCTGCGCGGCGTTCTCGTCGATTTGCGGCTCGTCGATCGCCACCGCCGCCACTTTCTCGAAAGTGGCGATTCCCGAAATGCGCCGCTACGGCTACGACATCGAACTGGCGACCGGGGCGGTGGCCTCGGCCGGCACCCTGGGCATCCTGATTCCGCCCTCGCTGATCCTGGTGATCTACTCACTGGTGGCCGAGGAGTCGATCGCCAAGCTGTTCGCCGCGGCGATGATCCCGGGCATCCTGCTGGCGATCGGCTACATCGTCGTCATCATGTTGCTGGCCTATTTCCGACCGCACCTGATGCCCAAGACCCCGGCCCTACCTTGGGCCCAACGCCTGCGCGCCATTGTCGGCGTGTGGAAACTGGCCATGCTGTTCGTCATCGCGGTAGTCGGCATTTACACCGGCTGGTTTTCACCCACCGAGGCGGCAGCGATCGCCTCTTTCGTGGCGGTGGTGATCGGCTTCGCCACCCGCACCCTCTCCTGGCGCGGCCTGTGGGAAGCCGGCATCGAAACCGTGCAAACCTCCGCCATGCTGTTCGTGATCGTGATCGGCGCCTTCATCTTCTCGCGCCTGATCGTGCTGACGCAGTTTCCGCTGACCCTCACCACCTGGGTCAAGGAGGCCGGCCTGGCGCCATGGCTGGTGATTCTGGCGATTGTCGGCCTGTACCTGTTGCTCGGCACCTTTCTGGAGGAAGTGAGCACGTTGCTGATCACCGTACCGGTGCTGTTGCCGGTGATCAAGGGCATCGGTTACGACCCGATCTGGTTCGGCGTGTTCGTGACCGTGATGTCGACCGTCGGTCTGATCTCGCCGCCGGTCGGGCTCACGGTTTTCGTGGTGAAAAGCCAGAACCCGGACGTGCCATTGCAGAAAATCTTCAGGGGTGTGATGCCGTTTCTGTATGCCGATTGCGTGCTGCTGTTGGCCTTGGTGCTGTTTCCGGCGCTCGCCATGTGGCTGCCGTCGACGATGAAGTAAGCTCGCGACTGGTTGCGACCCCGCGTCGGGCGTACAAGCCATGCATGGCGCGGTCCATGCGTGGAAATTCCTGATCGCCGACGCTGCGCGCCACAATTGTCGCCACCCTGCGTCAGCCTCAAACCTGACAAGGAATCCACGATCAAACCACCGGTCCGTGATCTCTCGGTCGTGACCCACCGCGACCGCCGCCGGAGCCCGGGAGTGCAGCGCTTTCCGGCGTTTCGCAGCACCGGCGCCACGGCTCGTGATTCCACTTGAAGGGCCGTGCCCGCAGGAATCTGAATATGTGTTGCATCTTGTGATACATTCGGACGTTGAACAAGATTCTGGAGACTTCCGTGGCCGAACGTACCCTGTCAACGACCGCACGAGATGCAGTGCATAACTTCACGCACTATGCGGCGATGGTCGATGCCGGCGCGGAAGTCATCATCACGCGGCGCGGCCGGGCGCCACTCAAGCTCGTACGTGCAGAAGCGGTTTCAACCGCCGATGAACGGAAAATGCTTGTACAGCGCGCATTGTCCGTGCGTTCAACGCAGGCGTTCAAAGGCAAGTTCGCGCGCAGCGAAGCCTACGACGAATGAACGCGCTGGACACCAATGTGCTGGTCTACGCCGTCAGCGTGTCGGAAGGCAGGAAGGAACGAGTGGCCAGAGACGTTTTGGCGCAGGCGGCCAACGCGGGCTGGCGGGTCCCTGCCCAAGTGTATGGCGAGTTCTTCACGGTTATGACGCGGCGCCAAATCATGACAAGGCGCGAAGCCCGCGCCGCCGTGGAAGCATTTTCCGCTGTCATGCCGGCCTTGCCCTCGACGACAACCGCCCATGCCGCGGCGCTCAAATTGGCCGCCGACCGGCAAGTGCAATACTGGGACGCGCTCATCATTGCGGTTTGTGCCGAACACGGCGTGAAGACCTTGTATACCGAAGATGCGCCCTCGGCGGCCACATTGTTGGGCGTCAAGTGCGTTTCGCCGTTCGCTGTGAAGTGAAAAGCTGAAAGTCGGAAGAACAATTCGTGGTGCAAAGCCGGAACCCGGACGTGCTCTTGCAGAAGTTCTTCAAGGGGGTGATGCTGTTCCTGTATGCCGACTGCGTGCTGCTACTGGCCCGTTGGTGTTTCCGTCGCTGGCGATGTGGCTGCCGTCGACGATGAAGTGAGCTTGCGACTGGTTGCGACCCGGCGTCGGGCGTACAGGCCATGCATGCATGCTCCGTGCGTATAGATTCCTGATCGCCGGCGCCGCGTGCCACAATTGTCGCTGCCGAGCGTCAGCCTCACGCCCTGACAAGGAACCCACGATGAAGCCTGCTTCCGTTGCGCGCCCAGCATGTGCCGTACTGTTGGCACTCTGCGCATTCTTGCCGGCCGTGACCGGATTCGCACAGGCACCCTGGCCGAACCGGCCGGTGCGCATCATCGTACCGTTTCCGGCCGGCGGCAGCACGATGGAATCGGTGGTGCGCCAGTTGACCCAGGACCTGCCGAAGACCCTCGGGCATCAGGTGCTGGTCGACCCGCGCCCGGGTGCGGGAACGGTGATCGGCGTCGACATGGCCGCGAAATCGACCGACGGCCACACCTTCGTGGGGGTTGCCAACAGCTTCACGGTCAACCAGACGCTGGTGAAAAGCCTGCCCTACGACACCCTGAAAGACCTGCAGCCGGTGGTGCTGATGGCGCGCACGGCCAATGTACTGGCGGCCCATCCGGGCGTGCCGGCTGCCGATTTCAAGGCCCTGATCGCCTATGCGAAAAAGAACCCCGGCAAGCTCAGTTATGCCTCGTTCGGCAACGGCACCACCGCGCACTTCGCCGGCGAAATGCTCAAGGTCGGGGCCGGTATCGACATGGTGCACATCCCCTACAAGGGCCAGGGCCCGGCGCTGCAGGACCTGCTGGCCGGCAACGTCGACATCATGTTCGGCAACCTGCCCGACTTCCTGCCGCATCTCCGCGCCGGCAAGTTGAAGGCCTATGCCACCACCTTCCTCAGCCGCGTGCCGCAGGCGCCCGAACTACCGACCATCGCCGAAGAGGGCCTGCCAGGCTTCGAGACCGACTCCTGGTACGGCCTCCTGGCGCCGACAGCGACTCCCAAGGAAGTGGTGGCGCGCATGAACATGGAAATCAACCGGGTGTTGAATGAGCCCGCCGTGCGCGCCACGATGATCGAGCGCGGCCTCGAACCGCTGGGCGGCAGCGCCGAGAAATTTGGCGAACACCTGCGCGCCGAGATCGCCAAGTACGCGCGCGTGGTGCGCGAAGCGAAAATGAAAATCGACTGACCGCCGACCGCGTGCGCGGCAGCGGCACCACTGGAGGAGACACCATGTCGGACGTACCCGTATTCGCCGCCGGCGGCTATCGCTACATCAAGGCGGTGTTCCAGTACTCCGGCGGCATCGCTGCCGAACCCGGTTTTGAAGTCGTGCGTGCGCGCTTCGCCAGGCCGCTGCCGATGGGCCAGGCCTATGCGGCAGTCGAGGCACACCTGGCCGCGATCGCCCGCCCGACCAGCGCATTCGCCGCCTGCGAACTGCGCTCGCCGGCGCCCTTCACCGACCAGGGTTTCATCGATTTCAACCGGGTTTATGTGCAGACCCTCATGCGCTGGGGCCTCTATCAGGATGGCGTGCAGCCGGTCAACCCGGTGGCGCGCACCAACGTGTGCCCGGAATACCACAAGCCTGGCGAAGCGGTGATGCATGCATTCTCGTACACCGTGCCGGCGCCGCCGGGGGGGCGCAAGAGTTTCATCCTGGCCGGCGGTGGCGATGCCAGGGGCGGCGCGGGGTCATATGCCGAACGTATCGTGCGCCTGGGCGACACCTCGCCCGAAGCGCTGCGCGAAAAGGTGCTGTTCGTCACCGCTGAAATGGAACGCCGCCTGGGCTTGCTTGGCTTCACCTGGGCTGACGCCACCAGCACCCAGCTCTACACCGTGCAGAACATCGGCCACCTGATCGGCGAAGTGCTGGCCGCGCGCGGCGCCGGCGAAGGCGGGCTGGCCTGGCACTATAGCCGGCCGCCGGTGATCGGGCTGGAATTCGAGATGGATGTGCGCGGACCGGCGCGGGAAATCGTGCTTTGAGCGCCGCCGCCGCCGCGCCGCGCAGCGCGCCTGCAACACGCCAGGGGCGATGGTTGCCGTCCGCCCAAGGCTCCAAGACTCTGCAGGGACCATCCGCCAAATGACCACCTCTCAAACCGAGAAACGCCCCGACTTTCTGGTCATCGTCGTTGACGACATGGGCTGGTCCGACCTCGCTTGTTTCGGCGGCGAGGTCGACACGCCGAACCTCGACGCGCTGGTCGCGCGCGGCATGCGCCTGACCAACTTCCACACCTCGCCCTTGTGTTCGACCACCCGCGCCATGCTGATGACCGGCTGTGACCACCACGAGGTGGGCATGGGCACGATGGCCGAAATCCGCACGCCGGAGCAGACCGGCAAGCCCGGCTACGAGGGCTATCTCACCGACCGCGCGGCCACCATCGCCGAACGCCTGCGCGACGCCGGCTATCGCACCATGATGGCGGGCAAGTGGCACCTTGGCGCCGAAGCGCCGTTCCGCTCGATGCCACGCGCGCGCGGCTTCGAGCATTCGTGGGCCCTGATGCAAGGCGAGCACAACCACTACGGCGCGGACCAGACGCCTGCGACCGCCAGCACCCACGGCGAGTCGCGCTATCGCTGCAATGACCAAGCGGTGATGTTTCCGGTCGGCGCGTATTCGACCGATTTCTTCGCCGATCGCCTGATCGAGTTTGTGGACAACGCGCGCGACGATGTGCGGCCGCGGTTTTCCTACCTGGCCTTCACCGCGCCGCACAGCCCGCTGCAGGCGCCCGCGGAACTGGTTGAGAAATATCGCGGCCTCTACGATGATGGTCCGGAAGCCCTGCGCGCAAAGCGCCTGGCGCGCATGCGAGAACTCGGCCTGGCGGCCGGTTCGATGCGGCCTGCGGAGATCCGCGGCGGCGTGCCCTGGGAGACCATCGCACCGGAGCAACAACGCATCGAATCGCGCAAGATGGAAGTCTATGCCGCGATGATCCATGCGATGGACCGCGCGGTCGGGCGGGTGGTCGAGTCGATCAGGAAGAGCGGGCGCCTGGACAACACCGTGATCCTCTTCATGTCCGACAACGGGCCGTCCGGCACCCTGCGCGAGGTGACGCCGCCGTGGCGCGACTGGATCGCCGCCAAGGCCGACAACCGGTTAGACAACATCGGTCGCGCGACCAGCTATACCTCGATCGGCCCGCGCTGGGCGCAGGCACAATCGGCACCGTTCTTCCTGTTCAAGCGCTACACAAGTGAAGGCGGCGTGCGTACCTGCGCATTCGCCTGCGGGCCGGGCATCCCGGTACGCAAGGAAGTGCAGGCATTCCTTCATGTGATGGATGTGGCACCGACCTTGCTCGACCTGGCCGGCATCGACCGGGCGCCGCCGGCGGGCAAGCTGCCGATGCGCGGCATCCCGGTGGCCGGCGTGCTCAAGGGCGAACGCGACGAGGTACATGCAGCCGACGAGCGCATCGCCTGGGAACTCGCCTACGGGCGCGGTGTGAAGAAGGGCGACTGGAAGGCGATCTACCTGCCGGCGGTGATTCACAACATCGCGCCCGAGGTGCCGGCCAAGCGTTGGCTGTTGTTCAATCTGGAGAACGACCCGGGTGAGACCACCGATCTCGCCGCAGCCGAACCGGCGAAGCTCAAGGAGCTAATCGACGAATGGTTTGCCTACGCCCGCGAAACCGGTGTGGTGCTGCCGCAGGAGCTCTGAGCACCCCCAGGCCGCCGCCTTGCGGCGGCCGCCCAGGGTTTACTTGTGAGGGCAAGGTCGCGGCCCCTTCCAATGCGCGAGGCGCGCATCAGGCACAGCAGCGCGATGAATCCGGCGATCATGCCGCGGGTCGATGGCTCGGAGACCACATGCTGGGTCTGCAGGAAGTTCGTGATCAAGGTATCCGCGGACACGGTGAAGCCATTGGTGGCGTCCCACAGATTCACGCCTGGCGCGTAGGTGATATGAAGCACGTTGTCGGGCTGGAACTCAAGCGATCCAGGATCGAGAATCCCGCTGATGTGATCGAGCCAGTCCGACGACAGTGCGGCGAGCCCGGCATCGTAGAACGGCGACCCTGCGGATGCTCCCGCCAGTCCGATATCGAACAGGTCCGCGACCAGGGTGTTGCCGGCGCCGTCGTAACGCATCTGGCCGAGACTGGCGTTCAACACCGCGTCGCTGCCGAAGTGCAGCTGGAAGCGTTCGCTTCCGGTCGGCCGGAACAGCGCGGTCCGTGTCGCGGCATCGAGGTCGAACAGTTCGAGCGGCGGCGGCGATACCGTTGCGCCCACCAGGGGATCGCCGGCAAAGCCGGTTGAGGTAATGAAGTCGTTGCGGAACGACAACGCCCTGCTGGCAGCATTGAAGTTGACGCTGTTGCCGTCCGACTTGCCGGTCTCCGAGGTCGGTGTGCCGGGTTTTTCGGGCGCCTTTGGCGAGACCGACACGATGGATACCGTGCGGAACGGAAACGGCCCGTAGTCGAAGCGGAACCCGTCGCCGTCGCCATTGGGATGGATCTTGTAGAAGTCGGTTCCCTTGCCGTCCGAACCGGTGTAGTCGCCGCTGGTCGGGTCCGGATTGTTGATGTCGTGAATCCCGATCTGCTGCACGCCGCCGGCGTCGGACCAGCCGACCACCGTGACGGTGTGCCGCAGGCCCAGACCCACCTGCAACTGGAGCAGCACCAACTGACCCTTCTTGAGCTCCTTGACGATCGCCGCGAAGCTTGCATCGTTTTGTTCGTGGACGACCAACTGGTCCTGGTAACCCTTCCCCTTGATATAGCGTTTCGCAGCTTCAAGTGCCCCGCTCCCGGGGTCGGTCTTGTTCACCGCCTTGACGAGATCCGGGTCCGAGAGTTTCTTGCCTGCGCCATCCTGCCCCAATTTTTCGAAGCCATGCTCGCTGAAGTACTTGATCACATTGGCGAGCGCACTGTCGGCACATGCGCAACCTTCCGGTGGCGGCAAGTCGGGAACGCCGGGGGTGATGGTGGCGCCGGCCGGGACATCAGCCGGGTAGGCCAGCAGGGGAAATGCCAGCAGCCCGAGCAAGGCGAACATACGGGCGCAATTCGGCATGGCGCTTCTCCCTCAATGTCTCGCCAGCTCGGCGGGCAATTAGTGTGCGCTTAATTACACCTATCGTCCATGTTTCTGAGTTGCCGACTTTTCGGCCAGCATATCGACGATCGCGTGGTATCTGTGGGTGGGCGCAGTGACGGTGTGGAGGTCAAGCGCACCTATCGTTCTTGCGCCGTCACAGTTGCCATACCTTCTGGTAGCCGTCGAACACCTTGGGCACGCCGATATGGTCGAGGAAGTTTTCCACGAGAAAGCCTTTGCCGACCGAGTCCGACGGATTGTCGTCAACCACGATCAGCGCGTCCGGCTTGAGCACAGGCCATATCGCCAGCAGTTCCTTGATGTGATGAAAAGCGCTGGGTGTGGGCTGGTCGACATCGAGATCGAATGAATCGAGGTACAACAGGTCGATGCGCTGGTCACCGGTATTGCGCAACCTGTGCAAATAGCGAACCGAATCTTCGCAGGTGAACCGCACTTGCGCACTGCAGGCCTGCGCTATCAGGGCGCCACATTCGGGTGACAAATCGACCGTAAGCACCTCGCCTCCGTGAAATGTGACGAAGCGGTCGAACAGGACCGTGCTTTGCCC
>JANPGJ010000532.1:0-4573 GCA_031423955.1 Burkholderiales bacterium
GGCGTCGGCGCGGAGAGAGAACACCAGCGGTTCACCCAGAATCATCCGGCCCAGCGGTTTGTCGGCGTTGATCTCGTGATCCCATGCCGCGACATACCAGGCGTTGCGTTGAAACATTGCTTGCTCCTTGCCGTTCATGCGGCTCAGTTGTCGACTGTCACCGGTTCAACCGCGACCCGGTCAATCCCGCCAGGTATTGTATGTCCGGCATCCTGATCCTCGAGCAGTCGCTCAACGGCCTGCAGTTCGGGTTGATGCTGTTCCTGCTCGCCGCCGGCCTGACCCTGGTGTTCGGCATCATGGACATGATCAACCTGGCGCATGGCTCGATCTACATGGTCGGGGCGTTTCTGGCGGCCAGCCTGGTGCAGGCCACCGGGTCTTTCATGCTTGGGGTGGCGTTGGCGATTCCGGCCACCGCGGTCATCGGCATGTTGCTCGAGGTGGCGGTTCTGCGCCGGCTCTACACCCGTGACCACATGTCGCAGGTGCTGGCCACCTTCGCCCTGATCCTGATCAGCAATGAACTGGTGCGCATGATCTGGGGTTCCGACATGGCATTGGCCACCCCGGCGGCATTGTCCGGCCCGGTCGAACTGTTGCCCGGCCTGTTCTATCCTTCATACAGGCTGGTGGTGATCGGCGTCGGCCTTGCCGTGGCCCTGCTGCTGTACCTGATCGTCGCCAAGACCAGGATCGGCATGCGGGTGCGTGCCGGCGCCTCCAATCGCGAGATGGCCACTGCGATGGGGGTCGATATCAAGCTGCTGTTTACCCTGGTGTTCGGCTTCGGCGCCGCGCTGTGCGCGGTGGCCGGCGCCATGCTCGGGCCGATCTTCGCGGTGCAGGTCGGGATGGGCGACAACATCCTGATCCTGGCATTCGTGGTGATCGTGATCGGCGGCATCGGCTCGATTCGCGGCGCCCTGATCGGCTCGATCCTGGTCGGCCTGGTCGATACCTTCGGCCGCGCGTTCCTGCCGGCACTGCTGCGCGAGATCCTGCCGCCGCAATTCGCCAGCGCGGTCGGCACCGCGCTGGCCTCGATCCTGATCTATGTACTGATGGCCGCGGTGCTGTTCTGGAAACCGCAGGGCCTGTTTCCGGCGAGGGGCTGATGCAGCGCGCCGCGATCGTCTTGTTGTTGCTCGCCGCGCTCGGTTTCCCGCTGCTGATGCAGCGCCTCGACCTGGTCTACTACACCAGCTTCGCCAGCCGCGTGATGATCTACGCGCTGGCCGCCGGCAGCCTGAACCTGATTCTCGGCTATGGCGGCATGATTTCCTTTGGTCACGCCGCCTTTGTCGGTGTCGGCACCTATACCGCCGGTATCCTGATCATCGAGGGCTTGCCGGCCGCGCTGGTCGGCTGGCCGCTGGCGATGCTGGTCGGCGGCCTGCTGGCGCTGGCGATCGGCGCCATGTCGCTGCGCACCCGTGGCGTCTACTTCATCATGATCACCCTGGCGTTCGCGCAGATGATCTATTACCTGACGATTTCGATGAAGGCCTATGGCGGCGATGAAGGCCTGAGCCTGCCGGGTCGCTCGACCCTGCCGTGGCTCGACCTCAAGGACGATGCCACCTTCTATTACGTGGTGCTGGCCCTCCTGTGCCTGTCGCAACTGCTGCTCACCCGCCTGGTCGGCTCGCGCTTCGGCCGGGTGATCGAGGCGATCCGCGAAAACGAGACGCGGATGGAAGCGATCGGCTATCCGACCCGGCGCTTCAAGCTGGTCTGCTTCGTGATCGCCGGTGCCTTCGGCGGCCTGGCCGGCGCGCTGCTTGCCAATCACGGCAATTACGTCAACCCGTCGATCCTGCACTGGACCCAGTCCGGCAACCTGATGATCATGGTGATCCTGGGCGGCGTCGGCTTTCGTTATGGCGGCCTGATCGGCGCCCTGGTATTGCTCGGGCTGGAAGAGTTCATCGCCAACCACAAGGTTGGCTGGATGGCCGATCTGTACCCGAAATACCAGGACCATGCGCTGCTTGGTGTCGGCATCATCCTGTTGATCATCGTGCTCTATGCACCGCAGGGCATCGCCGGATTGTTCAGCCGGAGGAAAAATGGCTGAGGCGATTCTCGCGGTTGCCGACCTGGTCAAGCGCTTCGGCGGCCTGATTGCCACCGACCATGTGAGTCTCGAGGTACGGCGCGGCGAAGTGCATGCGCTGATCGGCCCGAATGGCGCCGGCAAGACCACCCTGATCGCGCAGTTGTCCGGCACCCTGGCGAGCGACAGCGGCAGCGTGCGTTTCGACGGCGAGGCGATCACCGCCTGGCCGCAGAATCAGCGGGTGCGGCGCGGCCTGGCGCGCTCCTACCAGATCACCAGCATCTTCGGAAAGTTCACGGTACTGGACAACCTCGCGCTTGCGGTGCAGGCGCGCAGCGGATCGAGCATGTCGTTCTGGCGGCCGCTTGGTCGTGAGGCGGCGTTGTTCGCCGAGGCCCGGGAATTGGCGGCACGGGTCGGCCTCGCCGGGCGCGAGACCAGTGTCGCCGCGACCCTGGCGCATGGCGAGCAGCGCCAGCTGGAGGTCGGGCTGGCGCTGGCGACCCGCCCGCAGTTGCTGTTGCTCGATGAGCCGATGGCCGGCATGGGGCCGGACGAATCGGCACGCATGCTCGAACTGATCGAGACGGTGCGCAAGGAGGTCGCGGTGCTGCTGGTCGAACACGACATGGATGCGGTGTTCCGTCTGGCCGATCGTATTTCGGTGCTGGTCAACGGCCGCCTGATCGCCACCGGGACGCCGGACCAGATTCGTGTCGATCCCGCGGTGAAGAAGGCCTATCTGGGCGATGAATTGCAGGGCGGGGCGAAGCGATGAGCGAGGTGCTGCTCGAAGTGTCGGATCTGCAAACCGCCTATGGCACAAGCCAGGTGCTGTTCGGCATCAGTTTCGCGATCCGCGCGGGCGAGGTTGCAACCCTGCTCGGGCGCAACGGCATGGGCAAATCGACCACCGTGCGCTCGCTCATGGGCATGACGCCGGCGCAAGGCGGCAGCATCCGTTTTCGCGATTGCGCGATCGAGCGCCTGAGTTCGGACCGCATCGCGCGCATGGGCATGGCGCTGGTGCCGGAAGGGCGGCAGATTTTCCCCAACCTGAGCGTCAGGGAAAACCTGATCGCCTTCGCCGACAACCGCAACGGCACCCGTGAGCCGTGGACCCTGGACCGCGTGTTCACCCTGTTCCCGCGCCTGGCCGAGCGCAGCGGCAACATGGGCAACCAGCTGTCCGGCGGCGAGCAGCAGATGCTGGCGATCGGGCGGGCACTGATGACCAACCCGCATCTGCTGATCCTCGATGAGGCCACCGAGGGGCTGGCGCCGTTGATCCGCGAGGAGATCTGGGCCTGCCTGGGCTCGCTCAAGGGACAGGGCCAGACCATTCTGGTGATCGACAAGTATGTCGAGCGCCTGATCCTGGTGGCCGATCGGCACACCATCATCGAGCGCGGTCGCGTCGCCTGGCAGGGCAGTTCGGCCGAACTCGATGCCGATCATGCATTGTGGCATCGCTATCTGGGTGTGTGATCCGCTGCATCCGCGTTGCAAGCCGACTGGCCATCAATGGCGGTGAAGGGCGCGAGTAAACTTCGGCCATGCCAAACCCTGTTTACCGCGCCGATTGTCGCGCCTGTCCGCGTCTTGCAAAGTTCCTCGATAAAGTCAAGGTGGAGCAGCCGACCTACTTCTGCAAACCGGTGCCGCCGTTTGGAAAAGCCAATGCCGCGCTGGTGATTGTCGGCCTGGCGCCCGGCATGCATGGCGCCAACCGCACCGGCCGGCCGTTTACAGGTGATCACGCCGGCCATCTGCTGTATGCCACGTTGGGCAAATTCGGCTTTTCGCGCGGGCGCTTTTCGCCCGATGGCGATGACGACCTGCGCCTGACCGGCTGCCGGATCAGCAATGCGGTGAAATGCCTGCCGCCGGACAACAAGCCCGACACCTCAGAGATCGCGCGCTGCAATCCGTACCTGGCGGCCGACCTGGCGCAGCCCGGCATGCGCGCGGTGCTGGCGCTCGGCCTGATCGCGCACGCGGCGACCCTGACCGCGCTGGGGTTGAAGAAATCGCACTGCAAGTTCGCGCATGCGGCCGAACACGCGCTGCCCGGCGGGGTGACGCTGATCGACAGCTATCACTGCAGCCGCTACAACACCAACACGCGACGGCTGACGCCTGCGATGTTCGAGGCGGTGTTCGCGCGTGCGCGTGCGATCGTCGACCGATGATCGGTGAGCCGCAAGGCGGGCCCGACGAGCCGCCAGTCCCGGCAGGGGATGCGTCAGGTGACGCGCCAGCGCCGCTGCCGCTGGTTCCCTTCGATGTCGCCGAGTTCCTGAAGAACTGCCCCGGCCTGCCCGGGGTCTATCGCCACGTTGACGCCGAAGGCCGGGTGCTCTATGTGGGCAAGGCGCGCGACCTGAAAAAGCGCGTCTCCTCGTATTTCCAGAAGACCCATTCCAGCCCGCGCATCGCCCACATGGTGAGCCAGGTGGTGCGCGTCGATGTCACCGTGACCCGTTCGGAGGGCGAGGCGCTGCTGCTGGA
>JANPGJ010000533.1:0-6508 GCA_031423955.1 Burkholderiales bacterium
CGCCGCCGGGCGGAAAGCCGACCACGATCTGCACCGGCCGGACCGGGTAAGCCGGCGCCTGTGCCGACACCGGGCCCGCCAGCAAAAGAAACGCTGATAGTGCCAGGACTATACGCATCGCTTGCATTGCAACTCGCTTTCGCGCTCCAAGCTATTTGTCAGGCACGATCGGCGGCCGCCCATGCAGCGCCCGTACCTGATCGACCATCTCGCGCGACGGTCGCGCGTGGCTGTAGCCGCGCCGGGTGACGCTGATGCCCAGGCTCTTCAAGTCCGCCATCGACTCCGCCATCTTGAGCGTGCAGGCCAGCGCATCCATGATCGGCACCTCGTCGATCCGTGTCACTCCGGCGCGCGCGATCGCCTCGCTCAGGTAAAGCTGGCCGGGAATGATCGCCTCGGCGCCCTGACGGATCGCGCCACGCGCGGTTTCACAGAAGCGCTCGACCAGTTGCGCCGGCGCCGACAGCGCCTGCCCGACGTCGTTGAAACTGGTGGCATCCATCAGCAGCGTCGGCAAGGCGCGACCGGCGAGGCCCAGGCGCTGCACCCGCAGGTCCATCATCTGGTCGAAGCCGGCCTGAAACGCAACCACCACGAAACGGCTGCCCAGGGTGCAGGCGAAATGCATCGCCGCCTCGCCATAGCCCACCACCGGGATATCGAGCAGCGAGCGCGCTTCTTCCAGCGCCGGGTCCTGCACCGAACCGATGGCGAATACGTCGTAGCCTTCGGCCTCGGCCTTGAGTGCGTTGTCGAGGATGAACTGGATCTGCAGGGACATGAGGTACGGGTAGATCACCACATCGGCCGGTACATGCGCGCCGTAGGCGCCTTCCGGCATGCCGACGAAGCGCACCTCGACACCAGGCCGCGCGATCCTGCGCGCGCGCTCGGCCAGGCCGTCGAAATAGGCCGGAATGCGGCCGCCGTCGACCAGGCTCTGGTACCAGATTCGCATTTCAGGATCCTCTACGCGGCATGACATGTTGCGCCGGATTCTAACCGCCACATCCGGCGCGCAAGCATTGCTTCGCGCGCGCCGCCAGACTCAGACATCTTTCAGGTAACGGGTTTCGAGTGCACGCCACTTGGCCGCATTGACCGCGTCCTCGCGGTCGTTGAAGGTAGCCAGTTCAGACTCGATGGCGGCGGTGTCGCCATCGCGCTTGAGCACCGCCAATACCCGCTTGGCGGCGGCGATTGCCGCACGATGGGTTTGCGAGGGATAGATGCCGATGCGGTAGCCCATTGCTTCCAGTTCCGCCGCCGGCAAGGCGGGCGTCTTGCCGCCTTCGAAAATATTCGCCAATGCCGGCTTGGTCAACTGCCTGGCTGCGCTCGCCAGTTCTTCGGCTGACTGCGGGGCCTCGACGAAGCCGACATCGGCGCCCGCCTCCAGGTAGGCATTGACGCGGTCGATCGAGGCCTGCAGGCCCTCGACCGCGCGCGCATCCGAGCGCGCGATGATCACCATGTCGGCGTCACGCCGGGTGTCAACCGCCGCCTTGATCTTGCCGATCATCTCCTGCCGGCTGACCAGTTGCTTGCCCTCGTAGTGCCCGCATTTTTTCGGCGACACCTGGTCCTCGAGGTGAAACGCCGCAACCCCGGTTTTCTCGTACTCGCGCACCGCGCGAATCACGTTCAAGGCGTTGCCGTAGCCGGCATCCATGTCGGCGATCACCGGGATTTCGAGGGCGTCGACGGTGCGCGAAATGTACTGGGTGATCTCGGTCATGGTCAGCAAGCCGATGTCCGGATAGCCGCAGGCGCGCGAATAGCCGCCGCCGGTCAGGTAGACGCCGTCGAAGCCGGCCAGTTCCACCAGCTTGGCGGTCAGCGTGTCATGGGCGCCTGGAACAATCGCATAGCCGGGTTTGGACAGCAGGGCGCGCAGTTTTTGTCGTGGATTCATGATCAGACCTCGGGTGGGAGGCGGTGTCGCACCACATGGTGCATCAGCCCGCCGTTGCGGAAATAGTCGACGTCGCGCGCGGTATCCAGGCGCGAGCGCAAGCGGATGGTTTCAGAGCGGCCGTCGCCGCGGGTGATGGTGCAATCGAATTCGCAGCGCGGCGCCAGATCCGCGGCGCCGATGCCGGTGATGTCCAGCGACTCGCTGCCGTCCAGTCCGAGGGTCTTGCGGGTCACGCCTGGCGCAAACTGCAGCGGCAACACACCCATCCCGACCAGGTTGGAGCGATGGATGCGCTCGAACGATTCGGCGATCACCGCGCGCACGCCAAGCAGCAGCGCCCCCTTGGCCGCCCAGTCGCGCGAGGAACCCGCGCCATACTCCGCGCCGGCGATCACCACCAGCGGCACCTGCTCCGCCCGGTAGCGCGCGGCTGCCGCATGGATCGACATCTGCTCGCCGCCTGGCTGGTGGCGGGTGCTGCTGCCTTCGATGCCGGGCGTCATCTCGTTGCGCACCCGCACGTTGGCAAAGGTGCCGCGCACCATCACATCATGGTTGAGCCGGCGTGCCCCGTAGTTGACGAAGTCGCGCGGCGCGACGCCCTGCGAGGCAAGATAGTCGGCCGCCGGGGTGCCGGCAGAGATGGTGCCGATCGGCGAAATGTGGTCGGTGGTGAACATGTCGCCGAACATCGCCAGTACCCGCGCGCCGCGGATATCCGCCGGCGGCGCCGGCAGGACCGGCATCCCGTCCAGAAAGGGCGGCCGGCGAATGAAAGTGCTGGTGGCACTCCACGGAAACAAGCCGCCGGTCTGGCCGGGCAATGCCTGCCATTCGGCGGTGCCGTCGCCAATCGCCGCGTAGTTCGCGCCGAACATGGCCGGTGTGATGGTGGCGTCGATGATGCGCCGCACCTCAGCCGCATCGGGCCAGATGTCGTGCAGGAACACCGGGGTTCCCTCGCCATCCTCGCCCAGCGGATCGCGCGACAGGTCGGTCAGCACGCTGCCTGCAAGCGCATAGGCCACCACCAAAGGGGGCGACGCGAGGAAATTCGCGCGCACCGCCGGATGAATGCGCCCCTCGAAATTGCGGTTGCCGGACAGCACCGCCACCGCGGTCACGCCGCGCGCGGCGATCGCCTCATTGATCGGGTCCGCCAACGGGCCCGAACTTCCCATGCAGGTCATGCAGCCAAAACCGGCGAGATGGAAACCCAGTGCGTCAAGGGAGTCCTGCAGGCCGCTCTGCGCAAGGTAGTCGGCCACCACCCGCGACCCGGGCGACAGCGAGGTCTTGACCCAGGCGCACGTGGCGAGGCCGCGCGCCAGCGCATTGCGTGCCAGCAGGCCGGCGGCGACCATGACCGACGGATTGGTGGTGTTGGTGCAACTGGTGATCGCGGCGATCACCACATCGCCATCCTTGAGACCTGCTGTCGGCGCGCCGCCCGCCTTTGTCGGCGGGAAGGCCTGGCGAAACGCCGCGCCGGCGGCGCCAAGCGCCACCCGGTCCTGCGGGCGGCTCGGCCCCGACACACTGGGCTCCACCGCCGCCAGGTCGATCTCGATCACCTCGCTGAAATCCGGCGCCGCTGTCTGGTCGTCGCGCCACATGCCCTGGGCCTTGCAGTAGGCTTCGACCAGTGCCACCTGCGCTTCATCGCGCCCGGTCTTGCGCAGATAGCGCAGGGTTTCGGCGTCAACCGGGAAAAAACCCATAGTCGCGCCGTTCTCCGGGCTCATGTTGGCAATCGTCGCGCGGTCCGGCAAGGAAAGCTCGGCAAGTCCCGGGCCAAAGTATTCGACGAACTTGCCAACCAACTGGTGTCGGCGCAGGATCTGCGTGATGGTCAGCACCACGTCGGTCGAGGTGACGCCCGGCCGCAGCTTGCCGACAAGCCTGACCCCGGCGACCTCGGGAATCAGCATCGACACCGCCTCGCCCAGGGCGCCCGCGCCGCCTTCGAGCCCGCCGACGCCCCAGCCGAGCACACCCAGCGCATTGACCATCGGCGTATGACTGTCCATGCCTAGCACCGAATCGGGGTAGGCGGTCGCGACACCATCAACCTCCGACGACCACACCACGCGCGCCAGGTATTCGAGATTGATACTGTGCAGGATGCCGCTGCCGGGCGGAATCACCCGCACGTTGTCGAAGGCCTGCGCGCCCCAGCGCAGAAAGGCGTAGCGCTCGGCGTTGCGCCGGAACTCATGCGCGATGTTGCGCCCCACCGCTCCCGGCGCGGCCGACTCATCGACCATCACCGAGTGATCGACCACCAGGTCCACCGGTACCGCCGGATTGAGGCGCTGCGGATCGCCACCCACGCGCAGCAAGGCATCGCGCATGGCAGCAAGATCGCCGAGCATCGGCACACCTGACGAATCGGGCATCAGCACGCGGGTGAAACGAAAGTCGACTTCGCTGTCTGAGCGGCAGTCCCTGAGCCAGCCATGCAGCGCCACGATGTCGCTGCCATCGGCGCGCCCTTCCGCATGCTGGCGCAGCAGGTTCTCCAGCAGCACCTTGAGCGAAAACGGCAGGCGTGCGATGCCGGCCAGGCCCTGTGCTTCGGCAGCCGCCAGGCTGTAGTACGTGTAGTCCTGCGGCCCGACACTGATCTTCTGGCGGGTCCGGGCACCCTCGAACTGCACCAAGGGACCGGCCGCATTGGCGGTGGTCATCACACACTCCTGACAAAGCCGTGGTCGCGCCCGGGATCTCTGCGCATCGGCCGATTTCGCCCCCGCTCCGGTGACATGCGGGGCCCGTTCGCTTCCCTACTCCGTTAGCTTGTAGAGCCGTAGCGCGTTGTCGCGAAACAACTTCCTCTTCACCTCGGGCTTGAATCCCAGGGTCTCGATCTCCGCGCGCGTGCGTTCGAAATCGAGGATCGGGAAGTCGGTGCCGAACAGCACCTTGTCCTGGCCGAAGCTGTTGATGTAGTGCTTGAACGAATCCGGCCAGTACTTCGGGCTGTGGGCATCGCAGCCGATGTAGATGTTCTTGTGCTTCCAGGCCATCGCGATCATTTCATCGGTCCAGGGAATGCCGACATGGATGCCGATCAGCCTGAGTTCGGGGAAATCGCAGGCCACCGCGTCGAGCGTGATCGGCCGGCCGACGCTGCGCACCGGGTAGCTCGGGTCGTAGACCATCGACTGCCCGACCTGGAACTGCACCGGAATGTCGAGTTCGCAGCATTTGGCATAGAACGGATACCACTTGGCATGGTCGGGCGCGAGCTCAAACCAGTGCGGATAAAAGTGCGCGCCGATGAAACCCAGGTCTTTCACCGCATGTTCGAGCTCGCGCACGCCTTTCATGCCCTCCCAGGGGTCGAGCCCCGCGAGGCCGTGAAAGCGGTCTGGGTGCTGCCTGACCGCTTTCGCCACCATCGCGTATGGCAGGTGGTAGCAGGCCGGATGGCCGAGGCGCCCGACTTTGGTGGCCGCCAGAAACGCGCGCTCGATGCCGGCCATGTCCATGCGGCGCAGCATTTCGGCAATCGAGATCCCTGCCACGGTCTCGCGCTTGACCTTCATCTTGCCCTGGTAGAAGGCGTCGCGTTTCGGCCGCACGCGATTGGCTTCGGGGGTCCACAGATTGACGATGATGTCGATCGCCGCCACATCGTATCTCCCGGTCCAGCCCTTTTTTGTCCCGGTTTTGATCTTCATGCGCTTGCTTTCAAGAAGGATAGGGGGAGCGCTGTCCCGTTCCGCCGCCGCCCGGCGCGTCAAGCCACAGCGCGATGGCGACACGCGCGCAAGTCTCAATTGGCGGTGATCTTCGCGTCCTTGACCGCCTTGTTCCACTTCACCAACTCGGCGCGAATGTAGGCGCCGTATTCCTCCGGGGTCGAGCCGATCGGTTCAAGCCCGTTCTGCTTCATCCATTCCTGCACATCCGGCTTGCGCAGGGCAGCCACGGTTTCCTCGTACAGGCGCTGGATGATCGGCCGCGGCGTGCCCTTCGGGGCCAACAGCCCGTACCAGGAATTGAGTTCGAAGCCGGGTACGGTTTCGGCCACTGCCGGAATGTCCGGGAAGTTCGGCGAGCGCTTGAGGGTGCTGATGGCGATCGCCCGCATCTGCCCCTGGCGCGCCTGCTGGATCGAGCCGGAGATACCGATGAAGGCGAAATCGACCCGCTCGCCCATCATGTCGACCAGCACCGGTGTCGAGCCTTTATAGGGAATGTGCACGGTGTTGATGCCGGCCATGATGTTGAGGTTTTCGCTGGCCAGATGGGTGGTGCTGGCGATGCCCACCGAGCCATAGCTGAGCTTGCCGGGATTGGCCTTGGCATAGGCGATCAGTTCCTTGACGCTATGCACCGGCAAGCCGTTGCGTACCAGCAGCAGGGTCGGCCCGGCGATCACCTGGGTGATCGGCTCGAAGTCCTTGAGCGTGTCGTAGAGCGGATCCTTGCTCAAGGCCGGTGCGATCGCGGTCGGCCCGAGGTTGGCCAGCAGCAGGGTGTAGCCGTCGGGCGGCGCCTTGGCGACAAAGCCGGTGCCGATGGTGCCGTTGGCGCCGGGCTTGGCTTCGATCACGAAGGGCTGACCGAGCACTTCGG
>JANPGJ010000534.1:0-4678 GCA_031423955.1 Burkholderiales bacterium
GCCAGCGGCGTGCCGGATGCCAGGGTGGCGGCCAGGAGCAACGCGAGTTCGTTCATCCGGCCGCACCTGCGGCTGGCGCCACGGGTTGCCAGCGCACCCGATAGTTGATCAGCGTGTCGCAGGCCAGAAGGATGAACAACAGCAGGCCCTGGAACACGCCGGTCAACGCGTTGGGCAGGCCGAGACGCGACTGCCCCAGCTCACCGCCGATCAGGAACATCGACAGCAGCACGCCGGACAACACGATACCCACCGGATGCAGGCGCCCGACGAAGCACACGATGATCGCGGTGAACCCGTAGCCGGTGGAGACGTGCGGCGTGAGCTGGCGCAGGGGCCCGGCGGCTTCCATCGCCCCCGCCAGCCCGGCCATGCCGCCCGAGATCAACAGGGCGGTCCAGAGCGCGGAGCGGGCCGAGAAGCCGGCATAGCGCGCCGCCGCCGGCGCCAACCCGCCGACCTGCAACTGGAACCCGCGCCAGGAACGAAAAATGAAAATCCAGAACAGGCCAACCAGCCACAGGGTCACGACGAACCCGATGTGCAGACGCGACTGCGGCACCAGGTTGGGCAGCCAGGTCATCGCATCGAAGGTCCTGGTTTGCGGAAAATTGAAGCCGGCCGGGTCTTTCCAGGGCACGAACACCAGATAGTTCATCAATTGCTGCGCAATGTAGACCAGCATCAGGCTGACCAGGATCTCGCTGGCGTTGAAGCTGTCGCGCAGAAACGCCACGATCGCCGCCCACGCCATGCCGCCGATCACCCCGGCGATCATCAGCACCGGGGTCCATACCCAGGGCGAGGCCTTGATGCCCTGGGTGGTGGCCCACAGCGCGACCCCGCCGGCGCTGATCGCGCCGAGCAGGAATTGCCCTTCGGCACCGATGTTCCATACATTCGAGCGGTAGCAGACCGCCAGGCCGAGCGCGCACAGGATCAGTGGCGTCGCCTTCAACGCGACCTCGGTGAGCTGGCGCCGGCCATTGAGCGGCTCGAAGAAATACGCCCCGAGCCCGGCCAGCGGGTTCTTGCCGAGCAACGCGAACAGCGCAGCCGCCAGCAGAACGGTCAGGGCCAGCGCCAGAAGTGGCGAGATGAGCGCCATCGCGCTCGAAGCCTGCGGCCGTGCCTCAAGCCGGAACATCGACCCCCTCCGCGCGCGCCGCCGGTGCCGGCACCGACGCCTGCCACAGGCCGGACATCCATTCGCCGATCATCTCGATGGTGGCCGCGGCAATCCCGATGCCGGGCGAAACGCGTCCCTTGGCGATCACCACCAGCCGGTCGCAAATCTCGAACAGTTCGTCCAGTTCCTCGCTGACCACCAGCACCGCGCAGCCGGCATCGGCGAGCGCCAGGATCTCGCCACGAATCTGCGCCGCGGCGCCGACATCGACGCCCCAGGTCGGCTGGCTGATGATCAGCAGTTTGGGATCGGCATCGATCTCGCGCCCGACAATGAATTTCTGCAAGTTGCCGCCCGACAGGCTTTTGGCCGCGGCCCCGGAGCCTGCCGCCTTGACCTTGAACCGGTCGATCAGGTGGCGCGCCAGGCGCGCGGTCGCCGCGCCACTGATCCAGCCGGCCGGGCTGACCGCCGCCGCGCGTGTCAAGAGCGTGTTCTGCGCCAGCGACAACGAAGGCACGGCGCCGCGCCCGAGTCGCTCTTCAGGCACGAAATGCAGGCCGGCAGCGCGCCGCGTGGTCGCCGTGGCGCCCGCGATATCCTTGCCGAATAGGCGGATCGAACCGGGCGCCGCGCGCGGGTCCTCACCGGACAGGGCGGCCATCAACTCCTGCTGGCCGTTGCCTGACACACCGGCGATGCCGAGCACCTCGCCGGCACGCACATCGAAGCTGATCGCCGCCAGACTCATCCCGAACTGGTCTTCCTTTTCGAGCGACAGCTCACGCACCTCGAGCACAAGCTCGCCGGCGTTCCTTGGCGCATGCTTGAGCGCCGGCGGCTCGGCGCCGATCATCAGGCGCGACAGGCTGGCGTTGGACGCAAGCGTCGGGTCCACCTCGCCGGTCACACGGCCGCCGCGCAACACCGTGCAGTGGTGGCACAGGGCACGAATCTCGTCGAGCTTGTGGCTGATGTAGATGATCGACACGCCTTCGGCAGCCAGCTTGCGCAGGGTCACGAACAGGCGTTCCACCGCCTGCGGCGTCAGCACCGACGTCGGTTCGTCGAGGATCAAAAGCTTCGGTTTGGTCAGCAGCGCCCGCACGATCTCGACCCGCTGCCGTTCGCCCACCGACAGCGTATGCACCGGGCGTTGCGGCAGGACGTCGAGCCCGTAGTCGGCCGCCACCTGCGTCACCCGCCGCGTCACTTCGGCCAGGGTCAGCGTTTTGTCGACCCCGAGCCAGACATTCTCAGCCGCCGTCAACGTGTCGAACAGGCTGAAATGCTGGAACACCATGCTGATGCCTAAAGCGCGCGCCTCTTGCGGGTTGCGGATCGACACGGCGCGACCGTTCCACAGGATCTGCCCCTCGTCGGGGCGCACCGCCCCGTAGATGATTTTCATCAAGGTGCTTTTACCGGCACCGTTTTCGCCCAGCAGGGCGTGAATCTGGCCATGCCCAACATCGAGCGAAACACCGCCGACCGCCACTACGCCGGGATAGCGCTTGACGATCGCGCGTAGGCCGAGCAGAGGCGCAGTGTCGCTCATCAGGACGGTCAGAAAACTGGAAAAAGGAAGCCGAAACTCAGTGATCAGTGCCGCAGCAAGCGTGCTGGCGTGCCGCAACGCATGCGAAAGATACACCATGCCGGGATCAGATCCGACGCTCTCTGGAAACAGCGCGCATCGGACGATGATTCGGGTTCCCGCGAGACTCCAGTCCCGGATTGCCGCGCGACGCGCCGATCCCGAACCGATTGATGCATAGATCAGAAATGCGCTTCGAGCAGGAATTGCGGAACCTTGGCTTTTCTTCCGGGCGTAGACGCCAGATTCATGCAATGGCATGTCAATTGCTAGACCTTTCATGCAAGACGGCGCAGCAAAGAAAACCATCGGGCGCATTACGGGCGCACGGTGCGCAGCGGTCCGCTTCAGGGGCCGTTGCCAACTCAACCATCAGGAGGTGATGCATGACGATTCAATCAAGCGCGCGGCGTGACGCGATCAAGGCACTGGGGGCGGCCGGCACGCTGGCGGCATTGGGTAGTGCCGGCAACGCGTTCGCGCAAGCCAAACCGATCGTGGTGGGCGTGATCTACGTCGGGCCGAAGGATGATTTCGGCTGGAACCAGGCGCAGGCCGAGGCCGCCGCGCAGGTAAAAAAACTGCCCGGCATCAAGGTGGTGGAAGAAGAGAAAGTGCCGGAAACCGCCGACGTGCAAAAGACAATGATCGCCATGATCAAGCAGGACAAGGCGACCATGCTGTTCCCGACTTCGTTCGGCTACTTCGATCCGCACATCCTCAAAGTCGCGGCCGACAATCCGACCATCCGCTTCGCCCATTGCGGCGGGCTGTGGACCGAAGGCAAGCACCCGAAGAACGCCGCCTCTTATTTCGGGTACATCGACGAATGTCAATTCCTCAACGGCATCGTGGCCGCGCATGTATCGAAGTCGAAGAAGATCGGCTTCGTGGCCGCCAAGCCGATTCCGCAGGTGCTGCGCAACATCAATGCCTTCGCGCTCGGCGCCAAGTCGGTTGACCCATCGATCACCACCCGTGTGGTGTTCACCGGTGACTGGTCGTTGCCGGTCAAGGAAGCGGAAGCCACCAACGGCCTGATCGATCAGGGCATCGACGTCGTCACCTGTCACGTCGACGGCCCGAAAGTAGTGATTGAAACCGCGGAAAAGCGCGGCGCCTTCACCTGCGGTTATCACGCCAGCCAGGCCAAACTGGCGCCCAAGGGCTATCTCACCGGCGCCGAATGGAATTGGCTCACGCCTTACACGCAGTTCGTCAAGGCGGCGCAGGACGGCAAGCCGCTCAACAACTTCCTGCGCGGCGGCCTGAAGGAAGGCTTTGTGAAAATGTCCGCTTACGGTGCGGCCGCACCGGAAAAGGGCCGCAAGGCGGCCGACGCGGTCAAGGCGGCGATGATGAAAGGTGGCTATGTGATTTTCAAGGCCGGCATGAAGGACAACAAGGGCAACGTGGTGGTCGCCAAGGACTCGCCGCAGGCCGAGCTTGAACTCGAGAAGATGAACTATCTGATCGAAGGTGTGGTCGGCGCGATTCCGGGCTGATCAATCAGGGAAGCCGCGCGCATCACGCGCGCGGCATCGAATGAATTCCGCACCATGAATCGTCCATGAGCGACACCACCCGGCGCGCCCTCGAGGGCGTGTTCTGGCCCGTGGTCTCGCTGCTGGCGGCGATGCTGCTGTTCGGCGTGTTCGTGGCTGCCACCGGCCGCGATGCCTTCGAGATGTATGGCCTGATCTATGTCGGCGCCTTCAGCGACGCCTTCGCCTGGCAAAACACCCTGCAGCGCGCGGCGCCGCTGCTTCTCACCGCGCTGGCGGTGGCCTTGCCGGCACAGGCCGGCCTGACCATCATCGGCGGCGAAGGTGCGCTGGTGCTCGGTGGCCTGATCGCCTCTACCGTGCCGCTGTTGCTGCCGGGCCCGCCGCTATTGGTGCAGACCGTGATGGCAGTGTCGGCGATGGCGGTCGGCGGCCTGTGGATCGGCC
>JANPGJ010000535.1:0-1932 GCA_031423955.1 Burkholderiales bacterium
GTGACCGCTTCGTTCGACTCATGCGACAACAGCGGCGCCACCGGCTTCAAGCGCATTGATTCACGGGTCGCCGCGGCGGTGTATTCGAGATCGTCGACTCGCGCGAAGTCCTCGATCACCCGTCGTGCGCCCAGCACCGCATCGGCTTCGGCCTGGGCCGTCTGTTGCGCATGCGGTTCGTCGGCCAGAAAACAGGTAAGCCAGGCCAGGCTGTTGGCAGTGGTGTCCTCGCCTGCCAACAGCGCGGTAAAGAGATTGCCGCTTACGTCGGCATCCGAAAACCCGGACTCCGGCGTGTCACGTGCCGCCAGCAACGCTTCGATCAGGTTGCCTGGATGGTCACGCAGTCGCGGATCGGCCGCCATCCGCGTACGCGCAGTGGCGATAAAGCCATCAATGGCGCGCCGCACCTCACCCAGGTCGCGCTCGAGCGCGCGGTCGGCCGGCAACTTGAAATAGCGCCACCATGGAAACGGCGCGCTCATGCGCCGGTTGATCGACGGGAATACCTTGTCAAGGTGGCGCTGGATCGCATTGTCGCCGCCCTCGACTGTGTTGATGTCGACGCCAAAGGCCAGGCCGGCGGTCACATCGACCGTATAGCGCATGAATTCCTGTTGCAAATCGAGCACTTCAGCACTGGCGGCGGCGCGCTCGAAGCGCGCCAGCAACCGGCTGGTGACCGCCACCAGGCTGGGGAAATAGGTCTTCAGATGCGCCGGGCCGAACGCCCGCATCACCAGGCGGCGCTGGCGTTCCCAATCGGCGCCTTCGGCAGAAAAAATGCCGGCGATCCCCAGTTCGCGGAAGATCGACTCGACCGGTCGCACGCGACGGAATGCGCCGGGGCGGGCGCGCAGGATGCGGCCGATTTCTGCGGGATCGTCGATCACCAGCATCCGCCGCTTGCCCAGATCGACACGGAACGGCGTGCCATAGCGCCGCGCCCATTCCTCGAACACCAGGTGCACGCGCGGCGGGTCGAAGTAAGGCAGGCTGCCGACCAGCGGCCAGGCTGGCGGCTGTTGCAGGGAACTGAAGCGGCGCGCGGTGGCCTGGGTTATGGTCATTCGTTCAGTCTAAGGTCGCCGAGCCGGAAGAGAACCCGCGTGCAGAAGCCGAAATCGGTGGTGCATCGCTCAAAATCAGTTAGATCGGCGGTCTCAGAGCTTGTCGCGCGTTGCGTCTTGGCCATCGCCAGCCCGAATTACCTCGAGCGACGGAAAGTCCTTCCAGGTACCAGCAAGCGCCAGTACTTCGGCAGGCCACTGGGCAGCCGTCTTCTCGGTCACCACAGTGGCAACCCACTTGGAGAGCGACATTCCAGCCGCCTTGGCTGCGCGCTTGATGCGGGTGTGGGTCGATTTATCGACGTATAGATTGAGTTGCGGCATCAAGCACCTCCGATTCGGCACAGTCGTTACCAATGCCGCACTTTTCAAGTCTCGCATTTTAGGTCGTATATCCGGAGCGACCAGATACGAAGGATGAGTACGGCCAAGCTTGTGGCAGGCACGATGAATCGCCAAAGACCGGCTGGCAATCCATGGCGGCCTATTCCGGTGCGCCGACCACCACGGTGGCGAACTGCGCCGGCTTGACGCGCCGCGCGAAGGCCGACTTTATGTCAGCGACACTCACCCGCTCGACATTGGCCACCCAGCGATCGAGGTAGTCAAGCGGCAGGCCGTAGAAGCCGATCACCGCGAGGTTGTCGAGAATCTTGCGGCTGCTGTCGATGCGCAAGGCGAAGCCGCCGCCGAGATTGTCCTTGGCCGCCTTCAGTTCGGCCGCGGTCGGCCCCTTGGCAACATAGTCCGCCACCACACCCTGCACCAGTGCCAAGGCTTCATTGGCCTGCTCCTTCTTGGTCTGCAAGCCCACCTGGAACGGACCGGCCTCCTTGAGCGGATTGAAATAGCTGTAGACGCT
>JANPGJ010000536.1:0-10591 GCA_031423955.1 Burkholderiales bacterium
GGGTTTTTGGCTCTTCGGTGGCCCGATTGAGCGCCTGATTCAGACGTGCGACGATCTCGCGCGGCGTGCCCGCCGCCACGCTGAGTCCGAACCAGGCGGTCACTTCATAGCCCTTGAGGCCGGCTTCATCGAGCGTGGGCAACTCCGGCATTGCCGGCGAACGTTTCAGGCTGGTCACCGCCAGCGGCCGCAACTTGCCGGCCTTGATCTGCGGGATCACCGGCGGCAGGTTGTCGAACATCAGTTGCGTCTCGCCGGCGAGAAGCGAGGCCACCGCCGGGCCCGAACCGCGGAACGGAATGTGCACGATGAAGGTGTCGGTCATCGCCTTGAAAAGTTCCATCGACATCTGCGGCGATGTGCCGAAGCCATTCGAGGCGTAGTTGAGTTTCCCCGGGTTCTTCTTTGCGAATGCAACCAGATCCTTGACCGTATTGGCCGGCATCGAAGGACTGACCACCAGCACATTGGGCACGGTTCCGAACTGGCCGACGTAGGCCAGGTCTTCCTGCGGCCGGTAGTTGAGCCTGGCATAGATCAGGGGGCTGATCGCCAGCGACGGATTGGCGAGCAGAACGGTGTGGCCGTCCGGCACCGAGCGCGCCACCGCCTCGGCGCCGAGGTTGCCGCCGGCGCCGGAGCGGTTCTCGACCACCACCGCCTGCCCGAGTTCGGTCTGCAGGCGCGGTTGCACGATACGCGCCACCAGGTCAATCAATCCGCCAGGCGGATACGGCACGATGATGGTGACGGTGCGCGTCGGATAGGTCTGTGCCGACGCAGTGGCGACACACAGCATGGCAAGCAGCAAGGCAACACTACGCACGTTGAATCCCCTCAAAAAAGGCCGCTGGCCGGGAACTGCGGTTTCGACAGGCGTGCCGCTGACGAGGTTGGCCTGTCATTCTGATGATGAAAGCGGTGTCGCAGCGCAACAGCGCGATGATATGACAGGCACGCATTCTGGACACTATCGGGCCCTGCCATGCGAGCGCTCGCCGGTATGGACGACCCGGCTTGCGCCCACCGCGCATTGCGACAATCAATCGCGGACCGCAGTCCAGCGCAGCGCGGGTCCGGCTTCGCCGACCGCCTCGCCGGACATCCGCCCGCCATCGACCTGCCCGCGGAAACGGCGTGACGAACCATCGCGGTCGAATGCGGTGAAGCTGATCTCCCGGCCGCGCAACTGTGCGCCGACCACATTGACCCGCACCCCCGCACGCTCGCCGACAGTCGTCAAGGCCTGGTATTTCTGCTCGATCCGCAGGCGCAACTCATCGCCGGGAAGCGATAAGGTCCAGCTGCCACGCAGATCGGCAGGCACCACCCACAGATAGCCCATGCGCCCCTCGACACGAATGGTTTCATCCGCTTCCCAGTCACCCAGGGTAAACGAGTGGGAAACCACCCGCGTGCCGGGCGCCAGGCCGACGAGGCGCGGCTTGAGCCCGGTCATCGCACCGGGGCTCAGGTAGAGCGCGATCACCGTCGCGCGCGACAGGTCGGCTTCGAACAGGTCACCGCGGATGAAGCGCACCAGTTTCTCCACCCCCTGTGCACGCGCCGATTCGTTTGACAGGCGCACCAGATTGGCCTCCAGTTCCACCCCGATCGTACGCGCGCCGAACCGCCGGGCGGCGTGGATCGGCACCCGGCCGTCGCCCGAACCGAGGTCGATCACCAGGTCGTCGCGGGTGGTGTCGGCGATCTGCAGCATGCGGTGGATCAGGCGCTCGGGCGTCGGCACCCAGACCGAATCCTTGCTCACCTGGCCGATTTGCGGCGTCGACTCCGGCGCCGGGGTTTGTGCCAGCGCGGTGGCGTTGCCCAATGCAAGCGCGAACCAGAGACTGACGAACAGCCTACGTTGAAACATGGATTCCCTCGAACACCGGTTGCGCGGAAAGCGCCGAAGCATAACAACGTTCGGCGATGGGCCGGGAATCGCCTGGCTGCCCGCCCGAGATGCAATCCGGACCGCTCATGCCCGGGTTTGCCAGCGCGATCGTTCCGGACCGTTTGGCCGCGCCGATTGCGGGTCTCGCATCCCGATCGATGCCAGCGCAATGCGTGCAAGCGCAACCAACCTCCGCGAATCGATCAGATCACGCCGCTTGCAGCGAGCCGGTCGATCTCGGCGGCATCCAGACCCAGCAAATCGCCATAGATCTCCTGGTTGTGCTGGCGCGGCAGCGGCGCCGGTGTGTCGTAACCGGCGGCCGCGGCGCCGAACTTGAGCGGGAAGCCCGGCGCGCCAACATCGGCCAGGGTCCCGAGCGTTGGATGCTCAAGCGGCGCATACATGCCGCGCTGCCTCAGATGCGACCATTCGGCAAGTTCCTGCGGGCCGCGAATGATCGATGCGACCGCACCGCAATCGAGCATGGTCCGCACCGCTTCGGCAGTGGTGCGGGTCGCCGCCCAGTCGCGCACCAATCCGTCGACCTCGCCATCGTGGGCCACCCGCCAGTCGAGGCTCGCCCAGTCGGGATCATCGATCAGGTCTTCGCGCCCGATCGCCTTGAGCACGCCGGTCCATTGCGCCGGTGTCGCCGCGCCCAGCACAGCGTAGCCGTCGCTGGTCGGGTAACTGTTGATCGGCGAGAAGCGCATGATGCGGTTGCCCTGCCGCAGCGGCAGGCCGAGGCGCTCGTACCAATCGATCGGATCGTCGAACACCAGCGAGAACAGGCAATCGACCATCGATACGTCGACAAACTGGCCACGCCCGGTGTTGGCGCGATCGAGCAAGGCCGCCAGCACGCCCGACATCGCAAAGGTGCCGGCGATCGCATCCGACAACGCGGTGCCGGCCTTCAGCGGCGGCTGGCCGGGCAATCCGGTCACGCTCATCAGGCCGGCCGCCGCCTGCACGGTGACGTCGTAGGCCTTCAGTTCCCGATCCGGCCCGGTCGAGCCGTAACCGGTCAGCGCGCAATAGACGATTCGCGGATTGAGCGTCGCCAGGCTCGCGTAGTCGATGCCCAGACGCGCGGCCACACCGACGGTGAAATTCTCGACCACCACGTCGGCCTGTTCGACCAGGCGCAGGAACAGGGCCTTGCCCTCGGGATGCTTGAGGTCCAGCGAGATGGCCTTCTTGCCGCGCGTGCGCTTCAGGTAGTTGACGTTGAGGTCGTCCGGCGCGCCACGATCGAAACTGATGCCGCGCTTCCCCGCGTAGGGCGGCGCCACCGCGACGCGCTCCGCGCCCAGCGGCGAATCGATGCGGATCACCTCGGCGCCAAGGCCGGCCAGAAACAGCGTCGCCTGCGGCCCCGAGAAAAACTGCGTCAGGTCGAGGACCCGCACACCGTCCAGTATTTTTCGCATCCCGGTTCCCGGCGCCCTCAGCCGGCAAGCAGCAGGCGCTTGACCTGTTCGGCCGCCTGGCTTGCCCGTTGGCGAATCTCGTCATCGGTGCAACTTGACAGCGGATGGGCGACGATCACCGGCGCCAACCCCGGCATGCCGAGCGCCGCGCATTGCGTCACCGACTCGGTCAGGAATTCGGTGGTGATGATCACCGCGGTCGGGCGACCGAGCGCCTCGAGTTCAATGCCGTCGTGCAGACTGCACGATGTGCAAGACCCTCAGTCGCCGATCGCGGTGATCACCACATCGTTGGCCGCGGCGATCTGCGTGATCATGGCGCCATCGGCGGTGTAGGAAAAGCCGCGCTTGACGTAGTGATTGACCGCCGAAAAAGCAAACTCGGCATTGAGAATCTCCGTGGTGTAGGCCAGCAGTTTGCCGGCCTTCATCTTGGCGTTGTCCAGAACGCCCAGGCGCAGGCCGCGCAGGTCGGCCAGCCGGGACGACAATTTGCGCGCCTCGGCGACCACCACGCCGCGCGGATCATAGCCATAGATGGCGGAAGCGGAATTCATTGCGGAATACTCCTTGTTCAATTCAGAATCGGGTTCAGAGATAGCAGGTGCCATCGATGCACACCGGACCACCCTCCGGCAGCGCGCCATCGATCGCCCGCAAGACCGGGCTGTTGTAGTGGCCCCAGCCGGGAATGAAGGAGGAAAAGCGGCCGGCGGTGCCACCGATGACGAACAGGTGGATGTTGTCCGGCGACGGCACGATCGGGATGTCGGAGTCGAGGTCGCGCCGATAGTGTTTTGGCAGATGCCGGTTATAGGCCTTGCCGTACTTGTGGTTGTGCACGATCTTGCCGAACTTGTTGGTCGCGTACATCTGCAGGTAGCAGCGCACGTCGTGCCGGCTCCAGCCGTGGCGGGCGATGGTCTGCGCATGCTCGGGCGACAGGGCAACCGTGCAGTGGCCGCTGGCGCGGGCGTTGTTGTGCACCACCGTGGTCATCGACGAGATGACGTCGTCGAGAATGCCCTCGGGGTCATTGGGCAGCGGGCTGTTGATGTTGTGGTTGGACTCGGCGCCGATCACGAACACCGTCGAATCCTGCGGCCGGTAGCCCTTCTCGACATGGTAAGGCGCCCACGGGCTGTCTTCCTCGTTCTCGGCCACGCAATAGCTGTATTTGGCGGGCGTACCCTGGGTGCTCTTGTCGAGCACACCGGGCAGCGCGCCGCCGACGTTGAGCAGGATCAGGCGGATCGCCCGACCGATGGTGGCATTGGCGCGGTTGCCCGGCCCGAACGCACCATGGCCGCCGTTCATGCCGATGGTCTTTCGCACCGGGCCGTTGACGATGACCAGCGGCGCGATCACGTGGGTGGTGGCCTGGATCGCATTCAAATTGAAGTGGTTCTCGCACATCGCGCGCATCGCCGTACGCAACACCGGCGCGTAGATCGGCAGGCAGCCTGCCATCACCGCGTTGATCGCCAGCACCCGGCGCGTCAGGTTGCCCCAGCGCGGCGGCACGCGCGCCTCGAGAAAGTCGGGGTCGCCGCCGAGCGCGGCGACCATTGCCGCGATCTTGTCCGGGGTCGGCGGCACCACCGGCAGCCCGTCGGTATAGCCTTGCGCAAAGTACCATTCCTGCAGGTCGGTGTCGACCAGCGGCGTCATGTCCGCTTGCGGCGCATCGGCTGCGATCGGTGAATTCAATTGCACGTTTGCTGACCCCGGTTGGCTTGTTGTCGAATGATTAAAACACACTGACATCCGCGGCCGGCTGCAAGCGGCGATGGCGGGTGGGCGCCCGCCATGCGGAACGGTCGGCGCTTGCGCATGAATCCGGTATCGATCGCATCCATGCCGCGCACGACATCAATCGAAGATGCCGCCCAGATCAGGCGTTTTGCGGTTCCACCGATCCACCTGCTCGAAGGCCGCCCCGAGACGCAGCAGCGTTCGTTCGGCAAACGGTTTGCCTAATAGCTGGATGCCCAGTGGCAGTCCGGCGCCGGTGAATCCTGCCGGCAGCGCGATGCCGCAGGCGCCGACATAGTTGCCGGTTCTAGTGAACAGCGCCGGCGTGCGCAGTTCGTCGACCTCGGATACCGGAATCGCGGCATACGGCAGTGCCGGTGTCAGGAAGGCATCGCAGTCCTCCATCCACTGCGCGAACAAGGCCGCGGCCGCGGCCTGGCCGGCGCGGGCCGCGATATAGTCGGCCGCACTGATGCCCTTGCCACCGAGGAGCCGTGCGCGTACCGCCGGACCCAGTGCGGCTGCCGGGTCCTCCGCGTAGTCGCGGTGAATGTTGTAGGCCTCGGCGGCGATCAGCCGCCCCATGCGCTCGGTGATGTCATCGAGGTCGAACGGGAAGGAACGCTCAGTCACGACCGCGCCGAGCCCGCGAAAGGCGGCAATCGACGCCCGCCAGGCATCGCGCGCGGCCGCATCCACACCCGCCGGAAACTGCGCCTCCGGCAGTGTGCTGATGCGCAGCCCGGCGATGGCCGGGTTGGCGAAATCGGGCAGTGCCACCGGCGGCGTGCCGTGTGTATTCGCGTCGTTCGGATCATGGCCGGCCAGCGCAGCCAGCAGAAGCCCGCTGTCTGCGACGCTGCGCGTCATCGGCCCGATCGAATCAAGCGTGGTCGACAGCGCAAAGCAGCCGTGCACGCTGATCAGGCCGAAGGTGGTCTTCAGGCCGACAATGCCGTTGAGCGCAGCCGGAATACGCACCGATCCGCCGGTGTCCGAGCCGATCGCGGCCGGCGCCAGGCCAGCGGCGACGGCGACGGCGGAACCGCTGCTCGAGCCGCCAGGAATGCGATGGGTTGCAAGATCCCATGGATTCCACGGCGTGCCGCACAACGGGTTGGTGCCGAAGCCGCCAAAAGCGAATTCCGTCATCTGCGCCTTGCCCAGGATTACCATGCCGGCTGCCTGCAGGCGCTGCACCACCGTCGAGGTGAGCTTGCCACGGCGATCGGCGAACGACTTCGAGCCGACGCTGCCGATCCGGCCTTCGATATCGCACAAATCCTTGACCGCAATCGGCAACCCGTGCAGGGGCCCGACTGGCCAGCCCGAGGCACGGATGCGATCGGCGGCCTCGGCGGCGGCAAGCGCGGTTTCGTCATATACCGCGGCATAAGCGTTGAGCTTTCCATTGGCCCGCGCAATCCGGTCAAGGTAGTGCGCAACCAGTTCGCGCGACGAGAAATCGCCTGCGCTCAAGCCCGCCGCGAGTTCTGTCAGGCTGCGAAATTCGAGAGCTGTTGTCAAAGCCGTGCTCCTGGATTGATCCACAAGTCGGCGGGCATCGCCAACCGCGGTGTTCGCATCGCGCGCTTCATGTTGACCCGGCGGCAGGCATGCGGCTGGCAAACAAGGCCGAAAGCGCGAAACGCCTGGCGGGGTTTTGTCGAAACTCAATTTACCCTATCCGCAAAACCGGGATACGCGCGCCTTGCACGCGGACGGAATTCCGCCGGCACACTGCAGCCCCATGCGGCCGGATGAAAATCGATTCGTGACATACTTTCCGGTCAATTTCAACAAAGTTCAAGAGGAGAAACGCGATGACCAAGACCCACCTGGGCAGGATGCTCGCCTTGTCGGCACTCATGCTGGGAGCCGGCGCGGTGTCGGCGGCCACTTATGTGTACGTGTCGAATGCCGAAGACGGCGACATCGGGTCCTACACGCTGCAGGCCGACGGCAGCCTGCAACCCGGCGCGCGCACCGAAGCGGGCAAGGTGGTGATGCCGATGGCGGTGAGCCCGGACCGGCGCTTTCTGTTCGCCGCGATCCGCTCCAAACCGTTCAGCGCAATCACCTACGGCATCGACCGCCAGACTGGCGCGTTGAAAAAACTGTCAAGCGCAGCGCTGGCGGAAAGCTACCCCTACATCACCTCTGACAAGAGCGGGCGCTTCCTGCTCGGCGCTTCCTATGGCGGCCATCAGGTGGGGGTCAATGCGATCGGCAGGGACGGCCGGGTTTCCGATCCAAGACAGGTCATCCCCACCGGCCGAAATGCCAATTCGATCATCACCGACCGCAGCAACCGCTTTGTGTTCGTGCCGCACCTGGGCACCGACCATATCTTCCAGTTCAAGTTCGACGCCAAAAGCGGCAAGCTTGCGTCGAACACGCCGGCCGTGGTGCAGATGAAGGCGATGACCGGCCCACGCCACATCGTCGTGTCCGGCGACAACCGCTTCGTCTACCTGTTGAATGAGTTGACCGCGACCGTGACCACCTTGGCACTGGACGCCAGGACCGGATTGCTGACTGAAGCGGGCACCGCATCGGCCCTGCCGGCCGACAGCAAACTGGTGCCCGGCGCGCCGCGCGGGGCGGTCGGGGTACCGGGTGGTCCGCCGCCGCGCAATACCGACAACGACATCTGGGCATCCGACCTGCATCTGACACCGAACGGCAAGTTCCTCTACGCCGCCGAACGCACCAGCAGCAGCATCGGCGCATTCGGTGTCGATGGGGCGACTGGTAAACTGACCTATCTGTCAAGCACACCGACCGAAAAGCAGCCGCGCGGTTTCGCCATCGACCCGAAAGGCAGGTTCATGGTGGTCTCGGGCGAGAAATCGGAGACGATTTCCGTCTATGCCATCGACCCGGCCAATGGCGGATTGACAGCGGTGCACAAGGCCGCAACCGGCAAGGGCTCGAACTGGGTGGAAATCGTCAGTTTTGACTGAACGCATCCGGTCGAATCCGGCCGTCGACCCTTTGTACTCCCGACTCTTGTACTCCCAACCTCCGAAACCGAAGAACACCGACCATGAAACTGATGTCCAGCCCCGCCTCGCCGTTTGGCCGCAAGGTCACGATGACCATCGCCATCAAGAACCTTGCCGACCATGTAACGCCGACGCCGGTCGATGCCACCAAGGGTGACGCAAACCTGAATGCCGCCAACCCGCTCGGCCGGATTCCCGCCCTGCTGCTCGACAACGGCGACACCCTGCACGACAGCCATGTCATCTGCGAGTATCTGGACAGCATCGGCAGTGGTCCGATCCTGGTGCCGCGCACGGGTCCGGAACGCTGGCGCACGCTGACCCTGGGCTCGCTCGGTGACGGCCTGATCGAGCAGGCCTTGCTGCAGGTGTATGAAGGGCGCTATCGCCCGGAAAACATGCGGGTCGAGGCCTGGATCCAGCGCCTGCAGTCGAAGATCGACCGCAGTCTCGCCGCCCTGGAAGCCAGCCCGCCGATGTGGGGCGAGCATCCGGACTATGGTCACCTGACGGTGGCCGCCGCGCTCGGCTACATGGATTTTCGCCACGCCGGACGCTGGCGCGCCGGCCACCCGAAACTGGTGGCCTGGCTCGACAAGTTCGCCGCGGCGGTGCCGGCATTCAAGGCCTCAGCGCCGCCGGCCTGATTGCGCGAAAATACGGGTGTTAGTCCGGCGCCCGCCCTGCGGGTTGCCTGGCCGCACCCGGATCTCCGCCTGTTTCGACCTGATCAACCCATTTTGCTGGAATTGTCCCCATGCCCGCATCGAAATCGAAAATCATTTACACCCTGACCGACGAGGCTCCGCGCCTGGCCACCTATTCGCTGTTGCCGGTGCTGCGCGCATTTGCCGCCCCAGCCGGCATTGAAATCGCCGAGAGCGACATTTCATTGTCGGCGCGTGTATTGGCGGCGTTTGCCGATGTGCTGCCGGCCGACCAGCAAGTGCCGGACAACCTGGCCGAACTCGGAAAATTGACCCTGGTGCCGGGCACCAACATCATCAAGCTGCCCAACATCAGCGCCTCGGTGCCGCAGCTGGCCGCGGTGATCAAGGAACTGCAGGCGCGCGGCTACAAGATTCCCGATTACCCGGAAGACCCGAAGACCGATGCCGAAAAGGATGCCCGTGCGCGCTATTCGAGGGCCCTGGGCAGCGCGGTCAACCCGGTGCTGCGCGAAGGCAATTCCGATCGTCGCGCCCCGGCGGCGGTGAAGCGCTACGCGCAGAAGAACCCGCATTCGATGTCGGAATGGAACCCGGCCTCGCGCACCCACGTGTCGCACATGCATGCCGGCGACTTCTACCATGGCGAGAAGTCGATGACCCTGTCGCATGCCTGCGACGTGCGCATGGACCTGGTGACCAAGAGCGGCAAGACCATCGTGCTGCGACCCAAGGTGCCGCTGCTCGAGGGCGAGGTGATCGACAGCATGTTCATGAGCAAGAAGGCGCTGTGCGACTTCTTCGAGCGCGAGATCGAGCACACCAAGAAGAACGGCCTGCTGTTCTCGCTGCATGTGAAGGCGACGATGATGAAGGTATCGCACCCGATCGTCTTCGGCCATGCCGTCCGGGTGTTCTACAAGGACCTGTTTGCCAAGCACGGCAAGCTGTTCACCGAACTTGGCGTCCATGTGAACAACGGCTTTTCCAGCGTGCTGGAAAAAATCAAGACCCTGCCGGAAGCCAAACGAGCCGAGATCGAAGCCGACATCCGCGCCTGCGAAGCCGCGCGCCCGGAACTGGCGATGGTCGATTCGGCCAAGGGCATCACCAACCTGCATGCGCCGAACGACGTGATTGTCGACGCCTCGATGCCGGCGATGATCCGGGTCGGCGGCATGATGTACGGCCCGGACGGCAAGCTCAAGGAGACCAAGGCGGTGATTCCGGAGAGCACCTTCGCCCGCATCTACCAGGAAGTGATCAACTTCTGCAAGACCAATGGCGCCTTCGATCCGCGCACCATGGGCACGGTGCCCAACGTCGGCCTGATGGCGCAGCAGGCCGAGGAATACGGCTCGCATGACAAGACCTTCGAGATCCCCGAAGACGGCGTTGCGCGGATCGTCGACGACCACGGGCATGTGCTGCTGGAGCAGAACGTGGAAGTGGGCGACATCTGGCGCATGTGCCAGACCAAGGATGCCGCGGTGCGCGACTGGGTCAAGCTGGCGGTCACCCGCGCGCGCCAGTCGAACACCCCGGTCGTGTTCTGGCTCGACGAGTACCGGCCGCATGAGAATGAACTGATCAAGAAGGTGCGGCGTTACCTCAAGGACCACGACACCACCGGCCTTGACATCCAGATCATGTCGCAGGTGCGCTCGATGCGTTTCACCCTGGAGCGCGTGATCCGCGGCAAGGACACCATCTCGGCCACCGGCAACATCCTGCGCGATTACCTGACCGACCTGTTCCCGATCATGGAACTGGGCACCAGCGCCAAGATGCTGTCGATCGTGCCGCTGATGGCCGGCGGCAGCC
>JANPGJ010000537.1:0-12946 GCA_031423955.1 Burkholderiales bacterium
GGCCGATCCACAGGCCGCCGACCGCCATCGCCGACACTGCCATCACGGTCTGCACCAATAGCGGCGGGCCCGGCAGCAACAGCGGCACGGTAGAGGCGATCAGGCCACCGAGCACCAGCGCACCTTCGCCGCCGATGATGGCCTTGCCGGCACAGGCCGGCCTGACCATCATCGGCGGCGAAGGTGCGCTGGTGCTGGGCGGCCTGATCGCCTCTACCGTGCCGTTGCTGCTGCCCGGCCCGCCGCTGCTGGTGCAGACCGTGATGGCAGTGTCGGCGATGATCGTCGGCGGCCTGTGGATCGGCCTGTCCGGCTTCCTGCGCCATTACCGCGGCGTCAACGAAACAATTGCCAGCCTGCTGCTCTCCTACATCGCCATCGCCCTGTTGAACCATTTCGTCGAGGGCGTGCTGCGCGATCCCGCCAGTCTCAACAAGCCATCGACCAAACCGATTGGGGAGGCCAACATGCTCGGCAACCTGCCCGGCATCGAGGTTCATGTCGGCCTTGCGTTCGGCCTGATCCTGTGCCTGGTGTTCTACGTGGTGGTGCGCCACACCAGCCTGGGCTTCGCCACCCGTATCGCCGGCGGCAATGTGCGCGCCGCGCGCCTGGCCGGTTTGCCGGTCGGGCAACTGGTGCTCTGGACCTGCGTCGCCGGCGGCGGCACCGCCGGCCTGGCCGGCATGGTTGAAGTCGCCGCAGTGCTTGGTTCGGCCAACGCGTCGCTCGCCGCCGGCTACGGTTACGCCGGCATCCTGGTCTCGTTCATCGCGCGCCACAATCCGCTGGCGGTGATTCCGGTGGCGATCCTGATCGGCGGCATCGGCGCCGCCGGCAGTCTGCTGCAGCGGCGCATGGGGCTGCCGGACGCCGCCATGCTGGTGCTGCAGGGACTCGCCTTCATGCTGGTGCTGGGCATGGAAACCATGACCGGGCGCTGGAAGTTTTTCCAGCCGCGCGGCACCTAGGGGCAAACAACATGGATTCCTCTTCGCTCGGCTGGTGGGGCGTGCTGCTGGCGGTGTTCGGCGGCGCGATCCGCGTCTCGACGCCGTTCCTGTTCGTCAGCCTGGGCGAATGCATCACCGAGAAAAGCGGCCGCATCAATCTCGGTCTCGAAGGCATCCTGATCATGGGCGCGATGGCCGGCTATGGCACCTCCTATCTCACCGGCTCTCCCTGGCTGGGCGTGCTGGCGGCCGGTGGCGCCGGCCTGGTGCTGGGCGCACTGCATGGCGCCCTGTGCGGCCTGCCACGGGTCAACGACATCGCCACCGGCATCGGCCTGATGATTTTCGGTACCGGGCTGGCGTTTTTCCTGGGCAAGCCGTTGGTGCAACCGAAAGCACCGACGCTGCCCTCGATCCCGTTCGGCTTCTGGAGCGATTCGCCGCAGATCGCCGCCGCATTGCAGGTCAACGTACTGTTCATCGTTGGCCTGGTGCTGGTGTACGTCCTGCACTGGGGCTTTCGCAATACCGGCTGGGGCCTGGCGATCCGCACCGTCGGCGACAGCAGCGATGCCGCCCGCGCGCTGGGCTTTTCGGTCAACCGCGTGCGCCTGTTGTCGACCGCGGCGGGCGGCTTCCTGTCCGGCATCGGCGGCTCGTTCCTCTCCCTCTACTACCCCGGCAGCTGGAATGAAAGCCTGTCCAGTGGCCAGGGCCTGATGGCGGTCGCACTGGTGATCTTCGCGCGCTGGGAGCCGTCGCGCTGCTTCTATGCCGCCTTGCTGTTCGGCGCCGCCGGTGCCCTCGGCCCGGCCCTGCAATCGGTCGGCATCACCACCGGCTACTACCTGATCAATGCCGCCCCCTACCTGCTGACCCTGGCGATCATGATCGCCACCTGCTCCCCCAATCGCAGCCTGGCCGGGGCGCCGGGCGAACTCGGCGTGACCACGCGCTGACCCAGAGCGCAAGCACATCCAAAGGAACTGTCATGAGCGGACTCGGCGGTCTCAACAAATCCCCCAACGGGGTGGTGCTGGGCATGGTGCAATTGCAGTTGCCGGTGGTCGACACGCCGGCGCAACTGGCGGCGCAGACCGGGCGCATCGTCGCGATGGTCGGCAAGGCGCGGCGCAACCTGGCCGGCATGGACCTGGTGGTATTTCCCGAATACTCGCTGCACGGCCTGTCGATGAACACCGCGCCCGAGCTGATGGTCTCGATGGACGGGCCCGAGGTCGCCGCCTTCCGCAAGGCGTGCATCGACAACCGCATCTGGGGCTGCTTTTCCATCATGGAGAAGAACCCGCGCGGCAATCCGTACAACAGCGGCATCATCTTCGATGACCAGGGCGACCTGCAGCTCTACTACCGCAAGCTGCACCCCTGGGTGCCGGTCGAACCCTGGGAGCCGGGCGACCTCGGCATTCCGGTCTGCAAGGGCCCCAACGGCTCGACCATCGCGCTGATCATCTGCCATGACGGCATGTTCCCCGAGATGGCGCGCGAATCAGCCTACAAGGGCGCCGAGCTGATGATCCGCACCGCCGGCTACACCGCGCCGATCCGCCACAGCTGGAAAATCACCAACCAGGCCAATGCCTTTTCCAACCTGATGGTCACCGCCAGCGTCTGCATGTGCGGCAGCGACGGCTCCTTCGATTCCATGGGCGAAGGCATGATCGTCAACTTCGATGGCACCGTGATGGTCGAGGGCGGCGGCCGTGCGGACGAAATCATCAGCGCCGAAGTGCGTCCCGACCTGGTGCGCGAAGCACGCCGCGTCTGGGGGGTGGAAAACAACATCTTTCAGCTCGGCCATCGCGGTTATGTCGCAGTCAAGGGCGGCGCCCGCGACTGCCCCTACACCTTCATGCAGGACATGGTGGCCGGCCGCTACCGGTTGCCATGGGAGAACGAGGTGCAGGTCACCGACGGTAGCCCCTGCGGGTTCGCCGCGCCAACCCGCGACTACGCCCCGCAACCTGCCGCAGCGCCGAAGAAATATGCCTGACGCCGGCGTCATGAAACCCGGAGCGGTCGCCGCCGCCCCCTACGCCTGGCCCTGGAACGGCGACCTGCGCCCACAGAACACGGCGCTCATCATCATCGACATGCAGACCGACTTTTGCGGGATCGGCGGCTATGTCGACAAGTTGGGCTACGACCTCTCGCTCACCCGCGCGCCGATCGAGCCGATCAGGCGCGTGCTGGCGGCGTTCCGGCAGCACGGCTACCACGTGCTGCACACCCGCGAAGGTCATCGCCCCGACCTCTCCGACCTGCCGGCCAACAAGCGCTGGCGCTCACGCCAGATCGGCGCCGGCATCGGCGACCCCGGCCCCTGCGGGCGCATCCTGGTGCGCGGCGAGCCAGGCTGGGAGATCATCTCCGAGCTCGCCCCGCTGCCTGGCGAAGCCATCATCGACAAGCCGGGCAAGGGCTCGTTCTGCGCCACCGACCTGGAACTGATCCTGCGCACCCGCGGCATCGACAACCTGGTACTCACCGGCATCACCACCGATGTGTGCGTGCATACCACCATGCGCGAAGCCAACGACCGCGGCCTCGAATGCCTGATCCTGTCCGACTGCTGCGGCGCCACCGACCATTGCAACCACCTGGCAGCGCTCAAGATGGTGACCATGCAACACGGCGTATTCGGTGCGGTGGCCGATTCCAGCGCGCTGCTGGCGGCCTTGGAGAAATCGCCTTGATCGAAGCCAGTCTGCCGCATGCGACCGCGCCCGCTGGCGCGCCCGAGGTCGAGTTCATCGGCGCCACCAAACGCTTCGGCACCCTGACCGCGCTCGACAACGTATCGATCCGCGTCGCCCCCGGCAGCGTGCACGCGCTGCTGGGCGAAAACGGCGCGGGAAAAAGCACGCTGGTCAAATGCCTGGTCGGCTTTTATTCCGCCGATGCCGGCCAGATCACCTATGACGGCCGCGAGGTCGCGATCCGCAACCCGCACGATTCAGGCTGCCTCGGTATCGGCATGGTCTACCAGCACTTCACGCTGGTGCCCTCGATGACCGTGGCCGAGAACCTGGTGCTGTCGCGCGGCGACCTGCCGTTCCGCATCGACTGGGCCGCGGAGCGCGCGCAACTGGGCGACTTCATGGCAAAGATGCCGATCCGCGTGCCGCTCGACAAGCCGGTCAACACGCTCGCCGCCGGCGAGAAGCAGCGTCTCGAAATCCTCAAGCAGCTGTACCTGAAGCGCCGCCTGGTGATTCTCGACGAGCCGACCTCGGTGCTCACCATCGAGGAAGCCGACGAGGCGCTCGGGCTGATCCGCGACATGGCCCACAAGGGCGAGATCACGGTCATCATCATCACCCACAAGTTCCGCGAGGTGATGGCGTTCGCCGACCGCGTCAGCGTATTGCGCCGCGGCGTGCTGGTCGGCGAGCGCGAGGCCAGGGACAGCACGCCGGACGACCTGGCCGAACTGATGATCGGCACCCGCGAGATCAAGAGCGCGGCCGAGAAGGTCGCGCACGACGCCGGCGAAGTCCGGCTCGAAATGCGCGCCGTCAATGCCGAGGACGACAGCGGCCTGGCCGCGGTGCGTGGCGCCTCGCTTACCGTCAGGAGCGGCGAAATCGTCGGCATCGCCGGTGTCTCCGGCAACGGCCAGCGCGAACTGATCGAATGCCTGTTGGGACAGCGCGCGCCGTCGCAGGGCGAGATCCTGGTCAAGGGCAAGACCTACCGCGCCACCCGTCGCGAAATGCTGGAAAGCCGCGTCTTCAGCCTGCCGGAAATGCCATTGCGCAATGCATGCGTGCCGGACATGAGCGTGGCCGACAACATGGCGCTGCGCAATTTCGATCGCCCTCCCTTGTCCAACGGTCCGTTCCTCAAGCGCGGCGCGCTGCGCGACCACGCGCGCCGCCTGATCGAGAGCTTCAAGGTCAAGACCCCCTCCCCCGAGGCGCCGATCCGCGACCTGTCGGGCGGCAACGTGCAGCGCGCCGTGCTGGCGCGCGAGTTGTCGGCCGAGGTCGATGTGCTGATCGCCGCCAACCCGGTGTTCGGCCTCGACTTCGCCGCCGTCGCGGCGATCCACGGCCGCATCGTCGCGGCGCGCAATGCCGGCACCGCGGTGCTGCTGGTGAGCGAAGACCTCGATGAATTGCTCGAACTGGCCGACCGCATCATGGTGATGTTCGAAGGCCGCCTGGTCTACGAAGCTTCGATCGCCGACGCCGATATCGGCGCCATCGGCCGCCACATGGCCGGGCACGACGAGCACGCCAGCCACGCCTGAGGGTCAGATGCCGAGAATCTCCGCCCAGCCATACCTGTTCGAATTCGAGCCCGCCACCACTGCGGTGGTGATGATCGACATGCAGCGCGACTTCATCGAGCCCGGCGGCTTCGGCGCCAGCCTCGGCAACGACGTCGCGCTGCTGGCGGCGATCGTGCCGACCGCCGCGCGCGTGCTCGACGCCTGCCGCAACGCCGGCATCACCATCATCCACACCAAGGAATGTCACCGGCCCGACCTCGCCGATTGCCCGCCAGCCAAACGCTCGCGCGGCAACCCGAGCTTGCGCATTGGCGATCCCGGGGCGATGGGCCGCCTGCTGATCGACGGCGAGCCCGGCACCGACTTCGTGCCTGCGCTTGCGCCGCATGCCGGCGACATGGTGATCGCCAAACCCGGCAAGGGCGCGTTCTACGGCACCGCGCTGGGCGAGATCCTGCGTCTACGCGGCATCACGCGGCTGATCTTCGGCGGCGTCACCACCGAGGTCTGCGTGCAGACCACGATGCGCGAAGCCAACGACCGCGGCTATGAATGCCTGCTCATCGAGGACGCCACCGAAAGCTACTTTCCCGAGTTCAAGATCGCCACCATCGCGATGATCCGTGCGCAGGGCGGGATCGTCGGGTGGACCGCGACCTCGGCAGACCTGTTCAAAGCCCTGTGTTAAAGCCGGGTCGGAGCGCTGGTCGATCGGCGACTTTTCAACGCGCGCAAGGCTTGCCCCCTCCCCGCATCTCGCCACTCCACAGGCAGCACTCGCAGGTACAGAGAACCAAGAGACTCCATACGTATGGTAGTATTGACGTCGCAAGATGACAGGATTGAAGCTGCGATGATCCGCACCACCGTATTTTTCGACGAGGCGACGCGCGCCCGCCTGCGCAGCCTGGCGCGTCGAGCCGGCGTCACCCAGGCGCATGTATTGCGCGAAGCCATCGCGCACTATGAGGTCACGGCCACACCACAAGGCCTGGCCCCGGGGATCGGTGAATTCCATAGCGGCAGCGCCGATACCGCGTCGCGCACCCGCGAATTTCTCGCCAAGGCCGCGAAAGCCGATTCGTGGCGTCGCCGCTGATCGTCGATACCAGCGGAATAGTCGCCCTCTACGACGCCGACAGCGCGCAGCACCAGGCATTTGTCGCCGCTGCGTTCGCGCCCGGTGTCTCGCGTCTGGTGAGCGCGGCGATTCTTTCGGAAATCGACTACATGCTCTGCGTGCGGGTCAATCCGGCGGCGGGTTCGCGGTTTATCGACGCGCTGGTCGACGGCTTTTTCGAAGTCGAGGGTTTCGAGGCCGCCGATGCGCGCTATGTGCGAGCGCTGTGTCAACGCTATCCGGCGCTCAAACTCGGTCTTGCCGATGGCGCCGTGATGTCCCTGGCCGAACGTCTGCATTGCCCACGCATCCTGACCACGGACTGGCGCCATTTCGCCACGGTCAAGCCGCAGGCTTTCGCACAGTTCGACATCGTCGGCGCCGACCAGGCGCCGGCGAAACCGACAAAACCACGCCACCGCCGATAGCGTCCGGACCACGGCAAGGCTCCATCGACGGCGCGAACCCGCGGTTCCGCGCCGGCAATCCAATCCGCCGACGCTTGCCTGGTGTTGTTTTCCGGCGGCCAGGATTCAAGCACTTGCCTGGCCTGCGCGCTCGAACTCTTCGCGCGCGTCGAGGCTATCGGCGCGGCCTGAACGTGCCGGTCGGCGGCGTCACCACCGAACTGCGCTTGCAAACCACCATGCGCGAAGCCAACGACCGCGGCTATGAATGCCTGCTGATCGAGGACGCCACCGAGAGCTACTTTCCCGAGTTCAAGATCGCCGCCATCGCGATGATCCATGCGCAGGGCGGCATCGTCGGCAGGGCCGCGACTTCAGCAGCCTTGTTCGCCGCGCTGAAAACCCGACCGGCCGAGGGACCCTTGGTGAGCGATTCGCCGGCAGCGATATACTGTAGGCCTTGAATCAACCCGGTATCACACGGCGCCGTTTCCCCGGTCGCGCGACACCGTTCCTCCCGCGGCGAGAGCGTTTGCTGGCCGTCAACGTTTGCGCCGGCGCCGGGTTCGCCGGCCGCTCACCACGATCCGAACCAATGATGCCTGGCCGTGACCGCCCGCAGGACCAACCATGAGCGCATTCCCCGCAAGCCGCAACGACAAGTCGACGTCGGCCCTGGTGCTTTTTTCCGGCGGCCAGGACTCGACCACCTGCGTCGCCTGGGCGCTCGAGCGCTTTGCGAGCGTCGAAACCATCGGCTTCGACTACGGCCAGCGCCATGCGATCGAGCTTGCATGCCGGCCGCGGATTCTCGCGGCGCTGCGCGCGCAATTCCCGGACCGGGCCGAGCGCCTGGGTTGCGATCACATGCTCGATCTTCCCCTGCTTGGCAGATTGAGCGATACCGCGATGACGCGCGAGATGGCCATCGAGGTCGATGCCAACGGCCTGCCCAACACCTTTGTGCCGGGCCGCAACCTGTTGTTCCTGACCGTCGCCGCGACCGTCGCCTATCGGCGCGGCGCGCGGGTGATCGTCGGCGGCATGTGTGAAACCGATTTCTCGGGCTACCCGGATTGCCGCGATGATGCGATCAAGGCCCTGCAGGTGGCGCTCAACCTCGGCATGGATCGACGCTTTCGGATCGAGACCCCGTTGATGTGGATCGACAAGGCGGCGACCTGGGCGCTGGCGCATCGCCTTGGCGGCGCGGCCCTCGTCGACCTGGTGCTTGAACAAACGCATACCTGCTACCTGGGCGAACGCGGCAAGCGCCACGCCTGGGGCTACGGATGCGGCGCGTGCCCGGCCTGCAAGCTGCGTCGCACCGGCTTCGAGCAATGGGCAGGCATGAGAGCGCAATGACCTACAGCGTCAAGGAGATCTTCTACACCCTGCAGGGCGAAGGCGCGCACGCCGGGCGGCCGGCGGTGTTTTGCCGCTTCGCCGGTTGCAACTTGTGGAGCGGCCGCGAAGAGGATCGCGCAACGGCGATCTGCCGCTTCTGCGACACCGACTTCACCGGGACCGACGGCACCGCCGGCGGCAAATACGCCGGCGCCGACGATCTGGCGGCAACCGTCGCCTGGCACTGGCCGGGCGCCTCCGGCGGCAAGCGCTTTGTCGTGCTCACCGGGGGCGAACCCGGATTGCAGGTGGATCCGGCGCTGATCGACGCGTTGCACGCGCATGGATTCGAGATCGCCATCGAGACCAACGGCACGGTCGAACTGCCGCCGGGCATCGACTGGATCTGCGTCAGCCCGAAGGCCGGCGCCGCGGTCCGCCAGCGCAGCGGCCACGAACTCAAGCTGGTCTATCCGCAGCCGGGCCTCGCCCCGGACCAGGTCAGCGACTGGCGCTTCACGCAATTTCGCCTGCAGCCGATGGACGGGCCGCTGCTGCGCGACCACACCGCACGCGCGGTCGACTACTGCCTGCGCCATCCGCAATGGGCGCTCAGCATGCAAACCCACAAACACCTCGGCATTCGCTGAGGCCACGCCGACGCCATGATGGAACTGTTCCAGGAATTCAGGTTCGATGCCGCGCATCACTTCGCCGACATGCCGGCGGGCCACCGCTATGCCGGCATTCACGGCCACTCGTTCACCGCGCGCATCACCGTCGCCGGCACGACAGACCCGAACACCGGCTTTCTGGTCGATCTGGGCCGCATCGAGCAAGCCTGCGCCGCGCTCCGCGAACAGCTTGATCATCGCTACCTGAACCAGATCGAGGGCTTGACACTGCCGAGCCTCGAGAACATCGCCACCTGGATCTGGCGCAGACTGGAACCGCAATTTCCGCAACTCGCGCGCGTCGAGGTGCGGCGCGACGGCAGCGGCCACGGCTGCGTGTATCACGGGCCGCTGGCGGCCGGCGGCGTCCCGCGGCGCGGCTGACGGCGCCATCAGGCATGACCGGCGGACGCCGCCGCAGGATTGCGGTAAGCTATCGTTTGCCCATTTCCTCCAGGGATCTGAAAACGTGAAACTGCTGGTCAAACACCGTTATCGCCACACCGACCCCGCCACCGGCGAGCGGATCGAAACGCGCCACCGCATGACCGCTGAGGCGGCCGCCGCCTCCGACATGGTGGATGCCGAACTGATCGCCGAAACGCGCGAGGAACGTTACGTGAAAGACAATCCGAACGCACACGGGTTCGGGCCGAACTTCGCGACCGCGGCAAAACGCTGAGCCGCGCCGATCGTCGTTGCGGCAACACACGATGGCGCGTCGCATCGCTTGGCGCGCTGCCGCGGCTAGTCGGCCTTCGCCGCGGGAACGCTCGCACGGCACCTAATCTTTTTCAGGGCGCGTGACCAACTCGAGGTCATCGAGCCAGTGCATCGCCTGCTCGCGACTCGCGCCACACATGTCGGGCGCCGGCGCCAACCCGGCACAACACGCCGGCCGCTCCGGTGAACCGAAAATCGCGCAGCGATAGTCCTCTGTCAGCTGGACGCAACGCACACCCGCCGGCTTGCCGAAAGGCATGCCCGGAATCGGGCTGCTGATCGAGGGCGCGATACAGCAGGCACCGCAGCCGGCGCGGCAATCCATCGGCGTGGCGAGTGCCGCCCGCGGGTTCGTCGCCGCGCCTATTTTCCGCCCAGCTTCTGCTTGACGTCGAGACCGATCTTCCGGTTGACGAACTGGGTGGTCGCAACTTTCGACAAATCGACGTCGCCCGGCTTGTACAAGCCGGCCCTGACCATCTTGTCGTAAAAGTCCTTGATCCGCGCTTCAGACATGGCGCCGATCCCTAGCGTGAGGGCGTCGCCCGAGTCAACGATGCCGAGCTTTTTCATCAACACGATCGAGGCCTCGATCAGTTCATCGGTGGCTTCCGGATTCGCCTTCTTGATCAGCTCGTCGGCGCCCTTGCGGTTGCCGTACAGATAGTTGACCCAGCCGATGATCGAGCCTTCGATGAACTTGCGCACAGTCTCGGGTTTGTTGCGCACCAGGTCCCAGCGCGTCTCGACGGTCGTCGAATAGGTTGAAAAGCCGTGGTCGGCGAGCAGGTGCACCACCGGGTCGAAGCCGGCCTGCTTGCGGATGGTGATCGGCTCCGAAATGCCATAGCCCTGCTGTACCGATTTCTTGTCGACCAGGAACGGGCCGGCGTTGAATGCATAGGGCTTCAACTGTTCGTCACGGAATCCGTGGTCGGCCTTGAGCCATTGCCAGAAGCTGAACTGGCCATCCTTGGAGATGAACACCGTCTGTGCCTTTTTGAGGGCGTCCCAGCGGTCCATGCCCTGGCCGGGATGGGCGATCAGCACCTGCGGATCCTTCTGGAAGACCGCGCCGACCACCACCGTCGGCACGCCATTCTTGACGTTGTCGAACGACAGCAGCAGGTTGCCGGCCATCAGGAAATCGATCTTGCCGGCCGCAAGCAACGGGCGATTGTTGACCTGCGGGCCGCCCTGCACGATCTCGACATCGAGTCCGAGCCGCTTGTAGGTGCCGTCGGCAACCGCCTGGTAGAAGCCGCCGTGCCCGGCCTGCGCCTTCCAGTTGGTCGAGAACGTCACCTTCTCCTGGGCGACGGCATTCGCACCCAGGGCGAATGCGGCAAGCAGCATCATGCAGCGTTTCATCGGGCTCTCCATAGCAATGCTTCAAGGCCGCGCCATCGCCGGCGTCCAGCCGCGGGTTTTTCCGGGATTCATCAAGCCGTGCGGATCGGCAATCCGCTTGAATTCGATCTGCGCCTGATCGATCTGTTTCATGCCGCCATCCTCGATAGTGTACACATGGGGGTCGAACACCATGCAGCCGTCGGCTTCGAATTCGGCGCTGATCTCGTAGAGGCGCTCGCGGTCGAAAAAGGCGACTAGCGGCAGCGCGAATACCGCATGCCCGCCGAACTGGCGCGCGAACTCATGGTGGAAATAAAGCTCTTCGCCGTAACGCTCCATCTGCCGCGCCACCAGCGCCGGATCGAACTGCGACGGATAGGCGACCTGCAGGTAGGTGAAGCTGCGCTCAAACTTCAGCGCCATCAGCGTGGTGTGGTTGTAGGCGCACTCGAAGGCTGGCGGCAAGCGTGCGGCGCGCACCGCGCCCTCGTCCATGCACATGGTCTCGACACCGCCGTGGCGGGCCGCGAGCGAGCGATAGGCATCGATCTGCGCCGGGTTGACCATTGCGAACATCGCGTCGCGCCCGGGCGGAAACCGCTCGCCAAGCACGCCATAGAAGCGCGCGAAGCGGCGTTCCACCGCCGTCAGCAGGAAGGTATCGATGGCATTGCCGGCGGCAATCCCGAATTCCAGCGCGTGGGTGTAGTCGGGAAACAGCATGATGTGATGCAGCCAGTCGACCGCCGGCTTCAAGGCGAGTTCCAGTCGCGTGATGATGCCGTTGGTGCCGAAGGCGTGGTGCACCTTCTGGATCTCCGCACCCTGAAGCTCGATGATGCGCGGCACCTCCTCGACCGTGACGACGCGGATCAGGCTGACATTGCCGGGGTCCTTGAGGATGCCGTTGCGGATCGAGCCGACACCAGCGTAGCCGCCGGCGATGAAGCCGCCGATGGTCGCGATGTCGCGGGTCGACGGATACATCAGTGTTTCCTGGCCGCGCTCGCGCACCGCGCGTTCGAGATCGCTGATCAGGATGCCGGCCTCGCACAGCACGCGGCCCGGGCTGATCGACAGCACGCGATCAAGCCCGGTGATATCGAGGATCACGCCGCCTTCGAGCGGCACGCACTGGCCATAGTTGCCGGTGCCGCCGCCGCGCACGGTGAGCGGCACGCGCAACCTGGCGCAAGCGGCTGCCAGCCGCACCACCTCCGCTTCGTCGCGCGGACGCACCAGCAATTCACCCAGCTTGCCGTCGAGTTCGGCGGCGAGAATCGGGCTGTACCAGAAGTAGTCGCGCGAGGCTGCCGCCAGCCGTTCCGGCTCGGCGCTGGTCTCGATGCCCGCCAGCGCGGCGCGCAGGGCTGCCCAATCAGGTGACCGCATTGACATCGACGATTGCACCGTTGCGAATGACGGTGCGATTGCCCGGCGCCTTGCCATTCGGGCTCAACAGGCTCGCGATATCACCCGCGGCGAACTGCACCCAGTCGGCGGGTGCGCCGACCGCGAAGGGATCGCCATGATCGAGCCCCATGGCCGCGGCCGGCAAGCCGCTGATCGCATCGAGCCAGGACTCCGGCGCCTTGAGGTGCGCCAGCACGACCGCCTTCTCGAAAATGTCGAGCAGGTCGTAACCGCCATACGGATAAAACGTATCGGCCACATTGTCGGTCGCGAAGCACACCGGCACCCCGGCGGCGCGCGCCTCGTTGACCAGGGTGATGCCGCGCTCGACCGGCGTGCCGTTCCAGGTCCCTTGCAGGTAGGCGTTGGTGCTGGGCAGCGCCACCAGGGTGAGCCCGGCCGCGGCACAGGCATCGAGAGTGCGCAGCGCCTCGTCGCGGGTCTGCGCCGCCAGCGAACACGCATGGCCGCAGACCACCCGACCGGCCATGCCGAACTCGCGCGTCAGGCCGGCGATCAGCGCCAGCCCGCGGGCGTCGGCATCGAGGCCTTCATCGACATGAATATCCAGTCGCAGGCCGGCATCGGCGGCGGCGTGAAACAGCAGTTCAAGCCCGGCCTGCGCGGTCGCCTGGCGATACACGAAGCCGCCCATGATCGCGCCGGCGGCAGCGACCCGGCGCGCGATGTTGCGCGCC
>JANPGJ010000538.1:0-2759 GCA_031423955.1 Burkholderiales bacterium
ACGATCACGTCGGAAGTGGCGGCCAGGTCGGAGCCGATGATGGTGTCATTGTCGGCGCCACCGTAAAGGTAGAGGCTGCTGACCACCGGATCCATGACCGCGGTGGCATCGATGCGATCGTTGCCGCCCGCGGTATTGAGCTGGACATAATCCTGGCGCTCGAGGCCGAACACATCGACCACCACGTGGCTCAGCAATTGCCCGGTCGGGCTGGTCTGCCCATTCAACTGCTGGTAGCGCAGCGAGGTTTCAGCCTTGCCGTCGACCCCGACCGCTTCAATCGTGCTGACGCGATAGTTGTCGGCGCCGCTGCTGCCTTCGATGACGATGCGGTCGACCGCCAGGTCGGGGCCGATGCGGAATACCTTGAACACGTCTTCGCCGGGCGCGGCCGCGAAGCTCACCGCGCCAGCCGGGCTCATCGCCGCCAGCGTCAAGGTGTCGGACGGCGCCGCCAGGCCGGCGATGTCGAAACGATTGGTCGCGGCATCGAAGGCGACCGTCAGCGCCGCGTTGCCGGACAGCACGCGCAATTGGGCCTGCATCGACGCCGCGGTCGCCGCCGCGTCGGCGCCGATGGTGACCAGGCCGGAACTGGCGCCGCCTGGCCCCAACTGCATGCGGAATTGCTGGCCTGCACTGCCGACCAGCGCCAGCGAGCGGCTGGCGATCACATTGCCGGCGACGCCAGGCACCAGGCCGCTGGTATCGACCCGCAGCGCAGCCGTCGAGGCGCCCAGGCCGCTGACCACATAGCGCCCGCTCGCCGCATCGAATACCACCGTGGCGGCCTTGCCATCGGTCAGCCCGCGCAAGCCCGACTGGATGCCGGCCGCGGTGGCCGCGGTGTCGAGCGTGCCGCCGGCATTGGCGACCAGCGTGATGATCTCCGAGGGCTGGCCGGCGGCGCCGAAGGCCAGGCGGAACTGCAGGCCGACCGCGCCCGTCACGGCCAGTCGCTGCGCGGTGGTCGCGGTGGCGGTGACCGCGGCAGCGCCGGTGGCGACTACCTGCAAGGCTGCGCTGGCAGGCGGCAATCCGGAGACAAGGTAGGCATCGGCCCCGGCGGTATTGGCCGAGGAGGTGGTGGCCGCCTCGAAGCGCACCAGCGCGGTCTCGAAACCCTGCAATGTGCGCAGGGCCGCCTGCATGGTCGCCGCGCTGGCACCGAGCGCGATGGCAGGCGTCTCCTGGGTGCCGGTGGTGAGCTTGAAGCTCTGCCCGGGCGCACCGCCAATCACCAGTTGCTGCGAGAAACCAGTGGCCAGCGTGACACCGGCAGGTGGCGAATCGAGTTGCAGGGTCGCGGCGGCCGGGTCGAGGCCCGCCACCCGGTAGCTATCACCGCCGTAGACCACTTCGACACGGTTGCTGCCGAACAACAGGCGCAGCGCGGCTTCGATATTTGTAGCGGTAGCACCGGCATCGACCCCACCCGCGCCATTGCCGCGCACTTCGATCAGCGCCGAAGCGGTACCACCCGCCCCCAGCTTGAGCCGGAACTGATCGCCGGCGACGGCGGTGAGCGAAAGTTCCTGCAGCGTCTTGACGTTGACTTCGACCGCGGCATCCGCCACTTGCAACGCGTCAGTGATGTCGCCGGCGCCGCGCACCTTGTATTTCTGCGTGTCCGTGTCGTAGGTGACGTCGAGCACCGTGCTGCCGAACAGATCGCGCAAGGCCGCCTGGATCGCCTGCGCGGTGGTCTGGAAGTCGACATTGCCGGCGCCATCGTCGGCCAGGGTGATCAGCGCGCTGGCGCTGCCGTAGCCACCAACCTGCAGGCTGAAGCGGTCACCGGCGTGACCACGCAGGGTCAGGTCCTGCCCGGCCGACCGGCCCTGCTCGTCACGCGCCACCCGGCCTTCGGAGACGATGCCGCGGGTCTGGCCGCCGCTGACCCGCACGCTGTCGACCGCGGTACTCTGCAGGTCGCCGACCAGGATGTCGTCGGCGCCGCGGCCGGCATCGAGCTTGAGGGTTTCGACCGCGCCCACCGCCAGGATGCTCGCGCCGCCCGCGGCATGCGTCCATGCGACCCGCGCCTGATGGGCCGACACCGTACTGTCGAAACCGGCGTCGGCGCTCACCCGGATGGTGTCGACCAGGCCGTCGTCAATCACATAATGCGCGGGATCGTCGTAGAAGGCCTGCGCATCCAGCCGATAGCCCTGCATCGAAAGCTCGTCGCTGCCGAGGCCACCGTCAAACGCATCCTGGCCGTCGCCCAGTTCCCAGGTCGCGCTGTCGTTGTCGTCGCCGCCGTACAGGGCGTCGTCGCCGGCGCCGCCGACCAGCACATCCTTGCCGGCTTCGCCTATGAGCGTATCGCCGCCGCTCTCGCCGTAGAGGGCGTCGTCGCCGCTGCCGCCCACCAGCGTGTCGGCGTCCGCACCACCCAGGATCTGGTCATCATCGGCGTCGCCGTACAGGGTGTCGGCACCGGCGCCGCCGGCGATGAAATCGAGACCGGCGCCGCCGTGCACCAGGTCGGCGCCGCCGTAGGTGAGGATGCGGTCGTTGCCGTCGCCACCTTCGACATGCTCGCGGCCCGAATGACCGAAGATGGCGTCGTTGTCGGCACCGCCGTCGAGCAGGATGCCGGAATACGTATAAACAGTGGTCGAGGCCGCCACGTCCTCGCCCTTGGTCTTGGCCAGCTTGATGCGGTCATCGCCGCCGTCGCCGTAGACCTGGTAGACCTCGCTGGCCTTGGCGCCGAGCATGGTCGGGTCGATGCGGATGTAGTCGTCGCCGCC
>JANPGJ010000539.1:0-1931 GCA_031423955.1 Burkholderiales bacterium
GTCCACCTGGTGGATTACCTCGATGCCGCGCGCGGCCCTGTCTAAAGAGCAGGCGGTTGCCGTCGATGCGCGGGTCTGGCGCGCGGTGGAGTCGCAGCATGTGATCTCGACCATGCGCCTGGTGAACAACGATCCGGCCGACCAGAAGGTGCTCGAGGACATCCTGGACACCGCGAAACCGCCGGTGCCGGCCAATGCGCGCCATCTGCACTGGCTGCTGGCCACGCCGTTCCGCTATGCGCCGCGGATTGGCGGCAGCCGCTTTCGCACGCGCGGCGAGCCCGGGGTTTTTTACGGCGCTGCGCTGCAGCGCACCGCATGCGCCGAGGCCGGCTTCTGGAAATGGCGCTTCGTGCGTGACAGCGCCGGATTGAAGGGGCTCAATGCCCATCCGATGAGCCTTTTTCCGGCGCGCATCCGTGGCCAGGCCTGGGACCTGACGCAGCCGCCGCTGGCAGCGCGCCGCGCGCAATGGCTGGCTGCGGACGATTACCGGGCGACGCAGGCCCTGGCCACCCGGGCGCGTGGCGCCGGCCTCACGTGCCTGCTGTACGAGTCGGTGCGTGACCCGCTTGCCGGCAGTTGCACCGCAGTGCTCGACCCGGCGGCGCTGGTCAACAGTGACCCGCTGCTGCGCGCGCAATCCTGGTTTCTCACCGTGCGCGCGCAATCGGTCATCTGGCAGCGCGAAGACGCCCAATTGTTCGAATTCGATTTTCAGACGTTCGCGTCATAGTCTTGACGGTCGCACGATCACGCCGCTACATGGGGTCACGCCCCGCGCCCGGCCGGCACGACCTTTCGGTGTGCCGTGGGTTGCTATGCAGCTTCGAACCGGCACTCACAGGTGCCGAGGTCATCCACCGAGCCGCGGACACGCGCCGCGGCCGCTGCGAACAGCATGCCGGTGCATGAACCGGTGGTCACCACCTGACCTGCGCGCAAGCCCAGCCCGCGGCCGGCGCAGTGATTGGCCAGCCATACCAGCACGCGCACCAGGTCCTGCGCCGGGTTGCCACCGACGCTGGTGGCGACCAGGCGGTCGTCGAACCACTGCTGTGCACGCAGTTTCGATGTTTGCAGCAGTTCCTGGCGCACCGCGATCGGCGCACCAGTCACCAGCGCGCCATGGGCACCCGAGTCGGCCAGCATCGAAAGCGGTGGCGCAGTCGGGAATTCGATCAAGCGCGTTTCGACGATCTCGATCGTCGGCAGCAGTGCGCCGATCGCGGCCATCACTTCGGTTTGCGTATATGGCGCCTCGCGCTCCGGTAGATCAGCATCGAAGCGCACCGCAAGTTCGGTCTCGATGCCACGCGCGCGCCAAGCGCCGTCGGGCAGGCTGGCGGGCGAGGCGAGAATGCCGGCACTCGGCAGCGGTGCACAGGTCGGTTCACGGTCGATCCCCTTGGCGCCGACCTTCCAGCCGCCGATCGGGCCGAGGCTCTGGATCACCAGGTCCTGCACCGCATAGGCGTGCGCCGCATCATCGAGCGCCAGATCGGCCAGCGAGATCCGGGTGCGGGTGCGACGGGCGTCGAGCAGGCGCCTGGCAGCGGTTTCGATGCGCTCTTCAAGCGGCGGCAGCAGGGTCACGGTATCGGTCATGGTGGTGGGGCGCCGCAGCGCGAAAATGGATGGTGTGGAAGATGCCGTGAAATCGTCGGCGCCGGCTATGGTGGTGGCGGGCAGCGCAGTGTACCCAGTCGCGGCAGCAGCGGAAGTCGGTCAGGCGCTGCGGCAAGGCAAGGCGGCAAGGCAAGGCGGTCAGGCAAGATAGTCAGGCAAGCCGGTCGAGGAGGCCGAACAGCAGGCGGCAGGCTTCGCCGAAATCGGCGATCTCCATCGCCTCGTCCGGATTGTGGCTGCCGTGGTCATTGCGCACGAAGATCATGGCGCAGGCAATGCCTTCACGCGCGAACACCGCGCAG
>JANPGJ010000540.1:0-11716 GCA_031423955.1 Burkholderiales bacterium
TCGACCTGCGCCCCGGTGCGCTTAGTTCGATCAATGGCGACATGAATGTTGCCGTGGCATACGAGTCCGCGCAGTTCGGCGCACCTGATCGCTTGATCGAAAACGCAAAAGGTGGTTTCGGCAACGACACCCTGATCGGCAATGCGGTTGCCAACGAACTGACCGGTGGTCTAGGCAACGACACACTCAAGGGCGAAGGCGCCGCGGATACTTACATTTTCTCGAATGTCCAGTCCGAAGGCATCGACACGATTATTGACGATGGCAACGGCGACCGCGTCAAGGTGGGCGGCGTGATCCTTGGATCCGGCACCACCACGAGCCGAGTCACCGGGCTGTGGGAGGACGACTACAACAATTGGTTCATCCTGAAACCCAACGCCGATCAATCGACCGATCTGCTGGTGCAGCATTCGTCCGGCTTGATCGTTCTCAAGAACTGGAGCAACGGCAAATACGGCATCAGCCTGCCCTCCATCACATCGCTTGCCGACCCCAACATCACCACTGTCGCCGCCAACATTTTCGGCGGTGACCCGTTCGACGTCGATCCAATCGCGAATGGCACGCAGATTGGCTATGACACATATGGAAATGTAAGGGTCGTCGTCGGTTCGTATGCCACCAGTAGCAATGCGGATTCCCTGCTCGGATCGCCGGCTGCGGACTACATTCTCTCCGGCCCTGGCAACGACACCATCACCGCCACACAGTCCCCCGCTGTGAACCCCACCGGTGACACGATCGATGCCGGCACGGGTGATGACACCGTGACTGCTGGTGCCGGAAGCGACAAGGTGATCGCCGGTACCGGCAACGACCGCGTGACTGGCGGAGCCGGCAACGACTGGTTGCAATTGGATGCCGGCAATGACTACGCCGATGGCGGGCTGGATGACGACCTGATGGAATTGGGCGCGGGCCAGGACATTGGTCTTGGCGGTAGCGGCAAGGATCGGCTTTTTGCTGGAAGCAAAATCAGCATGGAGGACCTCTCCGCCAGCCCGCTATCGCTCAACGGTACCGGCACGTCGCCGACCAAAGGCGATTGGCTCGACGGCGGCCCCGGAGACGATACCTTGGTGGGCGGCGCTGACGCTGATCTTATTCTCGGGGACTTGGGCAAGGACCTGCTCATCGGCGGGGGCGGCGACGACAACATCTACGGCGACGCGCGTACTGCGATATTGGGCGATCCGGATTACAAGGAACTCACACTCGGTTGGGTCGCCACACGCCTCGCCCCGGTCAACGGGTTCTACACGGTTAAGGTGACCAGCGGCGGAGAAATCGCCGGCAACTCCGGGCTCTTAGGCGACGCTGATGCTGTCTATGCCGGAGCTGGGAATGACATGGTGGCGGGTGGCGCCGGGGACGACTACATTGATGCCGGCGACGACAACGATTTGGTCTTCGGCGAGAGAGGTGCGGATGTCATCATTCTTGGCAATGGTGCAGACATCGCTTATGGTGACAACGGAACTCAATCAGTCACTATTGACAATTCTGATGACTTCATTGACGGTGGCGCGGGCAATGACCTTTTGGTTGGCGTCTGGGGTAATGATGTATTGATAGGCGGCACCGGTGACGACCGATTGTATGGCGACAATACGAATGCTCCGCTATACGACGGTGCTGATTATCTCGACGGCGGCGATGGAAGCGATGAACTGTACGGAAACGGCGGCTCCGATACGTTAGTCGGCGGCAAAGGTAACGACACCTTGAACGGCGGTACTGGTCGTGACACCTACGTCTTCAACAAAGGAGACGGCGAAGACATCATCGACGATCCAGACGACAACACGCCCAACGGCACTAGCCTCGACAAAAGCATCATCATCCTGGGCGAAGGTATCAATCGTTCCGACGTGGTCTTCACGCGCGGCAGCCTGCTGATCGGGCTTGGTGGAGCCGACAAGATTCACCTTACGCTTCCGGCAAACCAAACCGATCCCAGCTTGACCAAGATGGTCGAGCGCCTCGAATTCGCCGATGGCAGCGTGATGACTTGGCAAGACATTCTGACGCAGGGCTTTTACTTCGATGGCGACCGCAACAACAACAGCATTTCCGGCACCAATTCCAACGATCGCATTCGCGGTTTCGCGGCTGCTGATATTTTGTCCGAGCTTTCGGGCAACGACACCCTGATCGGGCTCGCCGGCAACGACACGCTCGAAGGTGGCGACGGCAACGACGATCTTTACGGCGGCACGGGTGACGATCTGCTCAAGGGTGGTGCGGGCGCAGACCTCTACTGGACGGAGTTCCAGAACGGTCGTGACGTGATCGTTGACGCCGCAGGAAGCAATACCTTGCGAATGATTCAAGATACCAGCGGCCTGACGCTTTCACACAATGCCAACGATCTCATCCTTACCGCTCGCGGCACCACTGACAGCGTTACGATCACCAACGGCTACGCCGCTGGCGGCACCGCCGGATGGACGCTCGTCGCGGCGACTACGACGGTCTCGCTATCGACTTTCGTCGGCGCTGGCGCACTGACCACACCCGCCGACACCACCGGCTTGATTTCCCAGTTCGACACCCGCTGGCGCGCCTACAACAACCTGCCGACAGCGTCCGCGCCGCGCGACACGCGCGATGCGAACGGCAATACCGTCACCGTGACCACCAGCACAGTGCTCGACGGCGCCGGCGGCGACGACACCCTGACCATGAGCAAGGATCTCCCGGGTGTCAACTATCTGCGCGGCGTGCCGGGCAGCCTGTTGATCGGCGGTAGCGGCAATGACACGCTGACTGGTGGCGCCGACGACGATATTTTCGTAGGTGGCACCGGCAACAACCTGCTTGATGGTGGCACCGGCGAGGACCATTACGTTATTTTCGCCGGCACTGGCAGCGACACGATCGTCGATCGCGGCGGCTTGGCGTATATCAACTCCGGTACCCCCGGTCCTTTCGACATAGCAGGCGTAGGGGGCAGCGACCGCGTCTATCTGCCGAGCGGCGTCGCACTGGCCAACTTGACCTTCACCTGGTCAGATGAACTGGTGAAGATGGAGCGCAACACCGGCGCGAAATTTGGGGTCACCAACAACAAGGTGCCATTCGGCCTGCGCTCGATGACCGCCATGCTCACCCTGAGCTGGAATAGCGACACGCAGTCGGTCAAGATCGCGATGCCGCACAGCGACGACCCGCTTGACTTCGGCATCGAGGAAGTGCGTTTCGCCGACGGCACGGCGTTGACGCGGGCACAACTGATCGCCGCCGCCGGCCCGCATGATCTCAACCCCAATCTGGCCGGCACCATCATCAATGGCGACAACGCCGATGGCGAGGCGGGTGCCGACACTATCGCCGGGAACGGCATCTTGCGCGGTGGCGAGGGCAACGATTCGATCACCGGTGGCACGGGGCGTGACGCGATCAGCGGCGACGAGGGCGCCGATACCTTGATCGGCGGCGCCGGCGCCGACTTGCTGGGCTTTGGGCTGCGCGAATTCAAGGGGGCCGGCAATACCTATCGCGGCGGCACCGGTAATGACATCTTGCTGGGTACCGCGTCTAGCGATGTCTATGAGTTCAACGTCGGCGACGGCATCGACAGCATCGGCGACTTTTGGCGCGATCCGGGCAATTCACCACGCGCGCAGGGGCTGCTGCCGATGTTGTCTGCCAGCGGTCAGTTGGTCTGGGATCAAAACTATACCGACGCCACGAACTACGACCCCTATCTTTTCGACGATTACGCGCATGACTATATTGGCCTTGACACGCTGCGCCTGGGTACTGGCATCAGCGCGGCAAATGTCGTCTTCATGCGCGCTGCCGGCGTGAACTACGGCGCCGGATCCGCAGATCCCAGCCCGGTCGGTGTGGCGAACGCGACTGGCGCCGACCTGGTACTTACACTGGGCGGCAGCGATCAAGTACGACTGTTCGGCTGGTACAACAACCCGGCAACCATCAGCGTCTATGACATCTTGCAAGACGAATTTGTATCCTCGACGGTCGGCCGCGCCCTCGGCCGCATCGAGTTCGCCGACGGCACGGTGTGGAACAAGACCTACCTCGACGCCCGTTCGAACAATTCCATTGTCGGCACCAGTAGTGCCAATACCCTCCCCGGCACCGCCAACGCCGACTGGCTGTCCGGCTTGGCCGGCAACGACACCCTCACCGGCGGCGACGGCGACGATGCGCTTGAGGGCGGCAGCGGCGCCGACAGCATGACTGGCGGCGCCGGCAACGACACATTCCTGGTGGACGATGCCGGCGATACCGTCACCGAGTTCACCGGCGGCGGCACCGATACCGTGTTGTCCAGCATTGCCAGGGTGCTGGAAGGCTTCGTGGAGAATCTCGAGCTCATCGGGGGCGCAGCGCTCAATGGCACCGGCAATACGTTACCCAACATAATCATCGGAAACAGCGCGGCGAACTTCCTTGACGGCGGCGCGGGAGCCGATACGCTGATCGGTGGCGCTGGCGGCGACGAGTACAAGATCGACAACGCCGGCGACTCGGTCATCGAATATGCGGCGGACGCTGGCTGGGACACGATCTATACCGCGGTCAGTCGGAGCGTCGAAAGCAATGTTGAGGCGATGTGGGCGATCGACGGGTCAAGCGCGACCTTGACCGGCAACGCGGACGCGAATTACCTGGGTGGGTCGAGCGACAGTCTGGGCAATCGGCTGATCGGCGGTATGGGTGACGACAATTATTTTGTCGGCCCTGGCGATACGGTGGAAGAGTTGAGCGGTCAAGGCATTGACGTGGTCAATTCGTGGGGTACCTGGACCTTGTCCGATTTCGTCGAAAAACTTTGGTTGGGCGGTACCGCGGCGATCGATGGGATCGGCAACGCGCTCGGCAATGAAATCAAGGGCAACGGCAATGCCAATCTGATCGATGGCAAAGTCGGTGCCGACACCATGGTCGGTGCTGCCGGCGGCGACACCTACTACGTTGACAACCCTGGAGATGTTGTCACCGAACTCGCTGCAGACGTCGGCTGGGACACGGTCTATACCTCGGTCAACCGCAGCATTGAAAGCAATGTCGAGGCGATGTGGGCGATCGACGGGTCAAGTGCGATCTTGACCGGCAACGCGGACGCGAATTTCCTGGGTGGGTCGAGCGACAGTCTGGGCAATCGGCTGATCGGCGGTCTGGGCGACGACAATTATTTTGTCGGGCCTGGCGATACGGTGGAAGAATTGAGCGGTCAAGGCATTGACGTGGTCAATTCCTGGGGCACCTGGACCTTGTCCGATTCCGTCGAAAAACTATGGTTGGGCGGTACCGCGGCGATCGATGGGGTCGGCAATGCGCTCGGCAACGAAATCAAGGGCAACGGAAATACCAATCTGATCGATGGCAAAGGCGGTGCCGACACCATGGTCGGTGCTGCCGGCGACGACACCTACTACGTTGACAACCTTGGCGATGTTGTCACCGAACTCGCGACTGACGTTGGCTGGGACACGGTCTATACCTCGGTCAACCGCAGCATTGAAAGCAATGTCGAGGCGATGTGGGCGCTCGACGGGTCGAGTGCGACCTTGACCGGCAACACGGACTCGAACTACCTGGGTGGGTCAAGCGACAGTCTGGGCAATCGGCTGATCGGCGGTCTGGGTGACGACAACTATCTTGTCGGCCCTGGCGACACGGTGGAAGAATTGAACGGTCAAGGCATTGACGTCGTCAACTCGTGGGGTACCTGGACCTTGTCCAATTTCGTCGAAAAACTATGGCTGGGCGGTACCGCGGCGGTCGATGGGGTTGGCAACGTGCTCGACAACGAAATCAAGGGAAACAGCAACGCCAACCTGATCGATGGCAAGGAAGGCGTTGACACCTTGATCGGCGGCGCCGGCAACGACACCTACCTCCTCGGTCGCGGCTACGGCAGCGATACCGTGCAGGACGTTGACAGCACCGCAGGCAATCTCGACACTGCGCGTTTCCTCGCCGGTGTCGCGTCAAACCAGGTCTGGTTCCGCAAGGCGAGCAACAATCTCGACCTTGAAGCCAGCATTCTCGGCACCACTGACAAATTCGTGGTGCAGAACTGGTATCAGGATGACGCCTATCACGTCGAGCAGTTCAAGACGACCGACGGCAACAAGACCTTGTCAACCACCCAGATCGCGTTTGCCAACTTGGTGCAGGCTATGTCGGGGATCACACCCGGCAGCGGCGCGACCACGCTGGCAGAAGTAACGATGTCGCAAAATCAGCGTGATGCGCTCAACGTGGCCTTGAACGCAGTGCCAAGCTGGCAGTAGTCCGCGCCTTCGGCGCGCCGCCAGCCACGGCGCGCCGGCTTTTGCGTTAACCTTGAGTCCGTTCCATTTCAGCGACTCGTAGATGACCACCCCTTCCCTGCTCGGCCTGCCGGTTCCCGATTTCGAAGCGGCCGCCACCGGCGCCCCGTTCAAGCTCTCCGCCCTGCGCGGCAAGAAGGTCGTGCTGTATTTCTATCCCAAGGACAACACCCCCGGCTGCACCACCGAAGGCCAGAATTTCCGGGACCGCCATGCCGAATTCCAGGCCGCCGGCGCCGAAATTTTCGGCATATCGCGTGACAGCCTGAAATCGCATGCCGGCTTCAAGGCGAAGATGAGTTTTCCGTTCGAGCTGATCTCCGACCCGGATGAGGCGGTGTGCCTGTTGTTCGATGTCATGAAAATGAAAAACATGTACGGTAAACAGGTTTGGGGCGTGGAGCGCAGCACGTTCCTGATCGATGCCGAGGGCCGGGTGGCGCACGAGTGGCGCGCTGTCAAGGTGGCCGGGCATGTGGATGCGGTGCTGGAGGTTGTCAAGACACTATGAGAATGTATTCACCCGCTGGTTGGAGGCAGATTTCCTGATGCGCTGCCTTGCAACCTCCGTATTCAGCAGATTCGCAGCCAGCCAGAATCCAGGCCGTTTGTCCCTCCGACAAACGGCCTTTTTCTTTGCTGCCGCCACGCCGCGGTCGCGGCCATTGCGCTGTCGCATTCCGCTTTTGGATTCAGACCCTTGTTTTCCGTTGTTCACTTCTTGACCTTCCAGGAGCTTCCTTGAACGCCAACGTCACCAAGCTGCCCGCCGCGAAAAAGCCGCTCGCCCGCAAGTCCGCCACCGTCACCCGTCTGCGCACCCCGGCGACCAAACTCTTCGTGCTCGACACCAATGTGCTGATGCACGATCCGACCAGCCTGTTCCGCTTCGAGGAGCACGACATTTTCCTGCCGATGGCCACGCTCGAGGAACTCGACAACAACAAGAAGGGCATGACCGAGGTGGCGCGCAATGCGCGCCAGGCCAGCCGCTATCTGGACGAGATGGTGAGCGGGGTCGAGGCATCGATCGAAGAGGGCATCGCGCTGACCGCAAGCAACGCCAAGTACGCGACCGGGCGCCTGTTCCTGCAGACCGAGGCGATCACCCATACCCTGCCGGCCTCGCTGCCGGTCGGCAAGGCCGACAACCAGATTCTCGCGGTGGTGTTTCACCAGACCCAGAAGTATCCGGGCCGGCAGGTGATCCTGGTGTCGAAAGACATCAACATGCGCATCAAGGCACGCGCGCTGGGCCTGCCGGCCGAGGATTATTTCAACGACAAGGTGCTCGAAGACACCGATCTCCTGTACACCGGGCTGTCGGCCTTGCCGGCGGATTTCTGGGATACCCACGGCAAGGGCGTGGAGAGCTGGAAGCAGGGCGAGAACACCTTCTACCGGGTGCGCGGGCCCCTGTGCCGCGACTGGCTGGTCAACGAATTCGTCTATCTCGAAGGCGACGACCGGCCGGCGGCGGCCGCCTTCCATGCGCAGGTCACCGAAACCAGCGGCAAGACCGCGGTGCTCAAGGTGCTGCGCGATTTCACCCACCACAAGCATTCGGTGTGGGGCATCACGGCGCGCAATCGCGAGCAGAATTTCGCCCTCAACCTGCTGATGGACCCGGCGATCGACTTCATCACCCTGCTCGGTCAGGCCGGCACCGGCAAGACCCTGTTGACCCTGGCCGCCGGCCTGATGCAGACCCTCGAAGAAAAGGTCTACACCGAGATCATCATGACCCGCGTGACCGTGCCGATCGGCGAGGACATCGGTTTCCTGCCCGGCACCGAGGAGGAAAAGATGAACCCCTGGATGGGCGCGCTGGAAGACAATCTCGACGTGCTCAACAAGACCGATGACGAAGCCGGCGACTGGGGCCGCGCCGCCACCCGCGACCTGATCCGCTCGCGCATCAAGGTGAAGTCGCTCAACTTCATGCGCGGCCGCACCTTCATCAACAAATTCCTGATCATCGACGAGGCGCAGAACCTGACGCCGAAGCAGATGAAGACCCTGATCACCCGCGCCGGCCCCGGCACCAAGGTGGTGTGCCTGGGCAATATCGCGCAGATCGACACGCCCTACCTGACCGAAGGTTCCTCAGGCCTGACCTTCGTGGTCGATCGCTTCAAGGGCTGGGTGCACAGCGGGCACGTGACCCTGCAGCGCGGCGAGCGCTCGCGACTGGCCGATCACGCGGCGGAGGTGTTGTAGGGCTGTCGCGGCACCGCTTGCGGAACGCGGGGTTCAAGACAGGAACATTCCTCCTGCGGGGGTGCGTCGTTTCCGCTGGCGATCGATGATCGTACTACTGCGGGCCACGCGAGCGGCGCCGACACGCCGCTTCGTTATTGAACGCTGGCGCCAGGCACCGAATTTCCCTGTTTGGTGCCCACCGATTCCTGCGCGTAGTCGGCCAGTTTTTGCAGCACGAACTGGCGGATGATCGGCGGCAGCGTGGTCGATTCGCGCATGAAGCGGTCGACCACCGATGCGGCATCGAAATCACCGCCCTGCTCGAGCAGGGAAGCCGAGGCACCATGGTCGCTCATGGTGTCGCCACCGCCCTTGACCACCTTGTGATGCGAAAAGCCGCCTTCCTTTTTCCATTCGAGCGTGCGCTGCTTGCGACGAATGTCGTAGCACAACTGCATGCCGACAAACTCGCGATCGGCCTTGACGTCGGCGCGCGCGCTGTGGCGAAAATAGAAAATGAACAGGTCGAAGTAGTCGCTCTGGTACCAGCGACGCTTCGGGCCTTCGTTTGCCTGCTTGCTGACGGTGATCTCGCGAAACATGACCGGCCCCTCGCCTTTTCGCGCAACATTGTCGAATCCGGCTAGTTTAGCGCAGTCGGCGCCGCACCCGGAGGCGCGGCAGGATTGCGGGCAACCACGATGCGGCAGCGCAGTAAGCAGGCCCGGAAAACCGTGCTACCGCTTGATATGCCACACATTTTCACTCTTGCCTGCGGCTTCGGAACGCGCCTGAAGGTGTAGAATCGGTCTGAAATGATGCAATGCAGCAGATGAATTTGCCGAATTGAAATAAATAAAACCAACAACTAGTCTGCGACATGCCCGCGTCACCGGCATGCTCAAGGAGACGGGAAAAGATCCAACGATGCTTTATCAATTGCACGAGCTGCAACGCCGCTTGCTCAGCCCGATCACCAGCTTCGCCGAAGGCGCCGCATCGCTGTACTCAACCGCCGGCAGCCCGCTTTCCTACCTGCCGTTCGCGCGCGAAATGTCGGCCAGCTATGCGCTCCTGCACCGCCTTGGCAAGGATTACGAGAAGCCGCTTTTCGGCATCAGCGAAACCACCGTGCGCGGCGCGCGGGTCGCGGTCGTCGAAGAAGACATCATCGTCAAGCCGTTTTGCGTGCTCAAGCATTTCAAGCGCGACACCCGTGCGCGCGACCCCAAGGTGCTGGTGTGCGCGCCGCTGTCGGGCCATCACTCCACCCTGCTGCGCGACACCGTGCGCCAGTTGATCACCGAGCATGACGTCTACCTCACCGACTGGGTCGACGCCCGCATGGTGCCGCTGGGCGACGGCAGCTTCCATCTCGACGACTACATCGCCTACGTGATCGAGTTCATCGCGCACCTGGGCCCCGACGTTCACGTGATCTCGGTGTGCCAGCCCACCGTGCCGGTGCTGGTGGCGATCTCGCTGATGGCGGCCGAAAACGATCCCGCGAGTCCGCGCACCATGACCATGATGGGCGGGCCGATCGATACCCGGCGCAATCCCACCGAGGTCAACGCGCTGGCGATGAAGAAGCCTTTTTCCTGGTTCGAGAACAACGTGATCTATCGCGTGCCGTCGAACTATCCCGGCTACATGCGGCGCGTCTATCCGGGCTTTCTGCAGCATGCGGGCTTCGTGGCGATGAATCCGGACCGCCATCTCAACAGCCACTGGGAGTATTACTCGCATCTGGTCGCGGGTGACGGCGAATCCGCCAGCCAGCATCGCGCGTTCTACGACGAATACAACGCTGTGCTCGACATGGACGCCGACTATTACCTTGACACCATCAAGATGGTGTTCCAGAAACATGCCCTGCCCACCGGCACCTGGGTCACCGGGCCGACCCTGGGGCATCGCACGGTCGAGCCGGCGGCGATTCGCAAGACGGCGCTGTTCACCATCGAAGGCGAACTCGACGACATTTCCGGCAGCGGCCAGACCGAAGCCGCGCATGGCTTGTGCAGCGGCATCCCGAAAGCGAAAAAGCAGCATTTCACCGCACCGAAATGCGGCCACTACGGCATTTTCGCCGGGCGCCGCTGGCGCGAAGCGATTTATCCGAAGATCGCGGCTTTCATTCGCAAGAACGCGTAGGAAAACCCGTCGCCAGCGCCGGTGCGGCCATGCCGGCCGCGCGGCGACCCGGTCCGCGACAGGTGATCAACTCGCGCCGCGATGGAATCTGCGCTGCACGGCCAGTGGCCCTGATCGAATCGCGACGGGCCGCGAATCCCCGGTCGGCGCGATGTGTTGTAACCTCTCGCCCGCCGGAAAACACTGCAACGCTGCTTTGTCGGCATGCTTTTTGCGGGATTTTTCCGGCTGTGTCTGCCGTCTGATAGCGGCAGGCACGCATATGAATGTCGCGACATCCGGCCCGACTTGAGGGCGGATTTGAATCGACCCATCCGACCGACGCCACGGCGCTATGCGCCCGGCCCCTACCTGTGTTCGCCATGCCAGACAAAATCGTCGAAGTACGCAATTCCCCGATCCACGGCCGCGGCGTTTTCGCTGCCCGCGCCATCAAGAAAGGGGAACGCATCATTGAATACAAGGGTCGCCGCCTGACCCACAAGGAAGCCGACCGGCTGTATGGCGGCACCTCGGAATCCGGCCACACGTTCCTGTTCACGCTCAACGATTACTACGTGATCGACGCCAACTCCGGCGGCAACGCGGCGCGCTGGATCAACCATGGCTGCGCGCCATGCTGCGAATCGATTTGCGAAGAGGACGACGAAGGTCGGCCGGACCGCGAGCGGGTCTATATCGACGCGATCAGGAACATCAAGGCCGGTGAGGAGCTCACCTATTCATACTTCATCACGCTCGAAGAACCGCATACCAGGCGATTGCAGAAAATCTGGAAATGCCTGTGCGGCGCCAAGCAGTGCACCGGCACCATGCTGGAGATGAAGAAGGCCTGATCATGCGCAGGTCGTGATCCCGCGCGCGGCTGGCTGCCTGTGGTGGACCGCGCCGCCAACGCGACGATCGGGTAGGAGGCGAGGTTACCCCCGCCGTCCTCCCACACCACCGGACGTGCGGTTCCGCATCCGGCGGTTCATTGAACACACTGGAGTCGGCGCATCGTATCGACGAGCGACACCAGACCTAAACGATCAAAGAACGAC
>JANPGJ010000541.1:0-2690 GCA_031423955.1 Burkholderiales bacterium
GCATGGCGGTTGGCGGTTCGTTGCGCTGCCAATGGGTTGGCCTCAATTCAACCCAGCCGCGGCCTGTTTGTTGGGGGCTTAGTGGGTGGGGTTGACGGGCGTGTCGAGGCCCAGCGCGGCGCCGCCCGCGGCCAGATAGCCATTGAGGTGGTCGATCTCGGTGCGCTTGCCGCGCGCCAGGTCCTGCGCGGTCGACGAGGTTGCCTCAGGCATCGAGGCCGACAGCCCGAGCGCGATGTCGACCCAGTCGCCGTCGGGCATGGTCACGCCGGCCGCCCGCGCCACTGCCAGCACCTCGACCACCACCGCGCGCATCAGCGCGCGCGTATGCGGCAACGCGGTCAGCCGTGCATAGCGCGCGCGCCCCAGCGCCGAGATCGCGTTGTAGGTGCAGTTGATCAACAGCTTGCCCCACAGTTCGCCCTCGACATTGTCCGAGACCCGGCAGGGCACCAATGCGGCCTCGAGTGTGGCTGCCAGTTGCGCCAGTTGATGCGCATTCGGCGGGTTCACCGCGCCGCGCAGGGCGCCGATCACCAGGTCGCCGCGCCCGGTGTGGCGCAGATGGCCCGGCCCGCCCATGTTGCAGGCCACGTAGACCACCGCCGGCACCACCGGGCATGCCACTTCGGCGGCGATCCGCTCGGCATTGTCGACACCGTTCTGCAATGCCAAAATCAGTGCGCCGGGTTTGAGCAGCGGCGCGATCGCGCGCGCGGCGGCCACCGTATCGGTCGACTTGACGCAAAACAGCACCAGGTCCGCCTCCGCCACGGCGGCGCTGTCGGTACTCGCATCGACCGCAATGATTTCCTGGAACGCCAGGCCATCGAAGCGCAGGCCGGCGCTGCGAATCGCATCGACATGCAGGGCGCGCCCGATCAGGGTGACCGCCGCGCCGGCACGCGCGAGAAGGCCACCGTAGTAGCAGCCCACCGCACCGGCCCCCATCACCGCCACCCGTGGCTGGTTCTCATTGCGTTGCATGTTCCAGGCTCTCAATCCGCATCCTGACGCGGCACTTCCAGGAGCAGGTCGGCGTCGTTGTTTTTCGGCGTGTTGACCCGTGCCGATACCCGGTGCGCGATCATCAGTTCATCGGGATACTGGGTCAGGCAGGCGAAGCCTTCATCGGGCGTGCCGTCAAGCCATGCCTGATGCTGCCCAGGCGCCAGGATCGCCGGCATGCGCTGGCGCGTATTGTGGATCACCGCCATCGCATGGTTGGCAGGCAGGGTGATCAGGGTGCACGATTCGACGACTCTGCCATCGTCCGCCGTGGAAGCGTCCCACAGCCCGGCCATGCCGAATATTTCCCGGTCGCCGATGCGGATGAACCACGGCTGCTTGGCCGGCTTGCCGCCCGCCCCCTGCACCACCTGCCATTCATAGAACCCGCTGGCGGCGACAATACAGCGCTGGCCGCGGCGCCAGGGCCCGCGATAGCTCGGCGCTTCGCGTATCCGCTCAATGGTCGCGTTGATGGTGCTGACCTTCGGCGCCACACCCTTGGCCCAGAACGGAATCAGGCCCCAGCGCAGCGACGTCAATTCCGGAGCGCCGTCCGCCGCGCGCCGCACCGCCGGCACCGACTGCGTAGGCGCGACGTTGTAGTTGACGCGGTCGAACGGATTCGGCGCCTGGCGCAAGTTCCACTGGCGCTCGATATCGGCGGCCTTGGGCGACACGTATCTTCCACACATGGGCCGCAGTGTGCCATGCCTTGGCAGCGCCGGCCGCGCGCGGTGGGCGGCCTGGCGCACCGTAGCGCCGCGGCGTCTTTTGTTACCCTGTGCGCATGAACCTCGCCCGCGCCCGTGATCCGGGTCTTGCAACATGCCGTCGCCTGTAAGCCTGATCGGCGCGCCCACCGACATCGGCGCCGGGACCCGCGGCGCCGCCATGGGGCCGGAAGCGCTGCGCGTCGCCGGTCTGCCCGCGGCCATGCGCATGCGCGGCCTCGAAGTGATCGATCGCGGCAATCTCGCCGGCCCCGCCAATCCCTGGGCCGCGGCGATCGACGGCTACCGGCACCTAGCCGAGGTGACAGCCTGGGTGCGGGCAGTGCACGATGCGGTGGCATTCGAACTGGCCGGCGGCAATCTGCCGGTCCTGCTTGGCGGCGACCATTCTCTGGCCATCGGCTCGGTCGGCGCGGTGGCCCGGCACTGCCGCGACCAGGGCCGTGACCTGTGCGTGCTGTGGCTCGATGCGCATGCCGATTGCAACACCAGCGTGATCACCCCGAGCGGCAACCTGCACGGCATGCCGATCGCCTGTCTTACCGGCCACGGCCCGGCAGAGCTTGCCGGCGCCGACGGACCGGCACTTGCCGCGAATCAGCTGCAACTGATCGGTATTCGCAGCGTCGACGAGGGCGAAAAGCGCCTGGTGCATGCACTCGGGATCGAGGTGTTCGACATGCGCTATGTCGACGAGATGGGCATGCGCCACACCATGCAACAGGCCCTGTCGGCGGTCGATGACAATACCCATCTGCATGTGAGTTTCGATGTCGATTTTCTCGACCCCGAGATCGCACCCGGCGTCGGCACCACCGTGCGCGGCGGCCCGTCTTACCGCGAGGCGCAGTTGTGCATGGAAATGATCGCCGACAGCGGCCGCCTCGCGTCGCTCGATGTGATGGAGCTCAATCCCGCGTTCGACATCCGCAACCGCACCGCCGAACT
>JANPGJ010000542.1:0-44657 GCA_031423955.1 Burkholderiales bacterium
GGTGTTACCGCCACGCCGATGCTCGGCAAGGCAGCCGACGCCAACGCGCAGTTGTCGAAACTGCCGGCGTTCATGATCGGCAAGGTCGAGGAGGTCGCGGCCGAGGGATTCGCAGCCTGCATGCGCGGTGACGCCATCAAGGTGCCGGGCGTGCTCAACCTGGCCAGCGTGCTGGCCACGCGAGCAGCGCCGAAGTGGCTGGTGCGGCGCATCGGCGGCGCAATGGGGCGCCGGGCCGGCGGCGCCTAGAGCTGCCATTGCGGCTTCGATAGCGGGCAAAAAGCGCGTGCAATAATTGTCAACTGGCAGTCTGTATACGGGGAACGCAATGTCAAATCCTGTTGCGAACACACTTGAATCAAAGCCGGCGCAAAGCGGCGTTCTCGACGCACTGGTCATTGGCGCCGGATTTTCCGGCCTGTATCTACTGCACTGCCTGCGCGATCGGCTCGGCCTTTCGGTGCAGGTACTGGACGCGGCCGCCGGCGTCGGCGGCACCTGGTACTGGAACCGTTACCCGGGTGCGCGTTGCGATTCGGAAAGCCATGCCTATTGCTTCACATTTTCCGAAGAACTGGTGCGCGAATGGGAGTGGTCGGAGCGCTATCCCGCCCAGGCCGAGGTGTTGCGTTACCTCAATCATGTGGCCGACCGCTTCGACCTGAAACGCGACATCCGCTTGAACACCCGCGTTACGTCGGCACATTGGGATGCGGCAAACAACCTTTGGAATGTGGGCACCGGGGCCGGTGTTCAATACAAGGCACGCTTTCTGATCACCGCCGTCGGTTGCCTGTCGTCGGCCAATGTGCCGAACATTCCAGGCCTCGATCAATTCGCCGGCCGCTGGTATCACACCGGGCATTGGCCGCATGAAGGGGTTGACCTTGCGGGCAAGCGGGTGGGGTTGCTCGGCACCGGTTCGACCGGCATCCAGGCCGTGCCGGTGATCGCCGAAAGCGCCGCCCACCTGACGGTGTTCCAGCGCACCCCGACCTACAGTGTGCCGGCGCGCAATGCGCCGCTGACTTCCGAGTTCAGGCAATACGTCAAGGACAACGCGGCGAGCATCCGCAGCGTGATGAAGTCGACGCCCAACGGCCACCCCTTCACCATCGCCGAGCGCCTGGCGCTGGAGACGCCGCCGGCGGAACGCCAGGCCCTGTATGAGGCAGCCTGGAAAAAGGGCGGGCTGCAGTTTCGCGCCACCTTCAAGGACCTGCTCGCAAGCGTGGAGGCCAACGACACCGCGGCCGATTTCCTGCGCGACAAGATTCGCCAGGTCGTGAAGGACCCGGCGACCGCGGCCAAGCTGTCGAACATCGATCACCCCTATGCGGCCAAGCGCCCGCCCATCGATTCCGACTACTTCGAGACCTTCAATCGCGACAACGTGGCACTCGTCGACCTGAAGGCCGAACCCATCGAGCGCATCACCGCGCAGGGTATCCGCACCGCCGCCGCCGAGTATCCGCTGGACGTGATCGTGTTCGCCACCGGTTTCGACGCCATGACCGGCAGCCTGTTGCGGATGGATATTCGCGGTACCGACGGTCGCACGCTGGGCGATGCCTGGGCCGCGGGGCCGCGCAACTACCTGGGCCTGCAGGTCGCCGGCTTTCCCAACCTTTTCATGATGACCGGGCCCGGTAGCCCGTCGGTGTTGTGCAACATGCCGGTGCCGATCGAGCAGCATGCGGAGTGGATCGCCGACTGCATCGCGCACTTGCGCGCGAAAGGACTGACGCGCATCGAGACCAGCGAGGCGGCGATGGACGACTGGGTCGAAAAAGTCAACGCCACCGCCGAAGCGATCCTGCTCTCCCGTGCCAAGCATTCGTGGTACTACGGCGCCAATATTCCCGGCAAGCCGCAGGTGTTCATGCCCTACGCCGGCGGCATGGCGCGCTACAAGGGGATTTGCGACGAGGTGGTGGCGAATAACTATGAGGGCTTCGTCCTCGGCGACTGAAGAGGCAGGCGGTTGGGGCGCCTGGTTGTGCGCAACCGCGAGTTGAGCCGCGGATCGCGAGCGGACTTTTGCGTGACAATCGACGCGCGACACCCGCTCCGGTGTTGCGCGACAACAAAGAGACCGAGGAAAGTTGATGCCCCGATTCAAGCAGTTATGCCGTCTGGCCATGCTTGCATGTGCGCTTGCTGCAGCGCCAGCGAGCGCCCAGCAGTACCCGACCAAGTCGGTCCGCATCATGGTGCCCTACGCCCCCGGCGGCGGCACCGACATCCTGGCGCGCCTGTTCGCGCAAAAACTCACCGAGGCCTGGGGGCAGTCGGTGGTGGTGGAAAACCGCCCCGGTGCCGACGGCGTGATCGGCTCGGAGGTGATCGTCAATGCGCCGCCGGATGGCTACAGCGTCGCGCTGGTGGTGGCCGCGCATGTGATCAACCCGTTCGTCAAAAGCAAGATGCCGTTCGACGTGATCAAGGATTTCACGCCGGTGACCCTGGTGGCGGCTTCGCCCTGGGTGGTGGTGGTCAACCCAACGGTTGCGGCCAACAACATCCGCGAGCTGATCGCGTTGGCGAAGGCACAGCCGGGCAAGTTGAGCTTCGGCAGTTCCGAGCCGTCATCGCGCCTGGCCGGCGAGCAATTCAAGGTGCAGGCCGGGGTGAACCTGCTGCATGTGCCTTACAAGGGCGGCTCGCAGATCATGGTGGATTTGCTCGGTGGCCACATCCAGGTCGGGTTCACCAGCGTGCTGACCGTGCTGCAGCACTACAAGAGCGGCAAGCTGCGCGTGCTGGGGGTCGGCAGCCGCGCGCGTTCGCCGTCGATGCCTGATATTCCCACCGTGGTCGAGGGCGGCTTGGCCGGCTATGAGACCTCCGCCTGGTATGGCATGTTCGCGCCGCCCGGCACGCCGGCCGAAGTGGTCAACAAGATCCAGCGCGAGATCGCGCGCATCGTGAAATTGCCGGATGTCAATGAACGCCTGGTGCAGTTGGGGGCGGTGCCGGTGGCCAATACGCCGGAGGAGTTCCTTGCGTTCGCCAAGGCCGAGTATGCGAAGTATGGCAAGCTGGTGAAGGATGCGGGGATGCAGCCGGAGTAGGCGGTTGCAGCGAAGTGATTGCAATCGGTCGCGAGTTTTCTCAGGGAGATATCCAGATGAATCGAATCAGCGTGAAGCCGCTTGGCTTCGCCCTTGGCGCCGAAATCACCGGCGTCGATCTGCGCGAACCACTGGACGATCTGGTGCGGCGCGAAATCCTGAACGCCTGGCACAAGCATTTGGTGCTGGTCTTTCCCGGCCAGGACCTCGATACCGACCAGCAGATCGCGTTCTCGCGCTGCTTCGGCGAGCTGGAGCAGAACGACTTTCAGCCGCACTACCGCGACCCGCGGCATCACGAGATCCTGCTGGTGACCAACCGGCAGATCAACGGCAAGCCGTCGGAGACGCGCAACACCGGGCGCAACTGGCATTCCGACCTGAGCTACACCACGCGCCCGGCCAAGGCGTCGCTGTTGCTGTGCAAGGAGAAGCCGCCGATCGGCGGCGACACCATGTTCGCCAACATGTACCTGGCCTACGAAACCCTGAGCCCGCCGATGCGCGCGTTCGTTGAAACCCTGGAGGCGATCCACGATGTGGCGCTGGTCAAGGGCATCGAAAAGCGCGATCCGGAAAAGGTGGCGGAGATGAAGCGGCGCAATCCGCCGGTGGCGCATGCGGTGGTCAAGACCCATCCGGAAACCGGCCGCAAGGCGCTTTACCTGGGGCAGCGGATTCGCGGCTTTGTCGGCTTCACCGACGAAGAGAGCGCGCCGATCCTGAAATTCTTGAACGAGCATGCGACCGGGCCGGAGTTCGTCTATCGCCATCGCTGGTCGGTCAATGATCTGGTGATGTGGGACAACCGCTGCCTGATGCATCTCGCGTTGCCCGACTTCGACCAGACCAGGATACGCCACATGACGCGCACCTCGGTGCTGGGCGAATTGGCCGGCTGCTACTACAAGGACGAGGGCGACCTCGAACGTGAGTCGATGCTGCAGGCGATCGCATCGGTGTCCTGAGCAGCGCCATCGGCGGTCCGGATTCGCCTCGCGGCGCCGGCCCGGCCGCATTCCATCGACATGAAAGTGTTCGCCATGTTCAAGCATTTATTCACCGGTTGTGCGCTGATCTGCGCGGCCCTGGCTCCATTGCCGGTCGCGGCGCAGTCTTACCCGACGCAGGCGGTGAAGATCATCGTCGGCTTTCCGCCTGGCGGCACCACTGATGTGATCGGCCGCCTGGTGGCGCAAGGCTTGTCGGAGGCGCTCGGCAAGTCCTTTGTGGTCGACAACCGCGGCGGCGCTTCCGGCACGATTGGTGCCGGGATGGTGGCCAAGTCCGAGCCGGACGGCCACACCCTGCTGGTGGTGTCGAGCACGCACGGCACCGCGCCGACGCTCTATGCCAGCCTGCCGTACCAGGAGAAAGACCTGGTACCGGTGGCGCTGGTGGCCAGTACGCCTTACGTGTTCGTGGTGCATCCGGAGGTCAAGGTCGAGACCTTTGCGCAATTGCTGGCGCTGTTGAAACAGAACCCCGGCAAGTACAACTTCGCTTCCTCCAGTCCCGGCACCGCCCAGCATCTCGGCGGCGAACTGGTCAAGCGCGCCGCCGGCGTCGACATGGTGCATGTGCCCTACAAGGGCAGCGGCGCGCTGATGCCCGACCTGCTCTCGGGCCGGGTGCAGATGATGTTCGAGAACGTCGCGATCATGACCCCGCATATCCGCAAGGGCTCGCTGCGGCCGCTGGCGGTATCGAGCGCCAAACGAACCCTGTTGATGCCGGAGGTGCCGACGGTGGCCGAGTCCGGCGTGCCGGGCTTCGAGGTGCTCGGCTGGTTCGCCGTGTTGGCGCCGGCCGGCACGCCGGCCGAGGTGGTGCGTGTGCTCAATGCCGAGGTCAACCGGATGATCGTCAAGCCGGCCTACGTGCAGCGCTTCGCCGGCCTCGGGGCCGAACCGCTGGCCAGCACGCCGGCCGAGACCGCCGCCTTCATCCGTGCGGAGCAGGACAAATGGGGGCGGGTGATTCGCGAGGTCGGCATCAAGGCGGAGTAACGCCGTTGTGCTGACTTGAAAACACGGAAGCAACGGTGCGCCGAAGTCCGGAAAAAAGGGTAGGTTGGTCACGGGAGCCTCGCTTCGAGAGGGCAAGGCCAAGCGTGTAAGATGTGTCGAGATGTCGCCGGAAATCGAGGTCACCATGGACTGGAAGTCATACATCTCTGCCGAACCCGGAATCATGCATGGTGCCGTTTGTTTTGGTGGCACGCGTATTCCGGTGTCCGTAGTCCTGGACAACCTGGCCGCTGGCGAAACTGCAGCATCGATATTGAGTGAATATCCGACGCTGAAGGCGGAGCATATCCCCGCCACAATTGGCTACGCAGCCGATGTGGTTCGTGAACGAATTGTCGAAGTTCCGGTCTAATAGGGCTTGATGGCGCTTCGTTTCAAGCTCGATGAAAACCATCCCCGACGGGTTGAGCCCGCACTGCATGCGCTTAGCCATGATGTCGAGACCGCGGTGTCGGAAGGACTGGCTGGCTGCGCCGACCCGACATCACTTGCAGCCTGCAGCGCTGAGGATCGCATCCTCGTGACGCTCGATCTTGATTTCGCTGACATTCGTGAGTATCTCCCCGGCAGCCATCGCGGGATCTGGGTGCTGCGACCCGCGAACCAGGCCTTCGATACCATTCTCAATCTGGTACTTGCCGGGTTGCGCCTTGCTGTACATGAGCGCACCGCCGGTCAGCTCTGGGTTGTTGACGAAAAGCGCGTTCGAATTCGTGATTGAAATGACCTTTCCAGCGCATTTGCTTTGCGGGGCCATCGGCCATCACGGCATCTCCGGGTGTGCAACCATGAGGCACGATTGTTGCGACACCTGCAACCGACCCACACCGGGCCCCCGAAGTGCACGGGCAGTGCACCCCCTTTCCAACGGAGCCGTAACATGACTCGTCGCCTGACTTACCACTTCAGTGCCTTGATGTGCGCCATTGCGATGCTTGGTGCGACAGCCCCGTCAGCCCATGCCGCCGACCCGACGGCAACCGTCATGCTGGTGGCCACCCCTGCCTTGTCCGACCCGGTTTACCGGGCGTCGGTCCTGGTCGCAAGCCCAATGTCGGACGGCCGATTCGTCGGCTTCATCATCAACAAGCCGACCCGCATCACCCTCGGCCAGGCCTTCCCTGAACATGAGCCCTCGAAGAAGGTGGCGGACCCGATTTTCCTTGGCGGGCCGGAGCAGGCGAACAAGCTGTTCGCTCTGGTGCAGCGCGAAGAGAGCCCCGGCAAGGGTTCGATCCGGCTGTCGCCGGACCTGTTCGTGGTGCTGGCAGGTGACACTGTGGACAAGGTGATCGAGAACGATCCCGAGCATGCGCGCTTCCTGTTCGGCGTGGTGGTCTGGCAGCCGGGGGAGCTCGATTCCGAAATCAGGCGCGGCGCGTGGTTTGTCGAACCACCCGAGACCGAAGTGATGATGCGCAAGGAAACCGGCAAGCTGTGGCAGGAACTGGTGCAACGTCGCGGTGGTGGCGGCGGTGGCAGTCGCCGCGGCTTCATTTGAGGAGTTCGCGGTGGCCGGTCCCGCGACGCTGCCGCCGTCGATTGAGGGACAATGGCGATCCGGCCAGCCATCGTGGTTGACCCGGGATCGGGAAGGGGAGCGGTGATGGAAGCGATGGAAAGCACGGTGGCCGGCATCGCCTGGCACGACAGTTTCGTGCTCGGTTTCGGGCCGATGGACGCGATCCATCGCGAATTCGTCGACCTGGTGGCCAATGTGCAGCAGGCCCCGGACGAACAACTGGTGCAGCGCCTGGCGGCGCTCGAAGCGCATTGCACCAGCCATTTCGATGAAGAAAACAAGTGGATGCTGGATACCGACTTCCCGCCAAGGGATTGTCATATCGACGAACACAACGCCGTTCTCAATTCGATCCGCCAGGTGCAGGCACTGCTGGACCAGGGCGATACCGCGAACTGTCGCCGGCTGGCCGGCGAGCTGGCCAAATGGTTTCCCGGCCATGCCGACTATCTCGATTCCGCCCTCGCGCACTGGATGTGCAAGCGGCGCTTCGGCGGCAAGCCGGTAGTGTTTCGCCGTGATCCGGTCGGCACGGCGGCAGCGCCCTGATCGCGCGCAAGCGCGCTTCGCAACTTCAATCGCACAGGTACACCATGTCCAACCCCCGCGTTCCCTACCAGATGTCCACCGATCGCGCGCGGCTGGCGCCGCCGCAGGCGGGCAAGCCCTTGATCGTCCACGTGGTCGTCAACGTCGAGTACTGGCCGTTCGATCAGCCGATGCCGCGCAAGTTGCTGCCCGGCCCGCATGGTGCCGACAAGATCCCGGACGTGCCGAATTTCTCCTGGGTCGAGTACGGCATGCGCACCGGCTTCCCGCGCATTCTCAAGGCGCTGAAGTCGCGCGGACTGCCGGCCTCGACCACCCTGAACGCGAGCGTGATCGATGTCTATCCGCGGGTCGCCGAGGAGATGCTGGCGGCAGGTTGGGAGTTCATGGGCCATGGCTGGACCCAGAAAGCCCTGCAGAATGAGCCCGATGAAGCGGTGGTGATCGACAAATGCATGGAGCGCATCCAGCGCTTCACCGGCAAGAAGATGCGCGGCTGGCTTGGCGCGGGCTTGAGCGAAACGATGAATACGCCGGACGTGCTGAAGTCGCGCGGCGTCGACTACCTGTGCGACTGGGTGATCGACGATCTGCCGACCTGGATGCGCACCAAGCATGGCCCGCTGATCGCCGCGCCCTACTCGCTGGACCTCAACGACGGCCCGCTGTGGGCCGGCTGGGGCATGCATTCCGACGTGCAGTACGAGCGCGTGGTGTGGGCGCTCGAAACCTTCGAGGAAGAACTCAAGACCAATTGCCGGGTGCTGGTGCTGCCGCTGCACCCGCACCTGGTCGGCGTGCCGCATCGCATGAACTGGTTCAACAAGATCGTCGACCTGTTGCTTGCGCGCAAGGACACGGTGTTCATGAATGGTTCGGCGATCGCCGACTGGTACAAGTCAGTTGAGCCGGCGCCGGCCGACATGAAGGACTGACGAAGGGCTGACGGGTAAGGCGGCGCACTGCCCGTCGGTGGCACGCGTCCGGCCGGGCCGGAGCGCTTATTGGACCACCCTCCTGTCACTGCGTGACGAGGTCCCCAAGGGAGGATGAGCGCTTCCTTCGGGCGGCCGGGCGGTCGCGCTCAAGTCCGGAGGAGGCGGCGCTTCATCATTTGGCGAACAGCGGATCGTCTTCCCGCCACGGCGATATCTGCCCGGCATATACCTGCGGTCCCTTGCGGAAGTGCGCCGCCTCTTCCAGGGTTTCGACGAACGGCATGTTGGCCGGGTAGATCGCGCTGCCGCGCGGGCGCGGGCCGGATCGCGACACATGGCCGTGCAGGGGATGGCCGACCACTTCCTCGGCGATCGCCACCGCCTCGATCAGCTTGTCGAGGTTGTAGCCGGTCTCGATGCCCATCTCGTGGCACAGATCGACGAAATCCTCGGTCGGCACCTGGCCGGCGGCGCGGCCGTTGCCGCAGTAGGGGCAGCCACCCATGCCGCCTAGGCAGGTGTCGAATTCTGTCGCCCCCAGTTGCAGCGCCTCGTAGTAACTCGCGATGGTGGCGCCGCGCTGGTTGTGCAGGTGCATGTGGAAGGTGGTGACCTCAGGCCAGCGCTCGCGAATCGCCTCGATGGTCTGGCGCACCAGGTGCGGCAGGTTCCAGCCCATCGCCTCGAGCAGCGACACGCGGGTCACCTTGATGCCGGCGCCATGCCATTTGTCGAACATCGTCTGCAGCAGCGCCATCCGCTGCTGGTGGCTGAACGGCCCCTCGTAGTTGGAGCCGAACGGGTTGCCGATACCGACCGCGCCTTCGGTGGCGTTGGCGGCGCGCGCCTGCTCGATGGTGGCATCCATTGCCGCCAGTTGCTGCGCCTGGCTGCGGTTGTAGTTGCGCCGCGCGAAGGTGTCGCAAAGTTCTACATTGGTGCGAAAACGCTTGCCGCTGCGCACGTTGAGCTTGGGGTAGTAAGCGTCGGCGCGGTCGTAGCCCTTCTTGTTGAATACCGCCGCCGTGTAGGTGACGCCGGGCTTGGGCACGAAGCGCTCGGCGATCTCGTCGATACAGGCCATCTGCGGCGTCCATTTCGGATGCGCGAAGGAGCCGATCGCGATCACCTTGGCGCCGGTTTCGCCGAGCGCGTCGAGCAGGCGCAGCTTGGCCTCGACCGGAATGTCTGCGCGTTCGATCTGCAGTCCTTCGCGCATGGTGTCGTCGGTGATGGTCACGGATTTCGGCAGGAGGCTCATGGTGGTTGGTCCTGGTGGGGGGGTGGCAGGGTTTGCTGGTTACGTCAGGCGGGAGGGTGCGAGTTTAACCCCGTGCGCCAAACGGTGACGATTCTGCGGTGCCGCGTCGCCGCGCATTCGCGGCGCGAGTGCACCTGGGCGGCGGGCCATGCGCCGCGCCTGGAAAGCAGCGTCGTGAACTCTGTTATCGTCATCGGCTCCGGTTGATGCAGGCGCCCTTGACCGGTGAATCCAGCACCACCTCATGACCCTCGGCGCGCGGCCTTGCCGCGCAAAGGACCCGACTTGTCTCCCGGAATCGAATACGCGTTCGCCGCCATGCTGTTTTTCGGTGCCGGCGACCTGGTCTACAAGCGCGGCGCGGCGGCCGGCGCGCCGGCGCACCATTTCATGATGGTACAGACCTGGTTTTTCATTCCGAGCGTGATCCTGTTTGGCCTCATCACCGGAACGCTGGTGTTCAACGCCGGCGCGTGGTGGGGCGCGCTGGCCGGCGTGTTCATCGTGACCAGCTACTACAACTTCGCCTACTGCCTGAAAACCGGATCGGTCAGCGTGGTGGCGCCGGTGTTCCGCCTGAGCTTCGCGCTGACCGCCGCGCTGGCGGTGCTGCTTCTGGGTGAGCCGCTGACCGCGTTCAAGCTGGCAGGACTGGCCCTGGCATTGGCCGCGGTGTGGCTGCTGCTGGGCGCTCCGGCCGGCGGCAACGGCGCGCCGCGGCGCATGAGCCGAGCGCTGACGGTGCGCCTGTTGCTGGCGACCGCGGCCGCCGCGCTGGCGAACTTCACCTACAAACTGGGCTTGCAGGCCGGGTCGACGCCGGCCACGCTGCTGTCCACCCAGGCCTGCGTCGCCGGCGTGATCGCCACCAGCTTCGCCGCCCGCCTCGATGGTGCGGTGCGCCCGGCGCGCGCGGCGCTGCGCTACGCGCCGGTGGCGGCGGTGGTGCTGGCAACCGCTTTCATTTTGATGATCCAGGGCCTGCGGGTCGGCGAGGCAAGCGTTCTGGTGCCGGTGGCGCAAATGGGATTCGTGGTCACCGCGCTGGCGGGCTTTGCGTTTTTGGGCGAGCCGTTCAATCTGCGCCGGGGGGTGGGACTGGTGCTGGCCTTGGCTGCGATGTTGTGCCTGGCTCGCGGATAAATTGATTCGGGCGCGGCAGCATTCGTTTTCGCGGGCGGGACCATCAAGACTGGGCTGCAGCAGGCGGCCGGATGCGGTCGACGCCGCCATCGAAAAAGACCGTCTACAGGTCGGCAACCAGTCGGCGTTGCAGCAAGGCCTGCATGTCGCGCCGACCGTCGGCGATCAGGTGCACATGCACGGCGCTGCCGGTCACACTGTAAATCAGGCGATAGGGCTTGAAGAACACCTGGCGAAACTCGCGGATGCCCAGAGCGAGCAATTCGCGCGGGTGGCTGCCGCGCTCCGGCAGTTCGGCGAGGCTTGCGGCGACGCCGACCAGTTTGTCGAGCACACGATCGGCGTTGGCTGCCGAGTCGAATTCGGCGATGTAGTCAACAATCCCGGCCAGGTCGCGCTCCGCGCCCGCGGTGAGCAGAATCTTGAACGCCATCAGGCCCGGGCGATGCGCGCGCGCATGCGCTTGACCACCTCGGCCACCGGCTTGACGCGGCCGGCCACGATGTCGCGCTGGCCAAGCGCCAGCAGCTTGAGCAGCGCCAGTGTTTCCTGCGTCTCCTGGTACGAGGCCACGTCCTGCAGCACCGCCCGCGCTTCACCATTCTGCGTGATCAGCATGGGCTCGCGCACCTCGTTCAAATGATCCAGGACCTCCGCCGCGTTGGCCTTCAGGTAGCTGATCGGCCTGACCTGGGTGGTGTAGCGCATGTGATTCCCGGATTCTTGAGAAGGACCAAATATAGTCTTTTAAAGGTTTTGTTGCAAGCGGGCAGGTCAACCGGAAGCAGACGGCAACTGGTAGCAGCGCAGCCGGCCGAAGACGAGCTAACGCGGTCGGATCGTCTGTACCGCTTTCAACCAGCGCGCCGCGTCCTCGTCGAGGAATTTGCGGAATGCCTCGGTATCCATGAACGAGATTTCGCCGCCGGTGGTAGCGGTGCGGGCGCGTGTGGCCTCATCCGCGGCGGCGGCAGCGACCGCATCGGACAGGCGCCTGATCACCTCCGGTGGCGTGCCGGTCGGCGCATGGAAGCCGTACCAGCTGATCACGGTGGCATCCGGGTAGCCGCTCTCGGCCATGGTCGGCAGGTCCGGCAGCACCGGTGAGCGGCGGTTGCTGGTGGTGGCGAGCGCGCGGATGCGGCCGCCGGAAATCGAACTCATCGCCACGTTCAGCGGCAACACCGACATCGCCAACTGGCCGTTGATCAGGTCGGCCAATACCGGCGGGCCGCCCTTGTAGCCGATGCTCTGGAATTCCAGCCCGGCGGCGTGCTTGAGCAATTCGATCGCCATGGTTTGCGGCGCGCCCGGGCCGCTGTCGCCGGTGGGCAGGCCGGGCCTGGCTTTCGCAGCGGCGACAAACTCGGCCAGCGTCTTGTGCGGATGCGCCGCCGGCACCACCAGCACGTTCGGCGCCTGGGTGAAGCGCGCCACCGGCACGAAGTCGCGCGGGGCCCAGCGCAAACCGGTCTCCAGCAGCGGGTTGACCACCAGGAAGGTGGCGCTGGCGAGCAACGTGTAGCCGTCCGGCGCTGACCGTGCGGCAGCCTCTGGGCCGATGTTGGCATTGGCGCCGGGGCGGTTGTCGATCACCATCGGCTGGCCCAGGGTCTGCGCCATGTGGTTGGTGATCAGCCGCGTCATCACGTCGACCGCGCCGCCTACCGGATAGGGCACGATCACCCGGATCGACTTGTTGGGGTACGGCTGTGCGGCTGCGGTGCCGGCAGCAAATGCCAGCATCACGCCCAGCGCCACACGAAACACGCTTCGCATCACGCCCCTCAGACCACGTGCAGCGGTGCCACCAGCCGCGAACCCGGCACCCGGATGCCGTCCGGCCGGCCGCCTGCGGTCAGACCCTGGAAGCGGTCGGTCATGAACTGCGGCAGCGCCGGGCCGTCGTCACAGGCCAGCCACAGGCGCAACAGATGGCGGCGCTTTTCGACCTCCGGCCAGTCTTCATAGGCGGTGCGCGAATGCAGGATCGAGTGGTTGCACAGCACCTGGATGTCGCCCGGGCGAAACGCCATGTCGAGATGAATGCGCGGGTCGGCCGCCAGCGCGTCCAGATGGTCCATCGCCTCGACCTGTTGCGGCGTCAGGCGCGGCACCGAGGGCAGGGTTTGCGACTTGTTGATCGAGGAGCGCACGTAGGAGGCGATCATCCGGCCCTGGTGTGGCGTGAAAACATTGATTTCCGCGTAGGCCTTCTTGCCCTCGGGAATCTCGCCCCAGCGGGTGTAGTACAGCGGTTCCATCAGGGTACGCGCATGGTCGGGCCGGGTGCGGACCATTTCGTTCCACAGGGTGGTCGAGCTGGCGATCGACGACAGGCCGCCGGACCTGGAAGCACGCAGGCACAACAGCGCCACCAGGTCGGAGGAGTCGCAGTGGTAATTCAGGCGCGCGCTGGTCTGGTAGCCGCGCACCTCGGGGTCGGCATAGTCGAGCCCGAGGTTGGTCACATGCCCCAGCACATGGCCCTGGCCATTCTGCGACACCGGTTCGCCGAGATACAGGCCGAGGCCCCAGTAGGCGACAGCCGACTGGCGCAGCGTGTAGCGTTCGACCGGGATGCCGCGCAACAGCATGAAGCCGCGGCCGTGCAGGGTTTCGCGGCGCACCCGTTGCAAGAAGTGTTCGAGTGATGGCACCGGAAAGTCGCGGCGCGTGATGTTGATGAGGTCGTCGATGGCTTCGGCCTGGCGCACCGCGGCGTCGATTTCGGCGATTTCGCCCGGCGTGAACTGGTGGATCCAGTCGCTGCGCTTTTGCTGGTCGGGGCCGAACCAGGCCTGCTCGTTGTCGAACAGCGGCAGCGTCGCGGCGCTCGATGGGGCGGCGAATGCGGTCGATGACATGGTTGGTCTACTCCCTTGTGAGGTCGCGCGCGGGCCTGCGTTGCCGCTACCCCGCGGTTGCGCCCGGGCCGCAAGGTCATGCATGGTACGACGCGCTGCCGCCAGGCGCAATGCGCGGTGCCAACATGCGCGGTGGCAGCATGCGCTGGCAGCACCTGGACGCCGTCGTGACCAGTTGCCGCCGCTTCGCACCGGCGGCGGCCCTGCGCGCATCACCCGTTGCGCGCCTCCGGTAGCGCCCGCTCGACCGCTCAGCGCATCATCGCGCCATACACCAGGCTCTTGTACAGCATGCGGCTGTGCACCCGGGTCGACGGCCCTTGCGACATCAGGATGCCGACCAGGCCTTCCTTCGGGTCGATCCAGAAACTGGTGCCCCAGGCACCGGCCCACATCGCGTCACCTTTCGAGCCGGGCACCCAGGCCATGCCGTCCTGGGTGCGCACCGCGAAGCCTAAGCCGAAGCCGTAGCCCGGCCCGGTGCTGGCGAAGGTGGTGCCGCCCATGCCGACGGTGTGTTCACTCAACATGAACTCGACGGTCTTCTTCGACAGGTAACGCTTGCCCTGGAACTCGCCGCCGTTGGCCATCATTTGCGCGAACTTGATGTAGTCCGCCGCCGTGCCCACCAGGCCGGCGCCACCCTTGAAGTAGCTGACGCCGGCCGGGTTGGCGAAAATGCGGTAGCTTTTCAGCATGTCGGCCTTGAGCTTGTCCGAGTCCAGCGCTTCGGCGATGCGCCCGGTCTTTTGCGGTGGTACCCAGAATGCGGTGTCGGTCATGCCCAGCGGCGCGAACAGCATTTCCTGCAATACCGCGTCGAGCGGCTTGCCGGCGACCCGCTCGACCAGCAGGCCCAGCACATCGACGGCGATCGAGTATTCCCAGAAGGTGCCGGGCTGGTGCGCGAGCGGAATCTGGCCCAGGTTCTTCAGCATGGCGTCGCCGGTGATATCGGTCTCGCGCGATTCGATATTGCCCTTCTCGTAGCCCTCCTTGATGCGCGCGGACTTGGTGCTGCCGCCATAGACGAAGCCGGCGGTATGGCGCATCAGGTCCTGCACCCAGACTGGCCGCGCCGGCGCGACGTCGCCATTGGCGGTTTCAACCTTCAGGTCCTTGAGTTCGGGCAGCCAGTTGGCGATAGGGTCGCCCAGTTTCATCTTGCCTTGTTCGACCAGCATCATCGCCGCCACCGTCACGATCGGCTTGGTCATCGAGGCCAGGCGGAACAGCGCGTCTTTTTTGAGCGGCACGCTCTTGCCGGCATCCTGATAGCCGTGCGCCTCGAAATGCACGATCTGACCGTGACGCGCCACCAGGGTGACCGCGCCGGGGAACATGTTGTTGTCGATCTGCGCCTTCATCGACGGGCCGATGCGGGCCAGGCGCGCGCGCGACATGCCTTGCACCAGGTCGGCGCCTGCCTTGGCGGGCGTGGCTTTGGGCGCTGCTTGCGCGGTAGCGCCGGTCGCCGGTTTGGCGGTCTGCGCAAAGGCGGGGGCGAGCGGGGCGCAGATGATCGCCAGCAAGGGCAAAGCGAACAGGGTTTGATGCGGTTTCATGGCTTGATCCTCCTGTGTTGTTATTCGAGTGCGGCCAGCGTTTCGGGCGCGGAACACCTGGCGCGTACCGTTGCGTGCCCCCGACGTGCCGTACCTGCGTGCACCGGCTTGTGCAGTGCAATGCAGGCAACAGTGGACCCGCATCAGGCAATGATTGTACGATTGACGATTGACCTGGGTCGATCGCGCTGCTGATGCATGTCGCGACGCAGCCAGTTTTCCTTGAACCAAGCGGAGCAAGCCCATGCCCATCGAAATGCGTGCCGTCGATCACCCTTCGGTCTGGCGCGGTCCCGACCTTGCTGCGCGATCTGACTGGATCGTGCGCCTCGACGCCGCCGATTGCGCCGAACTCGACGCCGCGCTGGCGCAGGCCAGGGCACGCGGCATCGGCATTCCGGCCTTGTCGAAACAGGACTTCCCGATTCCCGGCGTGGCGAAGAAACTCACAGGTGTTCTGCACGCCCTGGAACACGGTCGCGGCTTCGCGCTGCTGCGCGGCCTGCCGGTCGAGCGTTATTCGAAAACCGATGCCGCGCTGATCTACTGGGGCATCGGCGCGCACTTCGGCCCGGCGTTCGCGCAAAACGCGCAGGGCGAGATGCTGGGCCATGTGCGCGACCTGGGCGCCGACTGGCGCTCCGACATGAAAGCGCGTGGCTACCAGACCCGTTTTCGGCTGCCGTTTCACAACGATTCGACCGATGTCGTGGGCCTCCTGTGCCTGCGCCGCGCGCGGGCCGGCGGCGATTCGCTGATCGTCAGTTCGACCGCGGTGCATAACGAAGTGCTGGCGCGCCGCCCGGACCTGGCGCGCGTGCTCTACGAGCCGTTTTGCGTCGACCGCCGCGATGAGGAATCGGCAGGGCAGAAGCCGTATTACGTGACACCGTGCTTCAACTGGTTCGGCGGCCGCATGTTCGTCCGCTACAACCGCACCTTCATCGAATCGGCGCAACGCTTCCCCGAGGTGCCGCGCCTGACCGCTCTGCAGGTCGAGGCGCTCGACCTGATGGACGAGTTGTGCAACGACCGCGCGCTGCGCCTGGACATGCCGTTCGAACCGGGCGACATGCAGTTCGTCTGCAACTATTCGATCCTGCATTCGCGCAATGATTACGAGGACTATCCCGAGCCCGACCGCAAGCGGCATCTGCTGCGCCTGTGGCTGCGCACGCCGGGTTTCGCGGACCTGCCACCAGCCTTCGCCGACCGCAACGCCGACATGCTGGCCTGGCAGGGAAGCCCGCGGGCGCCGGTGTTCGACAACAGCGAAATCGTCGCCGAACTCACGCATTGAGCGGCCGCAGGGTCGTATCAACTCGCCGCGCCACACCGGAGGATTTCATGCTTGCATCGGGAAAGCGCGCGTTGCTGCGGCGCATTTTCAGGCTCTCGTTATTGGCGCTTGCCATGGGTGGCGCCACGCACGCCGCGGCGCAGGGCCGCTATCCCGAGCGGCCGATCCGCCTGGTGATTCCTTTCGCACCGGGTGGCGAGACCGACATCTTCAGTCGCGCCATCGCCGGCAAACTGGCCGATGTGCTGGGCCAGCAGGTGGTGCTGGAAAACCGCGCCGGCGCCACCGGCATCGTCGGCAGCGAGTATGTCGCGAAGAGCAAGCCGGACGGCTACACGCTGATCTTCGGCACGGCGGCCACGCATGCGCTCAACCTCGCGGTGTTCAAGACCTTGCCATACCACCCGCTGCGCGATTTCGAACCGATCGCCTTCGTCGGATCAGTGCCGCTGGTGCTGTTCGTGCATCCCTCGTTGCCGGCAACCCTGAAGGAATTCATCGCGCTGCTCAAGGCCAATCCGGGCAAGTATTCGTATGGCGCGGCCGGCAGCAGCACCAGCCACCTGGGCATCGAGTTGCTCAAGGCCGGCGCCGGCGTGTCGGCGGTGCACATTCCCTACAAGGGCACTGGCCCGGCGCTTCAGGATACGGTTGGCGGCCAGGTGCAGTTCATGGGCGGCTCGATCGGGGTTGGCCTGCCGATGGTGCAGGCCGGCCGCCTGCGCGCGGTGGCGGTGATGGCGAAGCAGCGCCTGGCCGCCGCGCCGGAGGTGCCGACCTTCGCCGAGGCCGGCATGGCGGATTTCGAAGTCGGCACCTGGAATGTGGTGATGGCGCCGCTCGGCACACCGAAACCGATCGTCGAACGCCTCAACGCCGCGCTCAACGAAACCCTGCGCGACCCCGGCATCCGCGAGCGTCTGACCAAGCTGGGCATCACGCCGGTGGATGATTCGACGCCGGCCAGCACCGCCGAAACGGTGACGCGCGAGATCGCCAAGTGGGCGAAGGCGTTCGAGCTTTCGGGGGCGAAGGCCGAGTAACGTTTGCGTGAAACCGCGATGTGCTGCCGGGCCTGGCTCTGCACCTGCACGGCTGATGCGTACTTGACGAGCGTTTTGCGGGAGCTGCGGGGATATCACGCGCAACGCCCCGCAATGCGGATGGTTGCGCGCAGGTGCGCGTCGGCGCGCGCCGCATGAACCCGATGCGGTACCATCGCCCGACTGCGGAAGCCTTCGTTTCCCGGTTCCCACCAGAGTTCCGCTCATGCAACGCCCCCTGAAGGCAATGTCCCGCATCACTATCGGCCTGTGCGCGGCGCTTTGCTTGCTGTCCTGCCTGATCGCACCTGCAGCGGCGCAGGCGCCGTATCCGAACCGGCCGGTAAAGATTGTCGCGCCGCAGTCGCCGGGCGGCGGCGTCGACCTGGTCGGCCGCATCATTGCCGAACGCCTCGGGCGTGCCATCGGCCAGAGTTTCGTGATCGAGAACCAGGCCGGCGCCGGCGGCTCGATCGCCACCCAGTACACCGCGCGCGCCGCGCCTGACGGCTACACCCTGATGATCGGCTATGTCGCGACCCACGCCACCAACCCGGCGGTGCGCAAGGTTCCCTACGATGCGATCAAGGACTTCACGCCGATCGCGATGATCGGCGGCACGCCCAATCTGCTGGTGGTGACTCCCACGCTGCCGGTGGCCACGCTGGCCGAACTGGTCGCCTACGCGCGCCGCTATCCGGACAAGGTCAACTACGGTACTTCGGGCAAGGGCACGTTGAATCACCTGGCGATGGAGCAGTTCAAGGTGGCGGCGAATTTCCCTAGTCTGGCGGTGCCTTATCGCAGTATCGGCCAGGCGTTCATCGATCTGGTTGGCGGCCAGGTGCAGGCGATTTTTCCCGGCCTGTCGGCGGCGCTGCCGCACATCAAGAGCGGCGCGATCAGGCCGCTGGCGGTCACCGGCGCCGCGCGCCACCGTCTGCTGCCCAATGTGCCGACCTTCAAGGAGGCGGGCTATGCCGAGTTTGAAGGCCTGACCTGGTATGGCATCGTCGGCCCGGCCAGGCTGCCCGAGGCCATCACCCGACTATTGAACGCCGAAATCAACAAGGTGTTGGCAATGCCCGACCTGCGCGACAAGCTTGCCGCCGAAGCGCTCGATACCATGCCGATGGCGCCGGAGCAGTTCGGCAAGTTCATCGCCGACGAGATCGCCCACTGGACCCGGGTCGCGCGCGCCAACAAGATCGAAGGAGACTGAGGATGCAAGCGCTGCCTGCCGTATCGGTAACCGAACGCCTGGCCGCCGTATTCGCCGACCCGCAGGACATTCCCGAGCGCGTCGCCGACATGTGCGACACCCTGCTGATGGACCTCGCCGGCCTGTGCGTTGCCGCGCGTGATGCCGACTATGTGCAGGCGGTGATGCGCGCCACCGATGAGCCCGGCGCCTGCACGGTGATCGGCCATGCCGGTGGTTTCAACCCGGCCACCGCCGCGCTGTGCAACGGCACCGCGGCGCATGGCGAGGACTATGACGACACCTTCGAAGGCGGCCCGATCCATGCCGGCGCGGTGATCATTCCCGCGGTGCTGGCGGCGACCGAGCAGCACGGGCGCTCCGGCGCCGACTTCGCGCGCGGCATCGCGATCGGTTGCGAAGTGATGTGCCGGCTGTGCCTGGTGGCGCCCAAGCGGGTGCACCAGGCGGGCTTTCACCCCACCGCGGTATTCGGCGCGTTGGGCGCGGCCGCAGGCGTCGCCACCGCCATGCGGCTGACCCCGGCGCAATGGGTCAACGCACTGGGTATCGCCGGCAGCATGGCCTCGGGCATCATCGAGTACCTGGCTGAAGGTGCATGGACCAAGCGCATGCATCCGGGCTGGGCGGCGCAGGCAGGCTATCGCGCGGCACGCATGGCGCAGGCCGGCTTCAGCGGGCCGCGCACCCTGCTCGAAGGCGAGCACGGGTTTTTCCACGCCTTCGCCAATACCGGCGGCGGCGATTTCGCGGCCATGCAAGACGGCGCCGGCGTGCGCTGGCTGGCGACCGACATCGCGTTCAAGCCCTATGCCTGCGGCACCATGGCGCACCCGTTCATCGACTGCGCGCGCCGTCTCGTGGCCGGCGGCTTAGAGGTCGGGCAGGTCGACACCATCGAATGCGAGACCGCCGAAGGCATCGTGCATCGCCTGTGGGAACCGCTGGCGGCCAAGCAGGCGCCGCCCAACGGCTACGCCGCGAAATTCAGCATTCCCTATGCGATCGCCGTCGGCATGCTGCGTGGCGACGCCGGATTGCGCGATTACACCGAAGAGGTGGTCCACGATCCCGCGGTGCGCGCGCTGGCGGCCCGGGTGCGCTATGTGATCGACCCCGACAATCCCTATCCGGACCGCTTCACCGGGCACCTGCGGGTGCGCTTGCGCAATGGCGAGGTGCGCGAGGCGCGCCAGGACCATTTCCGTGGCGGCGTAAGCGAGCCGTTGTCAGCCGCCGAGCTTGAAACCAAGTTCCTCACCAATTGCGCCTATGGCGGATGGCCACCGGCACAGGCCGCCACAGCGCTCGGTGCCCTGCGCGCGGCGCGCAGCGCGCCGAATCCCGATTTCGTGGCGCTCAGAACATGAGCGCAGCCGCGCCACTCGACGGCAAGGTCGCCCTGGTCACCGGCGCCGGGCGCAACATCGGGCGCGCGATTGCGTTGGCGCTGGCCGGCGCCGGGGCGCGGGTGGCGGTCAATGTGCGCGCCAGCCGGCAGGAGGGGCAGGCGGTGGTCGACGAGATCACCGGGCTGGGTGGCGCCGCACTGCTGGTCGAGGCCGATGTCACGGTGCGCGCTCAGGTCGACGCGATGATCGCCGCAGTCGCGGCGCGCTTCGGCCAACTCGATATCCTGGTCAACAACGCAGCGCTGCGGGATGAAGCGGCATTTTCGGACATGACCCATGCGCAATGGCGCGCGGCGTTCGATGTCTGCGTCGATGGCGCATTCCATTGCACCCAGGCGGCCTTCACCTGGCTGTGCCGCAGTCAGGGCGGCGCGGTCATCAACATCGGCGGCCTGACTGCAAGCACCGGGGCGAGCGATCGTGCCCATGTAGTGGCCGCCAAGGCAGCGCTGGGTGGATTGACACGCGCCCTGGCGCATGACTTCGCGCCGCACGGCATCACCGTAAATTGCGTGTCGCCCGGCATGATCGATACGGTTCGCAGCCGTGCGCGACCGCAGCACCACTCGCGGCATGCGCCCTTGCTTGGCCGGCGTGGAGAGCCCGCCGAAGTGGCCAGCGCGGTGGTCTGGCTGGCTGGTAGCGGCGCACGCTTCACCACCGGCCAGACCATCCACATCAATGGCGGCACTTATCTGGGCGGCTGAGGCGGCAGCCATTGCAGACCCGGATTTCAATCAGCGTCGCGCTGAATCAGGAGATCACCAATGCCCAATACACCGAACCCTGTCGACGTATTGCGCGACCTGTGGACTGCTGCCGGCCTCGATACCGCAGCGCTTGCGCGCGTCGATATGACCGGCAGCGAACCGGCGCTGCCATCATCATTTGCGGTCGGCACCGCGGCCCTGTCCTCGATCGCCGCCGCCGCGCTGGCCGCCACCGAAATCGGCCGCCTGCGCAATCGCGTGGAGCGGCGCGCTGCAGTCGACATGCGCGCCGCCGTCCTCGAATGCACCGGTTACTTCAGTATCGACGGCCGTGAACCCGACAAATGGGACAAACTTTCCGGCCTGTATCGCTGCCGCCAGGGCTGGGCGCGGATTCACGCCAACTTCGCCCACCATCGCGACGGTGCATTGCGCTTGCTGGGCTTGCCACCGGGGCCGGACACCGCGCGCCAAGCCGTCGAGGCTGAGCTTCTGAAATGGGATGCACTGGAGTTTGAAGACGCCGCCGCAGCAGCCGGGCTGGTAGTGGCCGCGGCCCGCAGCTTCGGGGAATGGGATGCGCACAGCCAGGGGCAGGCGCTGGCGCAACAGCCATTGCTGGTGTGGGAGAAGATCGGCGAGGCGGCGCCGCGCCCGTGGCCAACCCTGGCGCCCGACGCGCGGCCGCTGGCGGGCATTCGCGTGCTCGACCTGACGCGCATCCTCGCCGGCCCGGTGGGCGGCCGTACCCTGGCCGCGCACGGCGCCGACGTGATGCTGGTGAATTCACCAAACCTGCCGAATATCGAAAGCATCATCGAGACCAGCCGCGGCAAGCTCTCCGCCCAGATTGATCTGGCAAGCGACGCCGGGCGCGCCAGCCTGCGCTCGCTGCTGTCGCAGGCGCATGTGATGGTGCAGGGGTATCGCCCCGGCGGGCTGGCTGCGCGCGGCTTCGGGCCGGACGATGCGGCGCGCATCCGGCCCGGCATTGTTTACATCTCGCTTTCGGCCTACGGCCATACCGGCCCGTGGGCCGGCAGGCGCGGTTTCGATTCGCTGGTGCAAACCGCGACCGGGTTCAACGACGCTGAAATGCTGGCGGCCGGCGAGAACAAGCCGAAGCCGATGCCGGTGCAGATTCTCGATTATGCCTCGGGTTTCCTGATGGCCTTCGCCGCACAGGCGGCGCTGCTGCGGCAGGCGCGTGAAGGCGGAAGTTGGCATGTACGGGTATCGCTGGCGCGCACCGGACTCTGGTTGCGCTCACTGGGGCGGATCGGGCAGGGCTTCGCGCAGGCAATGCCGGTGGTGGACGACGCGCTTGAAACAACGACGTCTGGCTGGGGTGAACTAACGGCGGTCAGGCATGCAGGTATTTTGTCGGGCCTGCCGAGCGGTTGGCAGCGGCCATCGGTCAGGCCGGGTACCGATGTGCCGCGCTGGCCGTGTTGAGCGTCGAGGGTGATGGTGGACAGTTGGGCTTGTTGCGGGGAGTATCATCGATGTCCGTAGCGATACTCCTGGGGCCGTAACATGAAAGCATTGCTTCGATTGTTTGCACTGGCTTTGGCGACGTGCGCAGGAACCGCCTCGCATGCCGTGACGCTCGGCTTCGACGATCTGCCCACGCCGCCGGCGATCAACGCGGCGACCGGGCTCTTCTTCGCCAATGGCAACAGCGCCACCTACGGCGGCGTGGTCTGGGAAAGCGGGTTCGCGGTGGGCGGCAGCCAGTACCGGGTCGACACCGGTTCAACCGTGGATCCGATCCGGCCGCCCGGCCCCTTGTTCGGGATTCCGCATTCGGGCGACTACTTCCTGACCAACCAGGGCAACGGCGTGAGCAATGACGCCATGCTGATCACAACCAGTCTGGTACTTACCAGCGCATGGTTCGGGCGCAATGAATACTATGGTTTCGGCGGTGGCGCCGACCAGATCACCATTCATGCCCTGGCGGGCGTGGCGATCCTGGGCTCGGTGAGTTTCAACCTGCCCGAACTCAACCCGGCGCAGCCGGAAACGCTCAGCATGGTGGATACCAGCGCCTTTGCTTCGCTGGCCGGCATCACCGGCTACCGCATCGATCGCCGTGAAATCGGCAGCCAGTCGGGAAACTGGGTGGCCGACGATTTCACCTTTATCGCGGCGGTGCCGGAACCCGGGGTCGAGTTGCTGCTGACGGGATTGGTGCTCGTCGGGTTCGTTGCGGCCCGTCGCCGTGTGGGGTAGCGCAGTCATTGAACATTGATCAGGTGACAGCAATGCGAGTACGCAGACTATTTCAGGCCTTGACGCTGTGCGTCGCCAGCGCCGGCGCACCACTGCAGGCCGCCGACATCGACCGCAACGCGGTCGACTTCACGCTTCCGGGCGACATCAAATGGGTGCGCAATGCCGCCGGTACCAACGAGCAGGCGGTGCTGTTCGGTGACCCGTCCAAACCGGGCCCGTATGTGGTGCGCCTGAAATGGCTGCCGGGCAACATGAGCCGGCCGCACTTTCATCCGAACGACCGGTTTTTCATTGTGATTTCCGGCACCTGGTGGATGGGTACCGGCAGCAAGTTCGATCCCGACAGCACGGTGGCCGCGCCTGCCGGCAGCTATGTGATTCACCGTGCCGGCGGCATCCATTACGACGGCGCCAAGGGCGAGGAAACGGTGATCCAGGTTTGGGGCATGGGTCCGGCCACCGCGACGCCGGCCGAGAAGCGCTGACGCCGGCGCTCAAAAGCTGGTGCGCAAGCTCAGGCGCAGGCTGCGCGGTTCGGCCGGATGGGTATGCCGGTCATTCACCGCCGCCGTCTCGCCGCGCAATTGCGAGCTGTAGAAATAGTCGATGTCGCTGAGCTTGCGGTTGAACACGTTGAGCAGGTCGAACCGTAGTTTGGTCTGCGTGCTGACTGCATAGCCTGCCTGCAAATTGACCAGGGTCGAGGCCGCTGAGCGCACCGAATTGTCCGCGAGCAACGGGCGGGGGCCGAAATGGCGCAGGCGCACGCCACCCGACCACGGGCCGCGATTGGCGACCGCCGCGCCCACCGACAGGGTACGCTCGATCGAGCCGGGAATATGCGCGCCCGCCGGATCGAAATCGCGAAAGCGCGCGCGTGACAGCGACAGGTCCGCATCGAGCAGAAGCCACGGCGCCGGCGCCCAGGTGGCGCCCCACTCGATGCCCTGGCGGCGCGACGGCCGGCTGGCTGTGGTGGTGCCGGCATCGCCGACGAACAGCAGTTCGGATTCGATGTCCAGGCGCCACAGGGTCAGGGTGCCTTGCAGGCCCGGTAGCGGCGCCGTGCGCAGGCCCGCTTCGTAGCCCTTGGCGCGCACCAGCGGCTTGACCCGGTCGAGCGCGTCGCCGCTGCAGGCGCCGGCGCCATCGGTGCATCCGGGGCGCGTGCCCGGGCGCGGGTCCGGATTGACGGTGGTCACGGTGCCGCGCGCATCGTTGCTGTGAAAGCCGTAGCCGGCATTGGCATAGAACTCGGTGGCCGCCCACGGGCCGAACACCAGCGCCAGTTTCGGCGAGATGATCGAATCGTTGCGGCGCCCCGAATTGGCCGGGTTGTTGCTGGTCACGTCGAACGCGTAGGTGTCGGCGCGCAGGCCGAAGGTGGAGCGAAACTTGTCCAGCCACTGCACCTGGGTCTCGCCCCATACCGAGAAGCGGGTTTGTCGCACACTGTCGTCGCGCACCGTGGCGTAGGTATTGCGATTCTCGGCGAGAAACAGGCCGACTTGGCCGATGCGATCATGCCGCAGGTCGGCGCCGACCGTGGTATCGACCGCCTTGCCGCCCAGGCTGCCGAACCAGGTATGGGCCAGGTTGCCGCCGCTGATGGTGCGGCGGTCGGCCTGCAGGAACTGGTCGCCGCGCGGCTGGGTGGCATAGGTGAAGTTGGACCACAGGTCGAGCGCATAGTCGATGACATAGGCGTTGCCACGGGTGGCGCCGTCCTTGCCGCGGCGCGCCCATTCGCCCGACAGACTGTAGCGGCGGGTATTGCCGCCGCTTGACGGATCGAGACTGCCGAAGCGGTCGACCTGGCCGCTGTCGATCGCGCGCTGCGCGACCTGGTCGGTGGCGGTCCAGCGCGCGTCGTAGCCGAGAAACGAAAGCGACCAGCCGTTGTCGCGCTGGCCGCGCGAGTAGCGCGCCACCAGGTTGAACTTGCGCAGGTTTTCCGCCACCTGCCAGGGGCCGTCGTAATGCGCGGCCTCGACCGCAAGCAGGGTGCGCCCGCCACCGGCATCCGACGAGGTGCCGGCGAGCAGGCGAGCGTAACCGCTGCGCCCCAGGCTCAGCTGTGCGAACGGTGTGGCGAGGCTCCTCACGTAATCGATGCGCGCCGAACCGGCGGCCGAGAAGTCGCCGTCGCCGGCGTAGTAAGGGCCTTTGCGATAGTCGATGCGATCGACCAGTTCCGGGATCAGGAAGTTGATGTCGGTGTAGCCCTGGCCATGGGCGTGGGTCGGCATGTTGATCGGCATGCCCATCAGGTGGGTGGCGAAGTCGGTGCCGTGGTCGAGGTTGAAGCCGCGCAGGGTGTACTGATTGGCCTTGCCGTCGCCGGAATGCTGGCTCACGATCATGCCCGGCACGGTCTCGAGAATCTCGCCGGGGCGCTGCAGGGCGCGGCTTTCGATTTGCGCTGCGCTCACCGTTCCTTCGCTCGATGAGGAGGCGGTGCCGGCGAGGCCGGTGTGCTCGTCGGTCACCACCACTTCGTCAAGCTTGGGGACGCCTGCCGCGCCTGCCGTATCGGCCAGGGCTGGATGCAGGCAGCACAGCGCAAACGCCAGGGGCGCGAGTCGCGTGGATCGCTTGTGGTGCCTGGTGCGGCGTTCCCCTGCCATCAGCTCTTGCCGTCCAGCCGGAAGGTGATCGGAACATCCACCCAGTGCGCGATCGCGAGATTGCCTTCGCGCGCCGGCGTGAAGCGCCAGCGCAGCACTGCAGCGAGCGCCGCCTGGTCGAGCGCATCGGTGCCGGAAGGGCCGACCAGGCGTGTCTCACCCGGAATGCCGTCGGGATTGACCAGCACGCGAATCAGCACCGTGCCTTCGAGCCCGCGGCGTCGCGCTGCCGGCGGATACTCCGGCTTCGGGGTGTGCAGATACTTGACGTCGACATGGCCGGCCACATGCTGGTGCGTGCTTGCACGGGCGGTCGGTGGCGCGCTGCTTGCCTGAGGTGGCGCGGCAACCATCGATGCCGTCGGCTGCGCCACCGCGATGATGGGTGATGGTGAAGGTGCGGACGCGGTCGCCTCAGCCGCAGGCGCAGATGCTGCGGCGACCGCGGTCGAATTGGTCGTCTGCACCGGATCAACCTGTTGTGTCGGCGTCGCCTGCTTCGGCACCAGGATCGGTGCAACGCCGCGCGCCACTGCACGATTCGGCGCCGGCACAACCGCTTGCACGCTTTTCTCCCGCGCTGCTTGCGGTGCCGGCGTCGCTTCCCGCGCAGCTTCCGGCGCCGATGGAGGCGCCAGCGTGCGGATGCTGGCGCGCATCATCATGGGCTTGGGCGCTGCGGGCTCGATTCGGCCCGGGTGCTGCCAGAAGATGCCACCGGCGATCACGTGCACCGCAAGCGAGATCAGCCAGGCGGCGGTCTCGGGTCGAGCCAGGGCACCGAAATGCGCTGCGCTATCGACTTCTGCGAGGGCTTTCGAGTTCATGGCGGATCGGGACGGGTGTTGGCGGGATGGCAAAGCCGCGCAATGCGCGGCGGCGATCCGGATTCACAAAAGGCTTCAACGATTAATGGCGAGTTGCTGGGTACCGGTGCCCGCCTGAGCGAGCATGCGGCGTGCCGCCGGCGCGAATTCCGCGTCCGGCGCCAAGGCCAGCGATTGTTGCAGATAACGGGCCGCGCTCTTGCGATCCTTCTGCTTCATCGCGATGGTGCCGGCACGGTAGAACATGCCGGCATCGCGGATCCCGACCGCCAGCGCCGCCTCGAGATGCTGCCGTGCCTCGGCGGATTTGCCATTCGCATGAAGCGCCCAGCCATAGGCCTCCAGGGTGTGAACATCGCGTCGCCGTGCGATCTCGCGGGAGGCGATCGCCAGGGCCTGCGCCGGCTTTTTCGCCACGTCGGTGTAGTAATAGGTCAATTCATGATTGGCATTGTCCGCACCGCTGCTCTCGGCCAAGGCCTTTTGCTCGAATTCGGCGAAGGCCGCGCGGGCTTCCTTGTTTCGTCCGGCACGGCGCAAGGCCTGCGCCAGCGCATACTGGTTCTCCGCATGCGGCGCGGCCTGGTAGCGCTGGCGTTCGAAGTCGACCGCCTCGGCGGGCAGGTTTTGCGCCAGCTTGATCCTTGCCATCTGGCCGAGAGCATAGTGGTAGCCGGGGAACAACAGCAGCGCCTGGCGCGCCGCCTCTTCGGCATCGCCGGTTTTGCCGGCAGCCAGGCGGAGATGCGCAATCTGCGTCAGGGTCCAGGCGCGGTCTTCGGTTTCCTGCGGCGATATGCGTTGCAGCGCGCTCAGCATCAATTCGACCGCGCCGTCGACATCGCCGAACAATTCGCGCAAATAGGCGGCGCGGGTGAGGCCGGGAATGTTGCCGGGGCGCAGGTCGAGCATCCACTGCGCGGCACGCTCGGCTTCTTCATACTGCCCGGTCTCGACCGCGGCGTCGACAATGAAGCCGTAAACCAGCACATCGTCGGGAATCCGCTTGTTCAATGCGCGTGCACGTTCCAGTGCACGTGAAAATTCATGCTGGCCAAGCAGCACCCAGATTTGCGCCTTCTCGTGTTCGGGGCTCTCCGGCGCCAGGGTCACCGCCTGGTCGATCGCTTTCTGCGCCAGCGCGTAGTACGCCGGGTCGGAGGTTTCGCGGGCGCGGCGCGCCAGGCCCAGGGCCAGTTCGCTGTACCCCTGTGCGTCCTGCGGTTTGGCGGCGATCAGCTTGCGTGCCTGTTCCACCTTGCGGGTGGCTGGCGTGTTGTCGGGTGCGCTCAAGGCCAATGGCGCAAGGCTTGCCAGGATCAATGCCAGGGCTGCCGACCGTACGATGCTTTTCATGACGCGTTCTCCACTTCCACTGTTTGAAGGAACCATGCGCCGGGGTGAGGGCGATCGCAGCCGCCATCACCCCGGCCTTGCTTCACTTGCTGCCGGTGGCCTTATTGCGCACAGGCCGGGCCGGTGCCGCCGGTGCAACCCGCTTCGCCCGGATCGATGTGGCGACGGTCACGACCGCTCGGCGCTTCACCGAGATACGGGAACGCCGGGCGATACGGCACGTCGTTGACGTTCACCCCATCGCCCAGGCGGCCGTTGATCTCGGCGTTGTAGCCGGGGAACGGTGCCGCCAGCACGCCGGCCACCGCACGCAGCGAGATGTCGGTGACGTCGTCGAATACCCGGCGACCGTTCGGAAAGCCCGCCGCGTCGCCACCAAGCAGCCCCAAGCGGCTGGCCGTGGCTTCGGGCGTCGGCGCCACCCCGGTATTGAGGCGCAGCAGGTCGGCCACCGGGCCGGCCGGCGTGCCCGGTGCGGCGATCGGCGGTGCGTAGGTCACCAGCGGCAACAGATCCAGGCGCGGCACTGCCGGAATCGCCAGTGCGCCACCGGTGGCGGCGTTGAGCACGCGGGCTAAGGTCGGGTCGAGGAAGAAGCCGGCGAACTGGCTGTCGTTCTTCGGCTGGTCCATGCTGAAGCGGTCTTTCGAGCCGGTGCCCACCAGCAACTCGTTGATCAGCGGGTTGCCCATGCGCTGCACCTGGCTCCAGCCGCCCGAACCCTGGGCCGGCAGGGGTGCACGGCGCACCGTCAGGCGCGGCCGTGAAGTCGCACCCCAGACACCGATGGTGGCTGCCTGCGAACTGGCCGGTTCGACCTGGCCGGTGCGGGTCAGCATGGCGATCGGCACTTCGATGGCGATCGAATTGACGGCGTAGCCCGAGACCGTGTCGGCAACGATGTTGGTCTTGGCCGCGTCCTGCTCGGCGCTCAGGACCCCGCCATTGACAACCGAACGCAGGTTGAAGGTATCGAAGGCGCCTCCCAGGTCGATCCAGAAGGCGTCGTCGGTGGTGCCGGCGAATACCTTGATGCCGTTCGACAAGCTATGGATGCCCTGGTCGAACAGTGCCGAATAGTCCATTGTGCGCGGGCCGACATTCGAGGGCACCGCATACAAGGGTTCATTGCCGTTCAACTGGGTGGCCACGCCGTTCTTGATCATCGTCACCGTGTAGCTCTGGCGCTGGCCCAGGCCGGGTGAGTTGAAATCGGTGATGCGTGGCGGCACGATCGCCGTGCCCGGCGCCACCGGTGCCGGCGAATTGGCCGGTGCGGCGATGCCGTTGCCGGCGCCGGCGAACACCTGGAACAGGCCGGGCAGGCGCTGCTGGGTGGTGAAGCGGAACTGGAACACGATGTCCTCGACCGCGTCGTTGGTGTTGTCGACCTTGATCTCGTAGAGGATGTCGGGATCGAACGGCGACCAGTTCGGGCCGTTGGCGGTGTCGAGGAACGGATCGACCGACACGATCATGGTGACGCGGTCGCCGGCGCCTGGCGCATAACTGCGAAACGCATAAACGTCGGTGATGTCGGCCTTGTGGTCAAGCGCGGTGATCGGCGCTTCGCGGTGGTTGGCGGCGTTGCCGGACAGGGACATCGCCAACAGCGCTGCCGAGACCGATGCTGCCAGTACAGTGAGCTTCTTCATGTTTACCTCCATGGTCGTGATACACGGTCCGGCAGGCTGCCGGCCATTCAGATACAAGGGATGCGGCGATTTCGAGGCAAAGGTTGACCCGCCCGCGGTCGGCTCGAACGCGGCATCAGGCGGGGCTGCAGGGCAGCGGGGAGAAAGCGGGGAGTGGCGCCGCGCGTCCGGAACCGGAGGCGCGGTGGTCGAACGGCTTAGCGCGGTGCGGTGGGCGCCGCGCGGCGACGGGTGCGCGCGTAGCCCAGGCCGGCGACGGCCAGCATCATCAGCGCCAGGCTGGAGGGCTCGGGCACGCTGAAGCGGGTGGACACCGGGCCGCTCAGCAGGGCGTTGCCGTTCAGGCCGCCGTCAATGGTCAGTTCGGCAAAGACGTCGAAGAAACTCGACACGGCGAACCCGGCCGAGTCCGAATCGATGCTCAGAATATCGCTGCTCAAGGTGGTCAGATTGGCGAACTCGGTGCCGCCGCACAGCGCCGGCCCATTGGCCAGAAAGTCGGTGTACGAACCATTGACACAGATATTCTCAAGCACGCTGATCACTGCGTCACCCGACACGACCGATGAGCCCAGGCCGAGGCTCGCACCAGTCAGGCGCGAACCCGAAACGGTATAGCCCAGCAGAATGTCAAGCAGGCCGAACGGGCCGGCGGAGTTGGGTGACCCGGTGGCGAGCGAGAAGTCGAGGCCAAAGCCGCTGCTGCCGTTGACCGCCGTCACGTTGACGTTGGCTGCGTCGATCGGCGTCGCGCCGGTCAGGACCGAGGTGGCACTGAAGCCGGCCAGGGTGTTGCCGGCGAGCGTGCAACCACCGGAACCGAGCGCGAGATAGTCGGACAAGGTGCCGTCAACGCAGGTCGCGGCGTAAGTCGTTCCGGAACCTGCAAGGAGGGCGACGGCGAGAAGCAGTTTTTTCATGATTTCTCCAGTGGGGAAAGGACGCGAAGCGGAGTGCGGCGCCGCGTTCGTCGGCACCTTCCATCGGCCGGCGGTCCGCTTCGATCGGCCGCCGGGCTTGCTGTGCAACAAGTAGTTCACACCGGATTTTCTCAACCTGGTGTGCCGTGTTCCTGACAGATTTACGCGATGTGGCGGTTTGCGGATTCAACAATTTGTTTCAAATTTTTGTTTCGATTGTTGATCGCGGAACGGATTTTCAGACGTGAAGTTGTTTCGCGTCTGTCTGCTATCGAACACAAGGATGCGAAATTCCCTTGCGGCGGCGCGCTACGCAATGATTGCATTTCCGGATTCAAAAATAGGAAAGTACTCACCGACGGGTTGCCGGCGCGGGCTTCGGGGGCGAGCGCAATACGGTGACGGCAAAAATGCAGAATAATGCGCAGCTACGCATTTGGCGCCTCGCGGCGCATTCCCGATGTCGATCCCTTCTCCCGGCGACCATCCGATTGATCGTGCTGCCTTGCTGGAACGCGATGCGGCCGACCCGCTGGCCGCTTTTCGCGACGCCTTCGATTTGCCCGATGGTCTGATCTATCTCGACGGCAATTCGCTGGGTGCTTTTCCGCGCCGTGCCCGCGAGATCGCCGAACGGGTGTTGCTGCAGGAATGGCGCGATGGCCTGATCCGCAGCTGGAACGACGCCGACTGGTTCACCCTGCCGCGCCGCATCGGCGACAAGATCGCACAGCTGATCGGCGCCGACGCCGGCGAAGTGGTGATGGCCGACAGCACCTCGGTCAACCTGTTCAAGGTGCTCAACGCCGCACTGCAACTGCGGCCCGGGCGCAAGAACATCGTCTCGGAGCGTGACAACTTTCCGACCGATCTCTACATGGCCGAAGGCCTGGCGCAAATGCGCGGCCAGGGCCATCAGCTGCGCCTGGTCGATCGGCCGGAGCAGATCGGCGCGGCGCTTGCCGAAGACTGCGCCGTACTGATGCTGACCCATGTCAATTATCGCGACGGGCGCATGCATGACATGGCGCGCATTACCCGCCTGGCGCATCAAAACGGGGCGCTGGTGATCTGGGATCTCGCCCATTCCGCCGGTGCGGTGCCGGTCGACCTCAAGGCATGCGACGTCGACTTCGCCGTCGGTTGCACCTACAAGTATCTCAACGGCGGCCCCGGTGCGCCGGCCTTCGTGTATGCGGCGCGGCGCTGGCAGCTCACAGCCGAGCAGCCATTGTCAGGCTGGTGGGGTCATGCGACGCCGTTCACATTCGATACCGGCTACCGGCCGGAGCAGGGCATTGGCCGCTTTCTGGTCGGATCGCCGCCGATTGTTTCAATGGCGATTGCCGAGGCCGGCATCGACCTGATGCTCGAGGCGACAATCGCGCAGGTGCGCGCCAAGTCGCTGCTGCTGGGCGCGTCGTTCATTGCACTGGTGCGGCAGGAATGCGCCGACCTCGATCTTGGACTTGCAAGCCCCGAGGATGCCGACGTGCGCGGCAGCCAGGTCAGCCTCGCGCATCCACAGGGCTATGCGATCATGCAGGCGCTGGCCGCGCGCGGGGTGGTCGGCGACTATCGCGAGCCGGGGATCCTGCGCTTCGGTTTCGCGCCCTTGTATCTGCGCCATGCCGACATCTGGGATGCGGTCGCGACGATCAAGGATGTGATGATCACCCATGAATGGGAATTGCCGCAGTTCAGCCTGCGGCGTGCGGTCACCTGACGCGGATTGCGCCTGACCGCGCCCGACCAAACCAGCCGTTCCTTGCCTTCAAAAATGCCAAACCCGTCATTCAATCCGCAACTCGTTGATGCGGCCGAAATGGTGTTGCCGTGCGCCACTTTCGATGCCACCCTCGACTTCTTTACCGCGACGCTCGGGTTCCGGGTCGCCGCGATCTTTCCCGCCGATCAACCGCAGGTCGCGGTGATCATCGGCCATGGTCTGCGCCTGCGACTCGACAGCCACGCAGGTGGCGACCCCGGGTCGCTGCGCCTGACCTGCCGCGCAGCGGATCGCGTCGCCGCCGGCGCACGCCAACTGATCGCGCCCAACGGCACGCGCATCGAGTTGGTCGATGCCGACCCGCCGCTGGCGCTGCCGCCGCTGCGCCCGGGCCTGGTGGTGACCTGCATGGCCGACAACCCGTTGTGGCATCCCGGCCGTGCCGGGCTCACCTACCGCGACCTGATTCCGGATCGGCTGGGCGGGCGCTACATCGCCTCGCATATCCGTCTGTCGCAAGGAGGGCCGGTGGCGGACTATGTGCACTTTCACAAGATCGGCTTCCAGATGATCTACTGCAGCCGCGGCTGGGTCAGGGTCGTCTATGAAGACCAGGGCGCGCCATTCGTGATGCAGGCCGGTGATTGCGTGCTGCAACCGCCGCGCATCCGCCATCGCGTGCTGGAAAGCTCGGCCGGCATGGAAGTAGTCGAAATCGCGATGCCGGCGGCCCACGAAACGCTGGCCGACCCGCTGCTGCCGCTGCCCAAACGCGGGCGCAATCCGCAACGCGATTTTTCCGGCCAGCGTTTTGTGCGCCACATCGCCGCGCGCGCGGATTGGCAGCGCAGCGGCGCGTTCCTGCAGCGTGACCTCGGCATCGCGCAGGCCACCGCCGGACTGGCGGCGGCGCGCGTGGTGCGCCTGGCCGGCGCTCAGGGGCGCCTGCCTGCCAGGCACGCCGCGGAGTTTCATTTCATGTTCGTCACCAAGGGCGGCATGACCCTGGAGTGCGGCGGCGCGCGTCGCTTGCAAGCCGGGGACTGCTGCGTGGTGCCCGCGGGGCGCGACTACGCGCTCGACAGCTTCACGCCGGATGTCGAGGTGCTCGAAGTCCTGCTGCCCGGCGGTGCCGGGCAACGGCCTGACCGATAATCGGCACTTTCCGGTTCGCAATACTCACCGATGACTTCCATGGTTCACGCTACCGCACGCTTGTGCAGCGCCACCAGCGCCCAGGCAATGGCGCATCTTTCCACCAGCGCGGGCATGTCGCGCTGGATTCTCGGCCTGTGGGATTGCCGCGAAACCTCGCCTGGCCTGTTTACCGGGGTCTCGCTGTTCGACGGTGCCAGTGGCTGGGTGCGCGTGGTCGCGGATGCCGGGCGCGGGCAAGTCGACTATCTGGTGGGCGGCACGCCGCAGACGCTAGTGCCGCGGATCCGCGCCTGCGTGATCGACGGCCCGCTGCTAGGCCATGCGACCGGCACCTGCCTGGTGACGCTGGAGGCCTGGCGCACCGGCGACATGAGCGATGAGCGTTGGGCGCGTTTGCAGGCTACCCATGAGACCGAGATTGAATTGATCCGCGCCCAGCTGGACGCGGCGCCGCGCACCTGATGCTCACCGCCGACGACTGCACGCGACTCGATGCGCAATTCGCAGCGCCGCGCGCGCTGCGCCGGCGCTTCGCCCCCGGTGCGCCGGACACCTTCTATTTCGACGCCAATTCGATCGGCCCGATGCCCGCCGATGCGCCGGCGCGGGTGGTGGCGGTGATGGAGCAGGGCTGGCGGGTGGCGCGCCGGCGCAGCTGGAACCAGGACGACTGGCTGCAACAGCCGCGCAAGCTGGGTGCGGCACTGGCCCATCTGATCGGCGCCGCGCCGGCCGATGTTGCGGTGTGCGACAGCACCAGCATCAACCAGTACAAGCTGTTGCGCCATGCGTTGGTGGCGGCCGCACCGCGCCGCGTGATCGCGGTCGAGCGACAGGTGTTTCCGTCGAATCGCTATATCGCGCAGGGGATCGTTGCGACCGGCATGGCCGAATTGCGCCTGTTCGACGGCATCGCGGAACTGCAGGCTGCGCTGGCGCCGGGCGATGTCGCCGTCGTCGCGCTGTCGCATGTCGACTACCGCAGCAGCGCACGACTCGACATGGCGGCGCTGACGGCGCTGGCGCATGCGCACGGCGCGCTGGCGCTGTGGGACCTGTCGCATTCGGCCGGTGCGGTGGCGATCGACCTCGCCGCTGCCGACGCCGACTTCGCGGTCGCCTGCGGCTACAAATATCTGTGCGGCGGCCCCGGCGCACCGGCACTGATGTATGTGCATCCACGCTGGCAGGATGCCGCCTGGCCGGCCCTGTGCGGCTGGATGGGGCATGCCGCCACCTTCGATTTCGCCGCCGACTACCTGCCGGCGCCTGGGGTGGCGCGGCACCTGGTGGGCACGCCGGCAGTGCTGGCCAATGCCGCCTTCGGCGCTGCCGCCGGGATCTGGCGCGATGCCGACATGCGCGCACTCGACCGCCAGCATGCGTCGCTCGGCGCCACCCTGATCACCCTGCTGGAAGAGCAATGCGGTCAGTTGGGGATCGAGCTGGCCAGCCCGCGCGCGCACGCCGAGCGCGGCGGCCATGTGGCGGTGCGCATGAGCCTGGCGGACGCCAATGTGAACGCCTTGGGCCAGGCGCTGGTGGCCGCCGGCGTGGTGGTCTCGACCCGCAAGCCTGACGCCCTGCGCTTCGGCCTGCATCCGATCGGCAACAGCCACCTCGACCTGTGGCACGGCGTGGTGCGCCTGCGCGCGATTCTCGAGAGCGGGAGCTGGCGTGCGCCCGAGTTTGCCGGCGAGATGATATGAAGTCGACCCCGACATCACACCCTGTCGTCGGTGGTGCAAGGCTGGCCGCCGACATCGGTGGCACTTTTACCGATGTGGTGCTCGAACGCGGCGACCGGCGCTATTCGTGCAAGGTATTGACCACCTCAAGCGCTCCGGAATTGGGAGTGATGGCCGGCATCGCCCGCCTGTTCGCGGAATCGGGCATCGCCGCCGCCGAGGTCGGCCTGATGATCCATGGCACCACGCTGGCCACCAATGCCCTGATCGAGCGCAAGGGTGCGCGCACCGCCTTTCTCACCACCGAAGGTTTTCGCGACATTCTCGAAATGGGTTTCGAGAAGCGCTTCGAGCAATACGACATCAATATCGAGCGGCCGCCGGAACTGGTGCCGCGGCCGCTGCGCTTCACGGTGGCAGAGCGGATCGCCGCCGACGGAGAGGTGTTGCTCGCGCTGGATGAGGAAGGCGTGGAAAGAAGTGCGCAGGCGATGGCGGCAGCCGGCGTGCATTCGGTGGCGATCGGTTTCATGCATGCCTACCGCTGGCCGGATCATGAGCGACGGGCACGCGAGATCGTTCTGCGGGTGCTGGGGCCGGATGTGACGGTGTGCATCGCAAGCGAGGTGTGCCCGGAGATGCGCGAGTACGAGCGCTTCTCGACCACTTGCGCCAATGCCTATGTGCGGCCGCTGATGGCCGGCTACCTCACGCGCCTGCGGCAACTGCTCGACGCCGAGCAGCTCACCTGCCCCCTGTTGCTGATGATGTCCGGCGGCGGCATCACCACGCTTCCGCATGCGGCGCGCTTTCCGGTGCGCCTGGTCGAATCCGGTCCGGCCGGCGGTGCGATTCTGGCGGCGCACATCGCGCGCGAATGCGGGCTGGCCGACGTGATGGCCTTCGACATGGGCGGCACCACCGCCAAGGTGTGCCTGATTTCCGGTGGCGAGCCGGAGCGTTCGCGGCGCTTCGAGGTCGGGCGGGTGTATCGCAACCTCAAGGGCAGCGGCCTGCCGCTGCGCATTCCGGTGATCGAATTGGTGGAGATCGGCGCCGGCGGCGGCTCGATCGGCCGGGTCGATGCGATGCGCCGCATCACTGTGGGCCCGGATTCCGCCGGCTCCGAGCCGGGCCCCGCCTGTTACGGCCGCGGCGGCACCGCGCCCACGGTGACCGATGCGAATCTGCTGCTGGGCCGGATCGATGGCAGCAAGTTTGCCGCTGGGCGCATGCCGCTGGATGAGGCGGGCGCCAAAGCCGCGCTTGAAACCGGCGTCGGCGCCGTGCTTGGCATGGATGCGTTCTGGTCAGCCGCCGGGATCTCCGAGATCGTCGAGGAAAACATGGCCAATGCGGCGCGCGTGCATGCGATCGAGCGCGGCCGGGTGATCGGCAACTTCACCATGATCGCGTTCGGCGGCGGCGCGCCGCTGCATGCCGGGCGACTGGCGCAGAAACTCGGCATCCGGCGTGTGGTGGTGCCGGCCGGTGCCGGGGTCGGATCGGCGATCGGTTTCCTGCGCGCACCGATCGCGTTCGAGGTGGTCAAGAGCGACCGCTGCCTGTTGTCGCAATGTGATGTCGGTGCGGCCAATGCACGCCTGGCCGCGATGCATGCCGAAGCGCTTGAGGTGGTGGCGCCGGCGGCGCTGGCCTGCGGGGTGGATTATTCACAGATCAGCGCTGCGCGCATGGTCGAACTGCGCTATGCGGGCCAGGGACATGAATTACGCATCCCCTTGGCCGGCGCGGCGCTCGACGCGGCGGCGCTGGCCGCCCTGTGCGAGGCGTTCGAGGTCGAGTATGAACGGGTCTATGGTTTGCGCATTCCGGGATCGGAGGTCGAACTGGTGACCTGGTCGTTGACGCTCGCCACCGCGGCGCGGGCGGCCGGGCGCGCGGCGCTCGCAGCGGTGGTCGGTGCCGCAGCGGCCGGCGGCGAGCGCACGGTGTGGGAGCCGGCGCGCGGCCTGAGCGCGGCGTTCGGCCTGCACTGGCGCTTCGACCTCGCGCCCGATCGCCGGGTTGCCGGGCCGGCGCTGATCGCCGAGCATGAAACCACCACCGTGGTGCCGGCCGGCTGGTCGGCGCAGGTCGATTCCCTCGGCCACCTGGTCCTGGAGGTGAATTCATGAATGATGTGACCGCGGCGCGGCCGGCGATGCTGGAGGCGATCCATACCCAGGTGATGTGGAACCGCCTGATCGCGGTGGTCGAGGAGCAGGCGCAAGCCCTGCTGCGCACCGCCTTCGGTTCGGTGGCGCGCGAAGCCGGCGACCTCTCGGCCGGGGTATACGACACCCGCGGCCGCATGCTGGCGCAGGCGGTGACCGGTACACCGGGACATGTCAACACCATGGCGGCGGCGGTGCAGCACTTTCTGGCGAAGTTTCCGCCGACCGGGATGCGGCCGGGCGATGTGTATGTGACCAATGATCCCTGGCTCGGCACCGGCCACCTGTTCGATTACGTGGTGGTGACGCCGGTGTTCGCCGCAGCCGGTCGCGGCGCTGATGCCGTGCGCCTGATCGCCCTGTTCGCCTCGACCTGCCACACCATCGACGTCGGTGGCATCGGTTTTTCGGCCGACGCGCGCTCGGTGTATGAAGAGGGCACCTGCATTCCGCACTTGAAGCTTGTGGCCGGCGGACGCCTGAATGAGGACGTGCTGGCGATCGTCGAGGCCAATTCGCGCAACCCGGTGGAGGCGCGCGGCGACATTCTGTCCCTGGTCAGCAGCAATGATGTCGGCGCCACGCGCCTGACCGAGATGATGGCGGAGTTTTCGCTTAAGCGCATTGATGCGCTGGCCGATCACATCATCAGCCAGTCGTTGGGCGCCACCCGGGCGGCGATCGGCCGGCTCAAGGACGGCTCATGGCGTGCGCACATGCGGCTCGATGGCTATGAGCAGCCGATCGACCTGCATGCCGAATTGACGATCGACGGCGAGCGCATCCGCGTCGATTTCAGCGGCAGTTCGCCGGCCTCGCTGCGCGGCATCAACTCGCCCAAGTGCTACACCGATGCCTACTCGGTGTTCGGCCTGAAATGCCTGGTCGCGCCCGAAGTGCCGAACAACGCCGGGTCGCTCGAACCCTTCGAGGTGCTGGCGCCGCCGGGGCTGGTGGTGAGCCCGCAGCGGCCCAGTCCGGTGACCGCGCGCCATGTGGTCGGACAGATGCTGCCCGACCTGATGTTCGGTTGCCTCGAGCAGGCGCTGGGTGGCGCGGTGCCGGCCGAATCGGCCGGCAGCATCTGGGTGCTGGCGATGGGGCATGCGCCGGGCGCCGCGACGCCCTTCAATGTGATGAGCGTGGGGCTCGGCGGCACCGGTGCGCGGCCGACCAGGGATGGTCTGGCGACGACCGCATTTCCGTCTGGCGTGGGGAGCATTCCGGTCGAGGTGACCGAAACCCAGGCGCCGCTGGTGTTCTGGCACAAGGAGTACCTGCCTGATTCGGGCGGGACCGGCCGGTTTCGCGGCGGCATGGCGCAGCGGATTGTGGTCGGCGCGCGCGGCGGCATCGGTTTCGTGTGCACCGCCGCCACCTTCGACCGCCGCGACAATCCCGCGCGCGGGCGCAGCGGCGGCGCTCCGGGTGCGGCCGGACAAGTGGTGATCGAGACGGCCGAAGCTGCGACGCCGTTCGTCGGCAAGGGCGTGATCAGCGTGCCGCCGGGTGGTCGCCTGCGGGTCGATCTGCCTGGCGGCGGCGGTTTTGGCGATGCCCGCCTGCGCGATGCAAATCAGGTGGCACTTGATTTGCTCAATGGCATGATCAGCGCGGCGCCGGATGAATCTCTCGCGTCGCCGCCGCAAGCCGGAAGGCCGGGAGACCAATGATCACGCTCGAAACCTGCAAGGCACTGGACGCGCGCGATCCTCTCGCATCAGTGCGTGACATGTTCGAGACGCCAGCGGGCGCACGCATCTACCTGGATGCCAATTCGATGGGCGCACTGCCGAAGGCGGCGAGCGCACGCATGCTGCGCGCCCTGCACGACGAATGGTCGGCCGAGCGTCGCCATGCCTGGAGCGTGGCCGACTGGCTCGATGCGCCGCAGCGCATCGGCGCCGCCTACGCCCACCTGATTGGGGCGGCGGCCGATGAGGTGATCGCCACCGACAACACCACCCTCAATCTGCACAAGCTGGCGCTCTATGGCCTGGGCCTGGTGACGGCCATGCCAAAAAAACGCGTGATCGTTTACGAGCGCGAAGGCTTTCCGACCGACTGCCATGTGGTGCAGGGCATCGTGCATCACGGCGCCGGCCGCTGGGAGGCGCGTGCGATCGACGACGCTGCAGGTTTGAGCGCGGCGCTCACCGATGACGTGGCGCTGGTGCTGTTGTCGCATGTGGACTATCGCAGCAGCTTGCGCTGGGACATGGCGCAGGTCAATGCGCAGGCGCACGCGGTCGGCGCGCGCGTGCTGTGGGACCTTTCACACAGCGCCGGCGCGGTGCCGGTCGATCTCGCCGGCAGCGGCGCGGATTTCGCGGTGGTGTGTGGCTACAAATACCTGTGCGGCGGCCCCGGTGCGGCGGCGCTGGCCTACGTCCGCCGCGAGTTGCAGGATCGCGGCTGGCCGGCGCTGCCGGGTTGGCTCGGCCATGCCGACCGCATGAACTTCAGTTGCGACTATCAGCCGGCGCCCGGCATGCTGTCGCTTGTCACCGGCACCATGCCGGTGCTGCAAAACGCGGTGATGGAAACCGCGGCCGACATCTGGGCCGGTGTTTCCTGCGCCGACCTGGCCTGGAAGCACGAGTCCTTGTCGCGCACCTTGTGCAGCCTCCTGGCGGAGCAATGCGGCGCGCTCGGTGTCAGGCAGGCGTCGCCTGCCGACTACGCGCAGCGCGGCGGTCACGTGGCTTTCAGCTGCCCCGGTGGCGGCGCGGTGTGCGAGGCGCTGCTCGATGCCGGCGTGGTGACTTCGTTTCGGGCGCCGGACGTGATCCGCTGCGGCCTGTCGGCGCTGACGCTTAAGCACGCCGACCTGTGGCAAGCTGTCGCCCGATTGCGCGCCATACTGGTCGAGGAGCGCTGGCGCGACCCGCGTTTTGCCACCGTATCGGTCTGACAATTTTCATTCACCAGGAGAATCGCATGTCATCTCGTCGACGCATCCATCCCATGCTCACCCGAACGGTGCTGGCGGCCGCGTTTTTGCTGCCGTCGCTGCAAGTGCTGGCCGCGGACTACACCGGCCCGGTGAAGGTGCTGGTCGGTTTCCCGGCCGGCGGCGCCACCGATGTGGTCGCGCGCCTGTTGTCGGACAAGCTCAAGGACGTGCTGAACCAGCCGGTGCTGGTCGACAACAAGGGCGGTGCCGGCGGCATGATCGCCACCCAGCAGCTGAAGGCATCGCCCGCGGACGGCTCGACTGTGATGCTGACGATCGACCATACGCAGGTGATCATTCCCCTGACTTTCAAAGCGCCGGGCTACGACCCGGTGCGCGACTTCACCCCGCTGGCAGGAGTTGCCAGCTATTTCAATGCGCTGGGCGTGTCGGCCACCATCAATGTCAAGACCCTGGCCGAGTTCGGCACCTGGCTCAAGGCCAACCCGACCAAGGCCAACTTTGGCGTGCCGGCCGCCGGCAGCGTGCCGCAGTTCGCCTCCCTCATCGTTGGCAAGGCTCTCGGCGTGGCCAACCCGGTGATCGTGCCGTACAAGGGAGGTGCGCCGCTGACCCAGGATCTGCTGGCCGGCCAGGTGCCGGCGAGCGTGAGTTCGCTTACCGAATACATCGAGCACCATCGCGCCGGCCGCATCAATGTGCTGGCGATTTCCGGCACCGCGCGCAGCAAGGCCGCGCCCGAGATCCCGACCTTCCAGGAACTCGGCTTGAAGGGCGTCGACAAGAACCCCTGGCTGGCCTTCGTCGGCCCGAAGGACATGCCGAAGGAATTCATCGACCGTTTCACCCGTGCGGTGGCGCAGGTGCTGCGCAACCCGGAGGTGGTCGAGCGCCTCGCCAAGATGGGCAATGAAATCACCTACGCGCCGCCGGACCAGTTGCGTGAATGGATCACCTCCGCCACCGCGCACTGGGCGCCGGTGATTCGCGAATCCGGTTACGAGCTGCAATAGACGCGATGGGTACCACGACGCCACGCCGCTTCATTTCCAGCGGCTCGCCGTATGAGGAACTGGCCGGCTACTCGCGCGCGGTGGTCGAAGGCGACTGGGTTTTTGTCTCCGGCACGGTGGGGCAGAACTTCACCGCCATGACCATGCCTGAATCGGCCGCCGACCAGGCCGAACAGGCGCTCGACATCATCGAGGCCGCGCTGGCACAGGTGCCGGCCGGCCTGATGGATGTGGTGCGGGTGCGCGTCTATGTACCGGACCGCGGCGACGTGGTGGCGGTGAGCGGCGTGATCAAGCGCCGGCTTGGCGCGGCGCGCGCGACCAACACCACGGTGTGCTGCGCGCTGGCGGTGGAGGGGGCGAAGGTGGAGATCGAGGTGACGGCGCGGTGCAGGGAAGCAGGGGACTGAAGCTTTTGGGAAGTTGGCACGTCGACCTTGATTCAAGCCGAATTCGAGCGCAGGCCGGCATTCCATGCTTCCGCCCGAGACACTCAAGCTCAGCCGCGATGAGGTTCTGACGCTGGCTGTCAAGGTTGTCGCTACCAGAGTGCGGGTTTTCGGTTCGGCCGCTCGCGGTGATGATCGCGAAAAATCGAATCAGGACCTGTTGTCCGACCGGGGTCCGGAGGCAAGTCGTTTTTCATCCTGCTGCTCCTATGAAGTCCGAATCTGGCGAGCCAAGCTGCGATGCGAACGATACGATGGCAATCAGGAATCATCACTCAATCAGGGGAAAGCAATGCATTGCCGCCTCACCAGCAAGACCTATGGAACCGTTGCAGCCGATATGCAGAGGTCGATGAGCGGTCTTGCGTTTGTGCAAGGTCTGGTTGATGGGACGCTACCGTTGAACACCATTGCCAAAACCTTGGGCTATGACATCACAGAAGCGGAGAGCGGACGCGTCGTGGTCGCGGCGGAACCGAAGGACATCCACCTGAATCCAGCTGGCACGGTACACGGCGGTCTCGCTGCCACCATGCTCGATAGCTGCATGGGACTTGCGATCCAATCAACTTTGGAGAAAGGCGTCGGTTCCACGACGCTTGAATTCAAAATCTCATTCGTCCGGCCGATTACCCCTGAGGCAGGCCTCATCAAGGCTGAAGGCACGGTGATCAACCGTGGCCGACGCGTCGGCACGGCGGAAGGGCGTGTCACCGACAGTAAGGGGCGCTTGCTGGTGCATGGGACCACCACTTGCTTGATTTTCGAAAGCGGAAGTTGAAACGCTGATGAATCTTCTTCCGCGATAGCCGCGCCGGCCGCAAGCCTGCCTGCCTGCGTTCGTAGTGTTCTGGAACTTGGGTTGGCTGCGCCTGATTGGATTTGGCTTGCTTGCTGCCGCGTGGTTCGAATGCGTCAATTGGGCACGGTGCTTTACAGTCAAGCGTGTCAAAGATCGATGCTGCGGCCACTTTCCTGCGCTCGGGGCAGATCGAGATTGGCGTCCACCAGCGGCGACCGGCACAACGCTGCAAGGATGCCGCCAGTCGCGGGCGGCGCGTGTTTGTAAGCGCCGCCGCCAGCGCTTGTAGCGCCGCGGAGTTGCGCTTGAATGCCCCCTGCGGTCAACCGGGCTTCACTTTCTCCTGCAACCATACCTTGATCAGCGACTGGTAGGGTACGTCGCGGGAATTGGCGGCATTCTTGATCGAGTCCAGCAGATGCTGTGGTAGCCGCAGCGAAATGGTCTTGGTTGTCGGCTTCAGATTGGGCAAGGTCACTTTTTGCGCCTTGGACCAGTCAAGGTGCGTGGAGTCATTGGACTCCCAGTAAGCCTGCTCTTCCCTTTCAGACGCGAATTTGGGAATAGTCTTCAATATGGCTTTAGCCGGCTTCTTCATAGATCATCCTTTCCTTGCGATGCATATCCCTGGCGGAGATCACGCGAATCAATTTGGCTCCGCCTCGCAGTGTGAAAGTAATGTGCAGTGTTCGCCCGTTATCTGACTTGCCCAGCGCATGGAGACGCTGCTCCATTTGGCTGTGCGTGGCATCTTCCAGCATCAACAGCGGGGCATTGAAAAATACCTGCTCGGCTTCGGCCATGGAGACACTGTGCTTCTCGTCGCTTTTGCGGGCGTTGCCACGGTCCCAGTCGAAGCCTGTGATCTTGGCGAGATCAATCATTTTTGTATATTACCATCATGTACAAACGTGGCCATTGGTGACGCATACTACAATGCCCGCTCCGTTCAACAAGGTCTGCCCATGCCACTCCATACCATATGCCGCGCTGATGAACTCGCTATTGGAAAAATGAAGGCGTTCGAGGCGGGCAAGCAGAAGATCGTCCTGTACCACCTGAGCGACGGCTTTTTCGCCACCCAGGCCAGTTGCACCCATACCTTCGCGCCGCTGGCGCGCGGCAAACTGCTTGAGGATTGCAAGGTGCAGTGTCCGTTCCACCGCGCCCGCTTCGATGTGCGCACCGGCCGCGTGATCGATTGGGCGAATTTCCCGCCCGGGATTCAATTGCTCAACGTGGTGCGCGGCGAGAAACCGCTGCAAACCTTCAAGGTCAGCATCAAGTCGGGCAACGTGCGGGTCAACGTACCCGACGCCTGAACGTCGCATCGGGTTTTGGTGTTTGCGCGGCGCAATGCGTTGCGCCGCCGAACCTATTTGATCGGGCCTGATGCGGCGCCACGTGCAGGTTGCCGCAATGCGTCCATGAAGCGGCCGCGAATCTTCGCCGCATCGCGCTCGGTGACCGCGGCCGGCGGCTGATTGTCGGTGCGCGCGCAGGCGAACAGCGGGCCTTGGCCCGCCAACGCCGCGTCCACCAATGACTCGAAGTGCGCCTCATCGGTGACCCAGGTGCTGTTTGCCAGGCCGGCGCCGCGCGCCATCGCCACCAGGTCCACACCCTTGGCGGTGAGTGTCGGTTGCGCACCGGTGATCTGGTAGGCGCCGTTGTCCCAGACGAAGATCGCCAGATTGCGCGGCTTGACGCTGGCCACCGTGCCCAGTGCGCCGAGTTGCATCAGGAGCGACCCGTCGCCTTCGAGCGCGAACACCTGACGCTGCGGCTGTGCAAGGCTCACGCCCAGCGCGATCGGAATCGCCAGACCCATGCTGCCCAGCATGTAGAAATTCTGCGCGCGCTGGCCGCTGGCCCAGAGGTCGAAGTGGGTGTTGCCAATGCCGCCGACCACCGCTTCTTCGTTCTTGAGCCTGGCCGCAAGCCTCCTTGTCAGGTTCGAGCGATTCATGATCCTGACCGCGTCGCGGCTGGCCGTGCTGATGAGTGTGTTGTCGTGGCTGGCCATCACCGCTCCCCGTGCTGTGCGCGATTGGTCAGGAGCGGCGAGAGAATCATCGCGGCCGCCGCCTGGGTGGCATAGGCCTGCCTGATCATGCGCTCGACAATGAATTCCACATCCTCCAGTCGTTCGATCGCATGGTTCTCGATGTTCATCGAGTCGAGGATCGGCCGCATGGTGCGGCACACCATCACCTGCCCGAGCTGAAAGTCGCCCAGGGTGCCACGCTCGGAGATCATCATCAGCAAGGGTATCTGCGACGGCAGGACCAGCGAGGCCAGCGCGTTGGGCAGGGTCGCAAAGCCGCTGGTCTGCATCAGCACGATGCCGCGCATGCCCGCCATGTAGGCGCCGGTGACGATGCCGACCGCTTCTTCCTCGCGGGCCGGGCAGATGACGGTGAAGTAGTCATCGGCGTGGATGCGTTTCAGGAGCGGCGCGAGCA
>JANPGJ010000543.1:0-20546 GCA_031423955.1 Burkholderiales bacterium
TGTTCGAGGGTGTGCTGGCGCACCATGACCGCGAACGTTTCGAGATCTTTGCCTACGACGCCACCCCTTTTCGCGATGCCCGCAACGCCGCGCTGCGCAGCCGTGTCGATCATTGGCGCGAAATCGAAGCCCTCGACACCAGCACGACCACCGCGCTCATTCGCGCCGACCGCATCGATATCCTGGTCGACCTGGCCGGCCATACCGCGGGAAACCGCCTGATGGTGTTCGCGCGCAAGCCGGCACCGGTGCAAGCTTCCTGGCTTGCTTACCCGGGGTCCACCGGCCTGCCCGAGATCGACTACATCGTCAGCGACCCCGCTACTTCGCCGGCGGATTGTGCCGCGTTCTACAGCGAGAAAATATGGCGCCTGCCAGTCACCCGCTTTTGCTTCATGCCGCCTGCGGCCAGCCCCGCGCCAAGCCTGGCGGCGCCAGAGGCTGCGATTACCTTCGGTTGCTTCAACAACCTCTCGAAAATCAATCCTGCGGTGCTGTCGCTGTGGAAAGCGATTCTGGATCGCCTGCCAGATGCGCGCCTGCTGTTCAAATACGCAAGCCTGGATGATCCATCAGGTCGCGCCTGGCTGGGCGCGCAGTTGACGAGCGCCGGCATCGATGCATCACGCGTCGAAATGCGCGGCTGGACACCTTACACGCAGTCGCTCGGCGCCTATGCCGACGTACACATCGCGCTGGACCCGTTTCCATTCTGCGGCGGCTTGACCTCGCTTGACGCGTTGTGGATGGGCGTTCCGGTGGTGACCCTGTCGCAGCGCCTGATGGCCGGGCGCCAGACCGAAGCCTTCCTCACTGCCTTGGGTCACCCCGAACTGGTGGCCGCCGACCCTGAGCACTACATCCGCCTGGCTCTCGAACTGGCGGCTGACCGACCGCGCATCGCCGCCTACCGCAAGGGTTTGCGTGGCGCGATGCAGCGGTCGGCGTTGTTCGACCATGCCGGGTTCACCCGCGACCTCGAAGCCGCGTGGCGCGGCATGTGGCGCGTGTGGTGCGACAGCGACCAAGTTCAATCACGCTCGCCGTGATCGTCGCGGTCATCATCATTCCCATGATGGTCGCGCGGGCCGCGGCGCGGCATCTCGCAACTGAAGTTCGCCGGCTCGTCGCTTGAACCATTGCCGTTCCACTTCGCATGACGCGGATACGGACACGGCGGGCCGCAACCCACAAGTGGCCCCTCGAGTCGGACTCTGGCGAGCGATTAAAATGCCCCGATGAAATCCGCCCCCGCCCTGTCGATCGTGGACAACGCCGGCCACACGCCGATGATGCGCCAGTATCTGACCCTCAAGGCCGACCATCCATCGACCTTGATGTTCTACCGGATGGGCGATTTCTACGAAGTCTTCTATGACGATGCCGAGAAGGCCGCGCGCCTGCTGGGCATCACGCTGACCACCCGTGGCGCTTCCGGCGGGCAACCGGTGAAGATGGCCGGCGTACCGGTGCATTCGCTGGAGCAATACCTGGCGCGCCTGGTGAAACTGGGTGAATCGGTGGCGATTTGCGAGCAGATCGGCGACCCCGCCACCTCCAAGGGGCCGGTCGAGCGCAAGGTGGTGCGGGTGGTCACGCCGGGCACCATCACCGACCAGGCGCTGCTGCCGGAGAAGTCCGATGCGTTGCTGATGGCGGTGCTGCCCGACAAACTGGGCAGTGGTGCGCAGGCACGCTCGATCGGCCTGGCCTGGCTCAATGTCGCCACCGGCGAGTTGACGGTGGCGGAAATCGCGCCGGCGCGGCTCTCGCATGAGCTTGAAAGGCTGCGACCGGCCGAGATACTGGTGCCCGACGGCGCCAGTTTCAGCCTCGGCGCCGGCCTGCCCGAGGGGGTGGCGCGGACGGTGCAGAACGCATGGAACTTCGATCTGCGTGCCGGCACCCGCCTGCTGCAGGACCAGTTCAACGTCGCGACGCTCGATGGTTTCGGTTGCGCTGGGCTGTCGCTGGCACTGGGCGCCGCCGGCGCCCTGCTGCGCTATGCGCAGGCGGCCCAGGGGCAAACACTGTCGCATGTGCAGGCGATTGCGGTTGAAACCGGTGATGAGTACCTCACGCTCGATGCCGTGACGCGCCGCAACCTGGAGATCACCGAAACCCTGCGCGGCGCGCCGGCGCCGACCCTGTTCGCCACCATCGACAGCTGCGTCACCTCGATGGGCAGCCGCATGCTGGCGCGCTGGCTGCACCACCCGCGCCGCGATCGGCGCGTCGCCCAGGCGCGCCAATTGGCGATTGGCGCATTGATCACCGAGGCGCGCGGCTATGAGGCGCCGCGCACAAAACTGCGTGCGGTCTCCGACATCGAACGTATCGCCACCCGTGTCGCACTTGGCTCGGTACGCCCGCGCGAGCTTGCCGGCCTGCGCGAATCGCTGGCCGCTCTGCCGGCGATCGGCGCCAGCCTGCCTGCCGGCGGTCTGCTCGCGGAACTGGCTGACCAGTTGCGGATACCGGAACAATTGTCAGTACTGCTGCAGGCCGCCGTGCATGCCGAACCGGCGGCGCGCGTCATCGACGGCGGGGTGATCGCCGGCGGCTTTGACGCGGAACTCGATGAACTGCGTGCCCTGACCACCAACGCCGGCGAATTCCTGGTCGCGCTCGAAGCGCGCGAGCGCGAGCGCACCGGCATTCCCAACCTGCGGGTCGAATACAACCGCGTGCATGGCTACTACATCGAAGTCACCAACAGCCACGGCCACAAGATTCCTGACGACTATCGGCGCCGGCAAACGCTGAAGAACGCCGAGCGCTACATCACGCCGGAACTCAAGACCTTCGAGGACCGCGCGCTGTCGGCCGAGAGCCGTGCCTTGTCGCGTGAAAAGGCGCTCTACGACAAGCTGCTGGAACATCTCAAGCCGCATGTCGGCTCACTGCAGCGCGCCGCCCGTGCCGCCGCCCAGACCGACGCCCTGTGTTGCCTGGCCGAGCGTGCCTACGTGCTCGGCTGGAGCGCGCCGATCCTTGACGATTTGCCCGGCATCGAGATTGAAGCGGGTTGCCACCCGGTGGTGCTGCAGCAGGTCGCCGATTTCGTGCCCAACGATTGCCGGCTTGGACCGAGCCGCACCCTGCTGTTGATCACCGGCCCCAACATGGGCGGCAAATCAACCTTCATGCGGCAAGTTGCATTGCTGGCGCTCCTGGCCTACGCCGGCAGCTTCGTACCGGCGCGGGCGGCGCGCTTCGGACCGGTCGATCGCATCTTCACGCGGATCGGCGCGGCCGACGACCTGGCGCAGGGCCGCTCCACCTTCATGGTGGAGATGACCGAATCGGCCGCCATTCTCAACAGCGCCAGCGCCACCAGCCTGGTGCTGATGGACGAGGTCGGACGCGGCACCTCCACCTTCGATGGCCTCGCGCTGGCCTGGGCGATCGCGCGCCGCCTGATCGAGACCAACCGCAGCCTGACCCTGTTCGCCACCCACTACTTCGAACTGACGCAACTCGACCGCGAGTATCCGGAAGTCGCCAACGTGCACCTGGCCGCCGCAGAACACGACGGTGGCGTGGTGTTCCTGCACGAAGTGCGCGACGGCCCTGCCAGCCAGAGTTACGGCCTGCAGGTGGCTCAACTGGCCGGCGTGCCGCCGCCGGTGATCCGTGCCGCCCGTCGTCACCTCGCCGATCTGGAGGAGCAGGCGGCCCGCATGACGCGGCCGCAACTCGACCTGTTCAACGCCACCCCGGCGCCGACAGTCACGCCGGAACCCGAGCCGCACCTGCACCCGGCGCTGGCACGCATGGCTGACATCAAGCCTGACGAACTGACGCCACGCGCCGCGCTCGATCTTCTATACGAGATCAAGCGCCTGGCAGAAGATACGCCGTGAATACCGCCTCAGCCACGATGACACGATTGCGCCGCGCCGCCGCGTTCGCGCTGCTGGCCCTGTGCCCGCTCGTGCACGCCGGCAGCTTTGCGTTGATCGGCGACATGCCCTATAGCGATCACGAGATCGAAATCACGCGCTCGATCCTGCTCGAGATCGGCGGCGATGACAGCATCGCCTTCGTGGTGCACGACGGCGACATCAAATCCGGCGGCGAGACTTGCGACGACCAGCGCCTGCTGGCACGCCGCACCGATTTCGACTGGTCGCGCCACCCGTTCATCCTGATTCCCGGCGACAACGACTGGACCGACTGCCACCGTTCGAGCAATGGCGGCTACGACCCGGAAGAACGGCTGGCGAAGTTGCGTGAACTCTTCTTCGCCGGCAATGAAAGCCTCGGTCGCAATCGCATCAAGCTTACCCGGCAGGGCGACCTGCAACCCGCTTACGCCGCCTGGCGCGAAAACGTGCGCTGGGAATTCGAAGGCGTGCTGCTGGTCGGCCTCAATATTCCGGGCAGCAACAACAACTGGAAAACTCGCGGCGACAACCGCGAGTTTCACGCGCGCCTGAAGGCCAATACCGCATGGCTGGAAGCTGCCTTCGCCCACGCTCGCGCCGCCAAACTACGCGGCCTGATGCTGGTGATCCAGGCCAACCCGGATTTCGAAGGCGAGGAAGCGCGTAAATTCTTCTCACGGCCGGGGTTTCGTGACGGGTACGCGGAATTCAAGGCGCAACTCGGTCGCGAAGCCAAGGCCTTCGGGCGCCCGGTCGTGGTGGTGCACGGTGACACCCACGCCTACCGGATCGATCATCCTTTGAAGGATGGCGAAGGCAATCCGATCCGCAACGCGACAAGAGTCGAAACCTTCGGTTCACCAGGCCTTGGTTGGATCAAGGTGACGCTTGTGCCCAATGACCCGTATGTGTTCCGCTTCAGCGCGCGGCGCTTTGCAAGAAGCCCTTGAGACAAACTCCCTGATCGATTGCAGCAGCAATGCCATTGTTGAACGCGAGCTTTAGCCGACCGCGTGGCCGGGGCCGAAAGCTCAATGCTGATGCCCACCCGCCCCGTGCACATGCCGATGCGTCACTTCCTCAGGCGTCGCCGCGCGCACTTCCACCACCTTGCATTCAAACACCAGCGCCATGCCTGCCAATGGATGGTTGGCGTCGAGGACGACTTTGCCGTCGGCGATGTCGGTGACGGTGAAGATGTCGGTGTCGGCATCGACTTCCTCACCGGGAATGCCTTCGAACTGCATGCCGATCTCGAGCACATCGGGAAACAGGTCGCGGGCTTCGACGCGCAGTAGTTGCTCGTCGTAGTCGCCGAAGGCGTCTTCCGGTTCGAGTTTGACGCTGGCGCTGTGGCCCTGCGACTTGCCCTGTAGCGCCTGCTCTACCAGAGGGAAGATGTTGCCGTAGCCGCCGTGCAGGTAGGCGATCGGTTGTTCGGTCTGTTCGATCAGTTCGCCCTGGGCGTCGAACAGCGTGTATGAAATGGAGACGACCGAGTCGCGGCCGATGTTCATGCGCAAACTTTCAAGGTTGAAAAAAACGTTAGTGCGGCAATGTCTTGACCAGATCCAGGATTTCGCTGGCGTGGCCTTTCGGGCTGACGCCATACAGCGCGTGGCGCACGGTGCCCAGGCGGTCGATGATGAAGGTGGAGCGCAACACGTGCGGCCGGCAATTTGCCGCTTGCTCACTCATCCGCACCACATCGTACTGCCGGCAGACTTCACATTCGGGGTCGGATAGCAATGTAACAGTCAACCCGTGGCGGTCGCGGAATTCGGCATGGCTCAGCCAATCGTCCGGCGACACTCCCAGCACGATGCAATTGCAGCGGCGGAAGTCGGCTTCGAGGTCGGAGAATTCGATTGCTTCCATGGTACTGCCGGGAAGGTTGTCCTTGTCGTAAAAATACAGCACCACATTGCGCTTGCCACGAAGCTTTGAAATATCGACCAGCGACATGTCGGCGTCGGCCAAGCGGAATTTCGGTGCGGACTGTCCTGCGTTGAGCATGACTTCCCTCCTGCATTTGCGCATCGCATCAGGCCCTGGCCTGATCTGGCGCCGGTTCATCGGAAAAGGTGGGCAACTCCTGAAAGTTCTGATCTTGTGTTCCTATAATAGCCAGATGAAAAACGAATTGCCAAGCGATATTTCACAACTTTTGGGCGGCTATTCGCCCGATCGCTTTCTGGCGCTCTACTGGCACAAGAAGCCCCTGCTCATCCGTCGCGCGATGCCGGGCTTGAAGCCCGTTGTTTCGAAAGCGGAATTGTTCAGCCTGGCCGGGCGCGACGAGGTCGAAAGCCGGATGGTGGCTCGCAAAGGCCGCGCCTGGTCGCTTAAGCAGGGCCCGTTCACGATGCGCGAAATGCGTGCACCACGCGCCGATCGATGGACCCTCCTGGTGCAGGGGGTCAATCTGCACTGCATCGAAGCCGATGAATTGCTGCGCCGGTTTTCCTTCATTCCGGCCGCGCGTCTAGACGACCTGATGGTCTCGTGGGCCAGCGATGGTGGCGGCGTCGGACCGCACTTCGATTCCTACGACGTGTTCCTGCTGCAGGCCAGCGGCCGGCGCCGCTGGCGAATCTCGATGCAGCGCGACCACGCCCTGCTGGCGGGCGCGCCACTGAAAATCCTGCGCAACTTCCGCCACAGCGAGGAATACCTGCTGGAAGCAGGCGACATGCTGTACCTGCCGCCGGGTTGCGCGCATGACGGCGTGGCCGTCGGCGAGTGCATGACCTATTCGATCGGCTTTCGCGCGCCGTCCGCGCAAGAACTGGCGCGCGGCTTGCTGGAGCATCTGGCCGACAGCACCGAGCGTGCCGGCATGTTCGCCGATCCGGGCTTGCGCCCGGCAAAGCGCAATGCACTGCTGGACGACGCGTATGTGAATCAGGCGGCAAGACTCATTGGCCGCCTGCAGCCGACACGTGCGCAGGTCGCCGATTTTCTGGGCCGCTACCTGAGCGAACCGAAGTCAAATGTGTTTTTCGACGCGCCCGAACCATCGTTGACACGACCTGCCTTCAGCCGGGCCGCGGCGCGCCATGGCGTCTGGCTGGACCCGAAATCACGCATGCTCCATCGCGCCAACACAATCTATGTCAATGGCGAGGCGGTCACGCCTGGGCTGCCCCTGTTGCGACAATTGGCCGATGCGCGCCGGCTCGAAGCAGGAGCGGCGCCGAACGCTGCGGCACTCAATTTGCTTTATCTTTGGTACACACACGGATGGCTGCATCCGGGGAGGCGAACATGACCACCGATGACAACGACCTTGACTTCACCAACTGGAAACCACCGCCCGAACCGCCGATGACGCCGGTGATCGTCGAAGGCAAGCCGCAGCGCCGGCTGGTGACTTCGAAGGCGGAATTCGCGACAGCGCTTGACCAGGTGGTGGGCAAGGCGCGGCGTACCCTGCGCATGTTCGACCCGACGCTCGCGGATTACGGCATGGGCACCGCGGCGCGCGAGGAGCAACTGAAGAGCTTCCTGTTGCGCAGCCGCAGCAACCGCCTGCAGATCGTGGTGCATGACACTTCGCTGATCACGCAGCGCACGCCACGCCTGATGCGCATGTTGCGCCAGTTCAGTCATGCCATCGCGATCCATCAAACCCACGAGGAAATCCGCAAGCTCGAAGACGGGCTGGTGATCGGCGACGACGCCCATTGCCTGCGGCGCGCCCATCGCTCGCAGCCGCGCGGCGCGGTCTATCTGGACGACCCGATCGAATCACGCGAGTGGCTCAACCGCTTCAACGCGATCTGGGAACAGAGTTCACCGGCGGTCAGCGCCACCACGATCGGGCTTTGAGACCATGCGCGCGACCTGGTATTTCGACTTCATCTCGCCGTTTGCCTACCTGCACTTCAGGCAGTTCGACCAACTGCCGACAGGACTCGAGATCGAATATGTGCCGGTGCTGTTCGCCGGCCTGCTCAAGGCCCATGGTCACAAAGGGCCGGCGGAGATCGCCGAAAAACGCCGCCAGACCTATCGAATGTGCCTGTGGAGCGCACGCCGGCAAGGCATCGAAATGCGCTTTCCGCCGGCGCATCCGTTCAACCCACTGCACGCGCTGCGTCTGCTGCTTTCGGCGGGCGCGTCACGCGATCATGTGGCGGCGATCTTCGATTGCATCTGGCGGCGCGGCGACGATGTCAACGCGCCAGGCGTGTTCGCGACCCTCGCGCGCGACCTCGGGGTCGCCGATGCCCAGGCGGCGATTGCCGACCCGCAGGTCAAGCGGCAATTGATCGACAACACCGAGCGGGCGATCGCCCGCGGCATCTACGGCGTGCCGACCTTCGACTTCGGCGGCGAGCTGTTTTGGGGTGTCGACGCGCTCGGACTGATGAATGACTATGCCCGCGACCCGCAGTTGTTCAAGGACGGCGAATACGCCAGGCTTGATGCCCTGCCGGCGGCGGCGATGCGCAAGGAGGCGTGAAAAAGGCCCCTGACGGGGCCTTTTTTTCGCAACCAACTCTGTACGGGTCAGACCGCGGACTCGCCGACCTCACCGGTGCGGATGCGCAGCACATGCTCGACGCCGGAGACAAAAATCTTGCCGTCGCCGATCTTGCCGGTACGCGCCGCCTTGATGATCGCGTCGAGGATGTTTTGCACGTCCTTGTCGGCGGCCACCACTTCAACCTTGACCTTGGGCAGAAAGTCGACCACGTATTCCGCGCCGCGATACAGCTCGGTGTGGCCCTTTTGGCGGCCGAAACCCTTGACCTCGGTCACCGTCAATCCGGTGACGCCGACTTCCGAGAGCGCCTCGCGCACTTCATCAAGCTTGAACGGCTTGATCACCGCTTCGATCTTCTTCATGGGGTCTCCTGTTGAATTGTGTTTGCAACAAGTATATCGAACTGCGGCGGTGCCGGTTTTTCAGTCCCGGTAGCGGTTGACGATCGGCATCCGCCAGTCGCGCCCGAAGGCGCGATGGGTGACCCGCACCCCCACCGGCGACTGGCGCCGCTTGTATTCCGAAATGCGGATCAGGCGCACCACTTTCTCGACGTCCTCGTTCTTGTAGCCGGCGGCGATGATCTCGGCCGTGCTGTGATCCTCCTCGACATAGAGTCCGAGAATCGCGTCGAGCACGTCATAGGGCGGCAGGCTGTCCGGGTCGGTCTGGTCGGGGCGCAGTTCGGCCGACGGCGCCCGGGTGATGATGCGCTCCGGAATCACCGCGGAAATCGTGTTGCGATACACCGCCAGGCGATACACAAGGGTTTTGGCGATATCCTTGATGACCGCGAAGCCGCCGGCCATGTCGCCGTAAAGCGTGCAATAGCCAACCGCCATCTCGCTCTTGTTGCCGGTGGTCAGAACGATTGAACCGTGCTTGTTCGACAAGGCCATCAGCAAGGTGCCGCGAATGCGTGCCTGCAGGTTTTCCTCGGTGGTGTCGGGCTTCAAGCCCTTGAAATCCTGCGCCAATGCCCCTTCAAACGCATCGAACATCGGTTTGATGGCGATTTCGTCATAGCGCACCCCAAGAAGGGCGACCATTTCGCGTGAATCGATCCATGAAATATCCGCGGTGTATTGCGACGGCATCATCACCGCGCGCACCCGGTTAGGCCCCAGCGCATCGCAGGCGATGGCCAGGGTCAGGGCCGAATCGATGCCGCCCGACATGCCGATCAGTGCGCCGGGAAAGCCATTCTTGCCGACGTAATCGGCAACCCCCAGTTTGAGCGCGGCGTAGACCTGCGCCTCGACCGAGGGTTCAGGCGCGATCGACCCGCCGGTGATTTCGCCGCCCTCGATCTCGATGTAGTCGAGCCGTTCCTCGAACATCGGCAGGCGGGTCTTGAGTACACCACGGCAGTCGAGCGCGAACGAAGTGCCGTCGAACACGATTTCGTCCTGCCCGCCGACGTTATGCGCAAACACCAGCGGCAGGCCGGTTTCGGTCACCCGCTTGCGCATCCATTCGACCCGTTCGCCCGATTTGCCCATGTGATAGGGCGATGCGTTGATGACCAGCAGGGCCGCGGCCCCGGCCGCCTTCGACTCGCGTGCCGAAGTCGGAAACCAGGCGTCTTCGCAGATCAGGAGCCCGAAACGCATGCCGCCAGCCTCGAAAACCAGGGTTTCGCGCCCCGGCGTGAAGTAGCGCTTCTCGTCAAACACCTGGTAGTTCGGCAATTCGCGCTTGGCGTAGGTCGAAAGCACCCGGCCGTCACCAAGCACCGAGGCGGAGTTGTGGCGCTGCTGGATGGTGATCGAACGGGTGCGGTCGTCGCCACCGGATGGGTGGCCGACCACCACCCGCAGGCCGGTGAGCGGCGCCAACTCGGCCGCCAGCTCGCGCAGTTGCGTCATGGTCGCTGCCATGAACGCACGACGCATCACCAGATCTTCCGGCGGGTAGCCGGTCAACGCCAGCTCGGGCGTGAGCAGCACCCGTGCACCCGACGCATGGGCGCTGCGCGCCGCGTCGGCAATGCGCTTGCGATTTCCGGCCAGGTCGCCGACGGTGAAATTGAGCTGCGCAATGGCTAGCTTAACGGGCATGAGGCTACAATCGAAGAGAATGGGAGACGAAATCGCAATGATCGAAACTCGATGGAATTATCGCACTCCTCCCCGCCTGCCTTGACAAGCCTCAAGATCATCGAATCCCTGCGCGACATCGATCCGGCGCAATGGGACGCCCTCGCCGGCAACCACCCCCTGCTGTCGCACGCTTTCCTGCACGCCATGCATGAAACCGGTTGCGCCAGCGAGAAAGCCGGCTGGACACCCCAGTACTTGACCCTGCGCCACAAGGGGCAATTGAAGGGCGCGATGCCGCTCTACGTCAAGACGCACTCTTACGGCGAGTACGTCTTTGACTGGGCATGGGCCGATGCCTACCAGCGCCATGGACTTGACTACTACCCCAAGCTCCTGTGCGCGATACCCTTCACGCCCTGCACCACCGCCCGCCTGCTGGCTGCAGACGACGACACCCGGGCTGCGCTGGTCGACGGCGCGCTGGCCGTGACCAAGTCGGCGCAAGTCTCATCCTTGCATGTGCTGTTCCCGGAGGAGGATGAGGCACGCCTCTTCGAAGAGGCCGGCATGATGCCGCGCCGCACCGTGCAGTTTCACTGGCAAAACCGGAACTACGCCGATTTCGATGCGTTCCTGGCCACCATGTCGCATGACAAGCGCAAGAAAATCAAGCAGGAAAGGCGCAAGGTGCGTGACGCCGGCGTCACCTACCGCTGGCTGCGCGGAGCCGAAATCACACCCGAGCATTGGCGTTTCTGGACCCGTTGCTACAGCCACACCTATCGTGCCCATCATTCGACGCCGTACCTGAACCTGGACTTCTTTGAAACCATCGGGCGGCGCATGCCGCAACACCTGCTGCTGGTAGTCGGCAGCCTGGACGGCCGTGATATCTGCGCCTCCCTGTGCATTCACGACCAACGCACGCTCTACGGCCGCTATTGGGGCGCCCTGGGCTACCTGCCCGGCCTGCATTTCGAGACCTGCTACTACCAGCCGCTGGAATTCTGCATCGCCGAATCGATCGCAACCTTCGAGGGCGGCGCACAGGGCGAACACAAGCTCGCGCGCGGCTTCCTGCCGGTCGAAACCCGCTCACTGCACTGGCTGAAACAGCCGCAATTCGCCGATGCGGTCGAGAATTTCCTCAAGCGCGAATCCGCCGGCATTCACCGTTATGTGGACGAACTCAACGAGCACAGCCCGTTCAAGACACAGCCGTAAATCCGCCAGGAAAACGCTGAAAACGTCCCTGGCATGCAGGCTATCGAACGGAAGTTCGTTTGAATTCAACCGCTCGCGGAAGCGGCTTTCTCAACCTGCATGCTAGTTCAGTGCTTCCCTGAACCGAACCAATCCGACGAGCAGATGTCCACCTACCGAAGGGCGATGCGTTAATCCAGTTCCACGCCCACTTTTTTCGGAGCCGTTGATGCGACTGGCACAGCTTTTCACCCTGGGGGTCCTCTGCCTGTTGCTGCAGGCCTGCGCCTCGCCCGGCCCGCAACCAGGCTCGTTGCAGCGCATGTCGCCGCAAGACCTGGCCAACTTCAAGCCCAAGCCCAACCCCGGTGTACCGCTCGACGAAATTGTCGCGCTGTCGCAAGCCGGCACCGCGCCGGAGGTGATTATCGCCCGCCTCACCGCGACCGCCACGGTTCACGACCTGACGCCGGCGCAAATCGTGGTGCTCGCGCGCAATGGCGTGGACCAGAAAGTTATCGACCACCTCGCCCAGGCGCAGGAAAAGGCCCGCCAGGCCACGCTGATCACGCAACTCGCCGACCGCGACGCCCAAGCTGCGGCGGAACTGGAACAGGAGCGCGTATACCGCCGCGCCCTGCAACAGCGCCACGACCAGTTTTACTGGGGCTTCAACTACGGGCCATGGGGTCCCGGATTCGGCCCCGGCTGGGGCCGCGGCTACTACTACGACCCGTTCTACCGGCGCTTCGGTCCGCGCTGGTGACGCCCTCGGGTCGCCGTTTCAGGCAAGAGCCACGCTGACGCGCCGATTCTGCTTGCCCTTGCTTTCGATTTTCGTCACCACCACCGCACCGATCTCGGCGATGTTGGCCACGTGAGTACCGCCGCAGGCCTGCAGATCGATCCCCGCGATGCGCAGCAGCCGGACCCGGCCGAAGCCGGCCGGCGGCTTGACCGACATGGTCTTGACAAGTTCCGGCCGTAACGCAAGCTCTTCCTCGCTTACCCACTCGGTACTCACCAAAGCACCGGCCTTGATCATTGCGTTGAGGCGTGCCTCGATCTCCACCTTGTCAAGACGTTCCCCCTGCAAATCGAAATCGAGGCGCCCGGGATCTTCACGCACGCTGCCACCGTTGACCGGCCCCGGCACGATCGCAGTCAGCACGTGCAGGCAGGTATGCATGCGCATCAGCCGGTGACGACGCGCCCAGTCGATCGTCATGCTGACCTGCATACCAGGCGCCGGGAGAACGGACCCGGCCGCGACGCAATGCAAGATCTGCCCGGGACTTGCGCCGCGACCGGTATCGATCACCCGGGCTTCGCCGCCTTTCCAACTGACAACACCGGTGTCGCCAGGCTGGCCGCCGCCAGCGGCGTAGAAAATCGTTTCGGCAAACGCGATGCCGGTCGCGTCGGCGGCAACAACGGTCGAGGTAGCGCTCTTCAGATATGCATCATCGCGAAACAACTCGCGCGTCAGCATCCGAGCGCGCCCGCCAGTTCGCCGAAGTCCCGCACGTTCAGATCGAAGCGCTTTTCGTAACCGGAATCATATTTCCCGGACAGCGCCACCGAGCGGCCGAATTCCATCGGCCGCGGCACGAAACAAGTCATCAGGCCGGCTTTCTTCGCACCGTCCAGATCGTTCTTGTGCGCCGCCACCAGCATCACTTCGCCCGGCTTCAGGCCAAGCATTCGCGGCGCTGACAGGTAGGTTTCGCGGTCCGGCTTGTAGTGTTGCACCCATTCGGCGGAAAACACCAGATCCCACGGCAGGCCGGCGAATTTCGCCATGTTCGTCAGCAAGGCCACATTGCCATTGGACATGCTGCCGATCACGTGCCGGGCCTTCAGCCGCTTCAAGCCGCGCACGCTGTCCGGCCAGGCCTTCAGGCGGTGCCACATGGTGTTGATGCGCGCGATATCGGCCGCCTTGAGTGCACTTTTCGGCGTGCCGTTCAGGTAGGTCGGCAGCAGCGCCTTGAGCGCCATCAGGTGCAAGGCGTCAAGATTGGTCCATGGCAGTTCGCCACGGCGCACCTTGTGCATGTTCGGCTGATAGGCGCCGCGCCAGGCATCGACCAGGCCTTCCCAATCGATGTGCCAGCCGCGTTTGGTGTTGAGAGCGCGCCCCTCGGCAATGATGCTGCCACGCCAGTCGACACAGGTGCCGAACACATCGAATACCAGGGCCTTGGGAGTCTGTATTGACATGCTGTTCTTTTCGCGTTGATCGATTTCTTGATGATGCCGCGAACGTTCGTGGCAACCAGGCCTCAAACCGGATTTGACCTGCGGCTTCACGGGCCTGGCGTCAAGTGTACTATCGAGATCCACCGATCGCATGCCAATGTCTCTCCGGCTATTGACGTCTGCCATGAAAACTGACTGGAAGTCGATCGTCGCTCTCGCATCTCTCGCACTGGCAAGCGCCGTGTCTTCAGCACCGGTCTGCGCCCAAGGCGTGACTGAGCGTGAAGTCGTAGTGGCGCAGACCGCCGGCTTCACAGGCGCCGTCGCCGGGTCGGTTGGCGAGATGACCGGGGGTGCGCGCCTGTACATCGCGGCGGTCAATGCCGCCGGCGGCGTCAACGGCCGCAAGATCACGCTGGTTTCGGTTGATGACAAATTCGACCCAAAACTGGCCGGCGACAACGCCGCGCGCCTGGTCGCGGAACGCGAACCGGTGGCCTTCTTCGCAGTGCGCGGCACGCCGCACACCGAAGCGGTATTGGCGGTTGCCGGCGCGGCCGGAATCCCGATCATCGCGCCCTCGACCGGCGCGCTGATCTTCCACCAGCCGATCAATCCCCTGATCTTCAACGTGCGGGCCAAGTACCAGACCGAAGTGGAAAAGGCGATCGAACACTTGAATACGGTCGGTATCAATCGCATCGCGATCGTTCACGTCAACGACTCGTTCGGGCGCGACGGCCTCGAGGGTTTCACGCGCAAGATGGAGGCGCTCAAGCTCAAGCCGGCTGCGGTCGTGGTCTACGAACGAACCCTGACCGAAATGAGCAAACCAGCCGCCGAATTGGCGAAGGCCGATCCACAAGCGGTGATCCTCATCGCTTCGGGCAAGAATGCCGCCGACCTGGTGGTGCGCATGCGGGCGGCCGGCTCGACCACCCAATTCGTTGCCATTTCGAACAACAGCGCGAAGTCGTTCATCCGTGACCTCGGAAGCAGTGCGCGTGGCGTGATGGTGACTCAGGTGTTTCCGAATCCAATCAATTCGAGCACTCCCATCGCGCGCGAGATGCGCAAGCTCGCCGCAGGCGACAAGGACGTCGTATTGTCCCAGGCGGCAATGGAAGGATTCGTCGCGGCCAAGGTTCTTGTCGAAGGCCTGCGCCGCGCTGGCCGCAACCTGACACGCGCCTCTCTCGTCGCCGCGCTGGAAAGCATCCGCAACTTCGATCTGGGCGGCATCACGCTCTCATATGGTCCGCAGGGCCGCACCGGGGCGGAATTCGTCGAGATGAGCATCATCGACGCGCGTGGCGAATTCCTGCAGTGACACAACGCCGGAAGCGGAGTTGTGTCACTACGGGTATCAGAACTCAGCGCGTGAGAATATTTCTGCGCCCGCCGATCTCGGGCTTGCACTACGCGCCGTACGAGAGTACGGTCGCATTTCTTCACCCCGACCTCGGCGGGCTCGCGACGAAATCTTCTCAGGCTGTCAGGCGGCCTTTTTCAGCATCGGTGCGAACAGCGCTTCCATTTCGCGGCGCACCTTGTAGGCCGGCAGGTTATGGTCAATCGCCACGTCGGCCCAAGTCAGGCTCTGGCCTTTCTTGACCGGGCGCAGCACTTTAACTTCATGCGCCAGGCCCAGCGGCAGGCCACCGGTCGCATGCGATTTCTGCGCCTGGAACAGCTTGCCCCACACCGTGTAGCCGCCTTCGCCGTCGAGCATCTCTCCGGCTTTCAGGTCACGCTTGGCAGTGGCCACCACATCGGCATTCCAGCAGGTGGCGGCACCGGTGGATTCGCCACGAACCGCGACCGACGCCACCGAAATGCCGACCTCAAGCCCGATCAGGTGCCAGCGCTTGTACAGGCAGGCGTAGCGACCGGAGGGATCGGTGCGCACCATGTACTCCTTGAAGCAGTTGCGGATGTATTCGGTCTCGCCTTCAAACACCACGAACACACCGAAGCGGATGTCGTAGGGGATCACCCGGCCATCCTTTTCCAGCGACGAGATCACCTCGACCTGGCCCTTGGCATGGAGCACCCCACCCTCCGCGATCGGTCGGCACACGAACGGAATGTCATCGACCGAGGCGGGCGGATAAAGCAGGCCGTCGGGTGGTGCGATCAGGCCGGTGGCATTGCACACCGCCGTGCTTTCGATCGAAGGTTTGGAACCGTCGAGAAAGGAATTGAACATCTTCGGATTGAGGCCGCCGATGCGCGCGGTTTCAGGCGAGAGCCCGTAGTGGCCCCACACCGTTTCTGGCGTCGATTCGGAAAAGTGCGGCAGCCATTTGTGGCCGCGACCGGCAGCCACCACTGAAAAACCCGCGGCACGGGCCCAATCGACCAGATCGCAAATCAGGGCTGGCTGATCACCGTACGCCAGGCTGTAGACCACCCCGGCCTGCGCCGCCTTTTGCGCCAGCAGGGGCCCGCAGAAGGCATCCGCCTCCACCGTCACATTGACCACATGCTTGCGATTGGCAAAGGCGGCAAGGATGTGCTCGACCGCCGCCACCGGGTTGCCGGTGCACTCGACAATGATCTCGATCTGCGGGTGGCGCACAAGCGCCTCCCAGTTGTCGGTGACAAAGGTGTTGCCGTGGGCGATGGCGTCGTCAAACGAACTGGCTGACGATTGCTCCGGCTTCCAGCCGACGCGCTCCAGATTGGCGCGCGCATTCGCCGGGTTGAGGTCGGCGATGCCGACCAGATGCACACCCGGCGTGCGCGGCACCTGGGCCAGATACATCGAGCCGAACTTGCCGGCGCCGATCAGGCCGATGCGCACCGGTTTGCCTTCAGCCTGGCGTTTGAGGAGCTTTGCGAACAAGTTCATGTCAAGCCGCCTCTTTCATCATGCCGGTCAATTCCTCCGGCGGAGTGCCGTTTTTCCACGGAGTCACCACCGGATAGTCCTTCAACAGGCAGTCATCGGGCAGGCAGACGATCGGCTCGAACTGGCGATGCGCGATGTAGCCGGGGCGCTTGAAGCGCCGCACGTGATTCGACACCGCGTTGAGCGACAGGTACACGTTGACCCGGTTCCACGGCGACAGGTTGGAGGTCGACGCATGCACCAGGCATCCGTGAAAGATGATCATCGATCCCGGCGGCCCCTTGGGGGCGACGATGCCGCCCTTCAAACCGCCGGCTTGTTCGACCATCTTCGTGATGTTCTGATTGTTGATCGTCCACAGCGGATAGCTGGTGGTCGAGGTGTCATGGCCGGCTTCCAGCACGCCCTGCTTGTGGCTGCCCGGAATGAACATCAGCGGGCCGTTGAATTCGTTGGTGTCGTCCAGGAAAATCGCGACGTTCATCGCGCGTGCTTCCGGCATCTGATCATCGTACAACCAGGTACCGTATTCCTGGAGCCACTGCCACACATCGCCATCGAACGCCATCTTGCCGTTGATCTTGAACTGGTGCATGTAGAGATCTTCGCCAAAGATCTGGCGCACCGGTTCGACCATGCGCGGATGGCGCGCCAGGCGGGCAAACTTGTCGTTGTACATATGGGCGGCGAAGTTGGTACGGACCACGTCTCCCGACTTCTCGCGCACATTCTCCGGCCGCCGCTGGGCATAGATGCCCGGCACTTCGGCCGCCAGGCGCTTGATTTCCTCAGGCGTGAACAGGCTTGGAAAGAACAGGTAGCCGTCACGGTCGAACTGCGCGATTTGCTCAGGGGTGAGCTTCATGCTTGTCTCCTCTCGGGTTGGATTGGGGGATGGCTGTCAGGATGCGGCTTCGGCATGTCGAGTCATGTTCTCGGCAAGATTGAATCCGGCGGCTTCGCAATGCTCGCGGGCAAGCCGTTCGGCCTCGCCGGCGTCGCCGCGCGCGATCGCTGCAGCGATCGCCGCATGCTCGTCCCAGATCGCGGCGCGGGCGGCGGCACTCTGCAACACCGCGCCCATGGCACGCCGGATGTGCTGCCAATGGCGACCCGCGCTTTCAGCAATCAGCGGATTGCCGGAAGCCGCGTAGACCAGCTTGTGGAACTCCATGTCGGCATCGATCATCGGGCCGACCGCACCGCCGGTGGCGATGCGCCGCCCGCGGTCGATCGCAGCAGGATCGACCTGCGCGCCGGCATCCGCGGCCAATCGTGCAGCCAGGCCATCGAGCACCGAGCGCACCTGGTACAAGCGTGCGATCATGGCTGCATCAAGCGGCGCCACCATCAGCCCGCGCGCACCCGCTTGGGCCGCGGATTTCATCGGGGCGTCGACCACGAAACCTTCCTTCTTGAGCAAGCGCAGCGCCTGCAACACCGGCTGGCGCGACACCGCGAGGGTTTCGGCGAGTTCTTCCTGCGTCAGCCGATGGCCCGGACCCAGTTCACCGCTGCTGATGGCCGCAAGCAGGGATCCATAGACCTGATCAACCAGGTCTGGCGCGATGTGGAGTTGGGCGAGTGACATCTTGTGGCGCGAGCCTTGCATTCCGAGACCAAGCTATTTGCAGCCGACGCTTTCACGGTACTTTGCATAAGGCTGACAAGCTTGGCCAGACATTTTCTGGCCTTACCGGCCAAGCCGATCGTCGGTACGATGGCCAATCGATCATTCTTGCAATTGGAGGAACGTTTTTGCAATTCCGTATACAGAGTACAGTAATTTCCCGCTTCGGTCAATCGAAAAACCGCAAACTGCCGCATGCACCACCCTGAAACCGCCACCAATTTCCCTTTCGCTCCCTATGCTCACCATTCGGCTCTGTCAGATCCTGTTTGTCTTCCTGATCGGCGCGTTCGCCGCACTGGTCACCATCAACAACCTGCGCGACGCGCAAAGCAACTTGCGCTTTGTCACCCACCTGCTCAGCATGGATACCGTGTTCCCTGACAGCACCTTGAAGCGCCGTGCGATCGAGTCGGCGCTCCTGCATCGACTGGCGTTTCGGTGCATCGTCGCAGTCGAAGGAATGACGGGGCTGCTTTGCATCGCGGGCGCGGCTTGGCTGGTGCCGGCCCTCGGCGCCGGCAGCGACGAATTCCACGCTGCCAAGGCACTCGCGTTTGCCGGCCTCGGATTGGGCTTTGCCCTGTGGTTTGGCGGCTTCATGGTGATCGGCGGGCAATGGTTCGCCAGTTGGCAGTCAACTGAATGGAACGGCCGCGAATCCGCCTTCATGTTTTACGCTGCGATCGGCATCGTGTTCCTGATTCTGTTGCACAAGGTCTGAGCGCAGTCGCGCGAGCGCCCTTCATGTCGGTCAAATTCCTACATGCTGATGCACCGATTGCGCAGCGTTTTTTCGCCTTAATCCACTGATGTCCGCGGCCCCGACGCGCCTAGGATTGGTCACCCATCTGCTTTCGCTCGAGGTCGCCCATATGTTCTCCAGCCTGTCACGCAAAATGATGTTGCGCCTGATGCGAAGCCGCGCCGAGAAACACTCGGGTTGCCGCATCGACGTCGCCAGACTGGCGACCGACCCGGAATACGCCAGTGCGATCCGCGCGCTGGCGAGCTTCACGCTCGATGAGGAACTGCGCGCCATCGGCGACTTGTCGAGCTACGGCATCGGCATCGCCAACCCGCGACGCGCCGAAGGTTCGGTTGCAGATGATGAATCGGCGTCGCGAATGCCTGCGCATCTGGCGCAGGTGTTGCCGTTCCGGATGCCCGCAGCGAGGCTGTAGAGGCCCGGGCAGCGCCGCTGCGCGCTGCGCTCGAAGCGTCCCGCGATGCTTGCGCGCCGACATCCGGCCGCACGCGTGGCGCTGCGCGGCGTATGCCACAATCCGGCCCTCGCCGTGCCCTGATATTGCCGTGCCAACGCCACTCGCCGCCGCCACGCCTGCCGATCCAGTTGCCACCGATGTCGGCGCCGGCCGCGCCCTCGCCGCCAATTTCGACTTGCGTGCCCTGCCGCCGGAGTTCTACGCCAATCCATGGCCCACCTATCACGCACTGCGCGAGCACGCGCCGGTCAAGCGGCTGCCTGACGGTTCGGTGTTCCTCACCCGCCATGCCGACCTGACGGCCGTCTATCGCGACGCCAAAACCTTCACCTCCGACAAGAAAAAGGAATTCGGCCCGAAATACGGCGCCTCGCTGCTGTTCGAGCATCACACCACGAGCCTGGTGTTCAATGACCCGCCGCTGCATACGCGAGTGCGGCGCCTGATCATGGGCGCCCTGACACAGCGCGCGATCGCCGGCATGGAGCCCGGACTGGTCGCGCTGGTCGATCATTTGCTCGACCGCGCGGCGGCGCTTGGCACGATCGACCTGATCGACGATTTCGCCACCGCGATCCCGATCGAGATCATCGGCAACCTGCTGGGCGTGCCGCATGCCGAACGCGGCCCGCTGCGCGGCTGGTCGCTGGCCATACTGGGCGCGCTGGAACCGGTGTTGACGAGCGAGCAACTCGACCGCGGCAATCGAGCGGTGCGTGAAATGCGCGACTACCTCAAGCAACTGGCCGACCATCGTCGCGCCCATCCCGGCGACCCCGAGCACGACGTGCTGACACGCCTGCTGCAGGATGACAACCCGGACGGCCCGTTGACGGAGCAGGAACTGCTGCAAAACTGCATCTTCATCCTGAATGCCGGCCATGAGACCACGACCAACCTGATCGGCAACGCCCTGGTCTGCCTGCAGCAGCATGGCCAGGCGCGCGCGCAACTGCTCGCCGACTTGCGCGATGCGGGCTCCGACGACACCCGGCGCGAGGCCTGCC
>JANPGJ010000544.1:0-2914 GCA_031423955.1 Burkholderiales bacterium
GCCGCCCTCCTCCGCGACCTCAAGCAACGCGGCCTGCTGGACGACACCCTCGTCGTCTGGGGAAACCATCGGCAACGTGACCGAAGGCAAGCTGGCCGGCGTGCAAGGCTACGCTGGCGATGTGTGGATCCTGAAGAACCGTTTCGCCGACAGTGATTTCAGCGTCGGCGGCAGCGGCTACGAACTGCTCCTGCATGAAATCGGCCACGCCGTCGGCCTGATCCATCCGTTCGAAGGCAGCGTGGTCCTGCCGGCCGACCTCGACCACAAGGGCTTCACGGTGATGGCCTACAACGAGGCGCCGCACAGCCTCGAGGTGGTGGTGACGGGGAACCAGTCATCCTTCACCGCCACCGCTCGCAACATCCAGCCGCGCACCCTGATGGTGGGCGACATGCTGGCTCTGCAAACCACCTATGGCGCCAACAACAACACCCGTACCGGCAACAGCGTCTATAGCTGGCAGCCCGGCGAGAAGTTCTACGAGACCATCTGGGACGCCGGCGGCAGCGACACCATCGATGCATCCAACCAGACGCTGGCCTCGGTGATCAGCCTGGTCGCCGGCAGCTACAGTTCGATCGGCCTGCGCCAGACCCATGCCGAGTTGCTGCAGGATGTTCCGGCGTTCGCGCAATCCGTGGTTGCCCAGACCTATCCCGACGCCGTGCTGTATGACGGCAGCAATAACCTTGGCATCGCCTATGGGGCGGAGATCGAGAATGCGAGCGGCGGCAGCGGCAGCGATCGCCTTACCGGCAACGCGCTCGGCAACCTGTTGATCGGCAATGCCGGCAACGACACCATTGATGGCGGCGGCGGCGACGACACCCTCACCGGCGGCTCTGGCGATGACAGCCTGGTTGGCGGGTCGGGAACCGACACCGCGGTCTTGTCCGCGATGTCCCGCCAGTTCACGGTCAACGGCAACGCCGCGACGAGCGCATCGATCACCGGTGCCGATGGCAGCGACAGCATGAGCGGCATCGAGAGGCTGCGCTACCTCGACGGCACCCGCAGCTATGACGCGGCGACCGGCATCGGCGCGTGGACCGTCGACGGCGGCGCGGGCAGCGTGGCGCGCCTCTACTGGGCCACGCTCGGGCGCGCGCCGGATGCCGGCGGGTTCACCGGTTGGGCCAACAGCGTGCACGCCGGCACTACTCTGAACACAGTCGCTGCCGCCTTCGTCGGCAGCGGCGAATTCCAGGGCACCTACGGCAGCCTCGACAACCCCGGCTTCGTCAACCGCCTCTATCTCAACGTATTGAATCGCACGGCGGACGCCGGCGGCCTCGCCGCCTGGGTCGGCGCATTGAACAGCGGCAGCAGCCGCGCCGATGTCACCCTGGGCTTCTCTGATTCAGGCGAATTCCAGGCGCGGATGGCGCCCAACATCGACGGCGGCATCGTCGCCACCAACAACCTGACCGGCGACAGCGGCGCCAACACGCTCACCGGCAGCGGTCTGATCGATACCTTGAGCGGCCTCGGCGGCAACGACAGCCTCTCCGGCGGCGACGCCAACGACACGCTGATCGGCGGCTTGGGTGACGACAACATCGATGGCGGCGCCGGCGTCGATGTCGCGCAACTGGGCGGTTCGCGCCGCCAATATGGCTTGAGCGGCAACCCGGTCAGTGGCGGCAACAGCAGCGGCGCCAGCGCCGGCAGCGACGGTAACGACACCCTCGCCGGCATTGAGAAGCTCAGCTTTCTCGACGGCAACCTCAACTTCGACCCGGCATCCGCCATCGCGCAAATCTCGCGCCTCTACTGGGCCACCCTCAACCGCCAGGGTGACGCGCTCGGCGTCGACGTCTGGCGCGCGCAGCGCGAAGCCGGCACCGCGCTTGACACCATCGCCCAATCGTTCATCGGCTCCAGCGAATTCCAAGGCACCTACGGCGCCCTGAACAACACCCAATTCGTGCAGCAGCTATACCTCAACGTGCTCGGTCGCGCCGCCGATGCGCCGGGCCTGGCAACCTGGACCGGCTATCTCGGTTCCGGCGGCAGCCGGGGATCTGTAGTCACCGGCTTCTCCGAATCGGGCGAGCACATCGACCGCCGGGCGGCGGAAGTCAATGCCGGCCTGTGGGAAATCAACGGCAACGCCGCCGGCGTGGCGCGACTCTACTGGGCCACGCTGGACCGCGCGCCGGATGTCGCCGGCCTGACCTCCTGGGTCGGGGCCATCAACGGCGGTCTTGCGCTGGCCACCGCGGCCGGCAGCTTCGTCGCCAGCGGCGAATTCCAGGGCCGCTACGGCGCCCTGAACGACACCGCCTTCGTCAACCAGCTTTACGTCAACGTTCTCAACCGCGCGGCAGACGCCGGCGGACTGGCATCATGGCTGGGCTATTTGTCCGGCGGCGGCACGCGCGGCGGCGTGGTCACCGGTTTCTCCGAATCCGACGAATTCAAGGGGAAGAGCCTGCCGCTGATCGATCGCGGCGTTACCGTGTCCGACACCCAGCCGGCCTATACCGGCACCGCTGCAGGCGAAGCGATCAACGGCTCGGCCGGCGACAACATCATCGCCGGCGGCCTTGGCAACGACACGCTCACCGGCGGCGCCGGTGGCGACCGCTTCGTGTTCAACAGCGCGCTCAATGCGGCCAGCAATCTTGACACCGTCACCGACTTCGCACCCGGCAGCGATACCCTGATGCTCGACCATCGCATCTTCGCGGCGCTTTCCATCGGCGCCCTGTCAGGCGCGAGCCTGGTGTCGGGGGCGAATCCGGTGGCGGCCGATGGCAACGACTTTATTCTCTACAACACCGCGACCGGCTTGCTGTCCTACGACGCCGATGGCAATGGCGTTGGCGCGGCGCTGGGCTTTGCTTCGCTCACCACCAAGCCGGTGTTGACGGCGGCGGATTTCCTGGTGGCCTGATCGGCACTCAGG
>JANPGJ010000545.1:0-10589 GCA_031423955.1 Burkholderiales bacterium
CGGTGCCGCAAGGCGCCCGCCGCGGACCTGCCCGGTACCGGCGCTGCCGCCCGGCCGGGCGCGGGAACATAGGGGTTGTCGAAACCGAGCGTACCCAGGATCTCGATTTCCCGATTCTCCATGTCGGTTGCCTGCAGTCGCTCCTGGTGGTCCATTCCGCTCGCATGCAGCGCGCCATGAATGCACAGGTGCGCATAGTGTGCCAGCAACGGTTTTCCCTGCTCGCGCGCTTCGCGCGCCACCACCGGCGCGCACAGCACGATGTCGGCAGCCGGCGGCGTGCCGCCATAGGCGAAGGTAAGGACGTTGGTGGCGTAGTCGCGGTTGCGATAGTCCCGGTTCAGGATGCGCGCCTCCGCGCCGTTGACCACGCGCAGGGTGATCTCGGCCGGCGTTGCGATCGCCGCCGCCAGCCAGCGCCGCAACTGCGCGGCCGTCGGCAATCCGCGCAGCCGGCTGATGATCTGGATCTCGAAGCGCCGCATGCGCATGTTGGCGACTGGTCTAAGTCTGGCGCGAACGGCCGCCACGCAACAGGGCATCGGCTATGTCGCTGCGGCCATCGGCAGGCTGTGCCGCGGTAAACGCTTCATAGGCCGCGACGATGCGGCCGACCAGCGGGTGACGAACCACGTCATCGGAGGTAAAGCGCGTCATGGCGATGCCGCGCACCTCCGACAGCACCTGCTGCGCTTCGATCAGGCCGCTCTTGGCGCCGCGCGGCAGGTCGACCTGGGTCGGATCGCCGGTGACCACCGCCTTGGCGCCGAATCCCATGCGGGTCAGGAACATCTTCATCTGCTCCGGCGTGGTGTTCTGGGCTTCGTCCAGAATGATGAATGCGTGGTTCAGGGTGCGACCACGCATGTATGCGAGCGGCGCGATCTCGATGGCGCCTTTCTCGAACATCTTGCCGACCCGATCGAAACCCATCAGGTCATAGAGCGCATCGTACAGGGGCCGCAGATACGGGTCCACCTTCTGCGCCAGATCGCCGGGTAAAAAGCCGAGGCGTTCGCCGGCCTCCACCGCCGGCCGCACCAGGACAATCCGCTTGACCGCATCGCGTTCGAGTGCATCGACCGCACAGGCCACCGCGAGGTAGGTCTTGCCGGTGCCGGCCGGACCGATGCCGAAAGTGACGTCGTGGGCCAGGATGTTGTCGAGATAAATCCGCTGGTTGGGTGTACGCCCGGCGAGATCGCGGCGCCGCGTCATCAGGCGCGGCGTGTCGCCTTCCGCAAGCGGCGGGTTGCGGCTGTCGACGACGCCAAGCTGGATCTCGTCGAGTTCGAGCGGCGCCTCGGCACGTGCGTAGAAGTTTTCGAGCAGGGTGGCTGCGCGTTCAATCGCGTCGGCCGGCCCGCGCACGGTCATGCGCGCGCCGCGCCGGCTGATGCTGACGTCGAGCGCGGTTTCAATCTGGCGCAGATGCGCGTCGAGCGGCCCGCACAGGTTGGCCAGGCGCTTGTTGTCGGGCGGCTCGAACCGCAACTCGCGTGATGCGCGTGCCAAGGGCTATTGCCTGACGACGACCGCGCCGCGCAGCGAATGCGGCAGGGCCCCGGTAATGGTGACATCGGCGAATCCACCGATCAAACGCGCATCGCCGGCGAAATTGACCACCCGGTTGTTGGCCGTGCGGCCGGAGAGTTCCTGCGCGTCGCGGCGGGCGTGGCCTTCGACCAGAACCCGCTCGATATTGCCGACCATGCGCCTGCTGATGGCGCCGGCCTCCTCTTCGATCCTTGCCTGCAGGCGCGCCAGGCGTGCCTGCCTGGTTTCCGGCGGCGTGTCGTCGGCAAGATCGGCCGCCGGGGTTCCGGGGCGCCGCGAATACAGGAAGCTGAACGAATGGTCGAACCTGATCTCCTCGATCAACCGCATGGTGGCTTCAAAATCGGCGGCGGTCTCGCCCGGAAAGCCGATGATGAAGTCGGTCGAGACCGTCAGGTCGGGCCGTACCGCACGCAGCCGGCGAATGATCGACTTGTATTCGAGGACGGTATAGCCGCGCTTCATCGCAGCGAGCATGCGGTCACTGCCGGATTGCACCGGCAGATGCAGATGCGAAACCAGCTGGGGCACCCGCGCGTAGACGTCGATCAGGCGTTGCGTCATCTCCCTCGGGTGCGAGGTCGTGTAGCGGATCCGTTCAATGCCCGGAATCTCGGCCACGTATTCGATCAGCAGGGCGAAATCCACGACTTCGCCATCGGCGGCGGTCCCGCGGTAGGCGTTGACATTCTGGCCCAGCAGGGTGATCTCGCGCACGCCTTGCGCGGCGAGGCCGGCGATTTCCACCAATACGCCGTCAAGGTCGCGCGATATCTCGGGCCCGCGGGTATACGGGACCACGCAAAAGCTGCAATATTTCGAGCAACCTTCCATGATCGAGACGAAGGCGGTGACGCCATCGACCCGCGCCGGCGGCATTTGATCGAATTTCTCGATCTCGGGGAACGAGATGTCGACCTGCGGCCGGCCGCTGGAACGGCGCGCCGCGATCAGTTGCGGCAGTCGGTGCAAGGTCTGCGGGCCGAATACCACATCGACATAGGGCGCGCGCGCTACGATCGCCGCGCCTTCCTGGCTGGCGACGCAGCCGCCGACCCCGATCAACAGGCCCGGTTTCAGCGCCTTCAGCTGGCGCGCCCGGCCGAGATCGGAAAACACCTTCTCCTGCGCCTTTTCGCGCACCGAGCAGGTGTTGAACAGGATGACGTCGGCTTCCTCGGGGGTGTCGACACTCTCCAGGCCGTCGGAGGCATGCAGCACGTCTGCCATCTTGTCCGAGTCATACTCGTTCATCTGGCAGCCAAAGGTCTTGATAAAAAGTTTTTTCGGCATTCGGGTGCAGGGGACCGTTGTAGAGCGGAGCTGCGATTGGCATGCCCGCTGGCGCGGACGTTGCTATTGCGGCGGAACCGGATCGGGTGTGGCGACTTCCTCGTCGGTCAGGATCCACACCGACTGGACCAGTCCGGTGGTGGCCTCCAGAAGGTATTTGACCCTGAACGTGCCGGTGACCGCGCCATGCGTCTGCAGATAATTGCTGCGGTCGAAGATGCGTGCCCCCGGCGCGAGGCGTGCGGCCCGCCCGTCGACCTGCACATCGGGACCGCCGCTGAACGTGATGACCGATCGCTTGGCGGCAGCCGGGATCGAAACGATCCGCTGCGTCTGTGCCATCGCGCCTGCAACGCAACATACGCATAGCGCTACGCAAATTAAACGGAAGAGTTTGATCATGGGCTGGAAGGATTTTATCATTCATCGCGAGGTTCTCGCATGTCCGGTTTGCCGGCCCGCTTGAATGCGGCAGCGCAGCAGTTTCTACCTTGTGGCGATCGCTGCTGTGATCTCTTCGGTGTGAATGCTGATCGGGGGCTTCCACGCTGTTGCATCCTGATGTACATTTCTCGCAGGCGCACAAAACGTGCTGCGCATCCAGGCATGCTGGCGGGTTCGGACTTTACCGTCAGCGTGTCACAACAAAATAATCACGGAGGAAACAGACAATGTCGATATTCAGATTGGCCGCGTTGGTTGCGGGAGCGGCGATCGCGTTGCCGTTGAGCGCCCAATCGCTCGATGATCTCAAGAGTGATGGCAAGAATACCGACAACGTGCTGACCTACGGCATGGGCTACAGCCAGCAACGGTATTCGCCGCTGGACAAGGTCAACAAAGGCAACATCAAGAACCTGGCACCGGTATGGTCGACCGGGCTTGAAAACGAGTTCGGCGAGCAGGCGCAGCCCCTCATTTACAACGGCGTGATGTACATCAGCAACGCCAAGTGGACGGTCGCCATCGATGCCCTGACCGGCAAGCAGATCTGGCGCACGCCGGTCGATTTTGTGCCCGAGACGCCGCGCGTGGTCTGCTGCGGCGTATCCAGCAAGGGTGTGGCGCTGTACGACGGCAAGGTGTTCCGCACCACCCTCGATGCACACGTGGTGGCTCTGGACCAGAAGACCGGCAAGGAGCTATGGAAGACCAGGGTCATCGACTGGAAGGATGGCTATTCAATGACCGTCGCGCCGCTGGTGGCCAACGGCGTGGTGATTACGGGCATGTCGGGCGCCGAGTTCGGCATTCGCGGTTTCATTTCAGGCTGGGATCCCGCGACCGGCAAGGAACTCTGGCGCCGGCACACCACGGCGGCACCGGGCGAAAAGGGCGGTGACACCTGGGGCAACGACAAGGCCCACTTGAACGGCGGCGGCAGCACCTGGATTACCGGCTCCTACGACCCGGAACTCGATCTGGTGTACTGGGGCACCGGCAACGCCGGCCCCTGGAACCCCGACTATCGCAAGGGCGACAATCTCTACACCACCTCGGTGATCGCAGTGCGCCCGAAAACCGGCGAAATCGCCTGGCATTACCAGTTCATCCCCAACGAACTTTATGACTACGATGCGGTATCGGAGCTCATCCTGGGCGAGCTCCCGGTCGCCGGCCAGCAGCGCAAGGTAGTCATGCAGCTCAACCGCAACGGGTTCGCCTACGTCCTCGACCGCGCCAACGGCAAGCTGCTCGCCGCCAATCCGTATGGCAAGGTCACCTGGGCCACACATGTGGATCTCAACACCGGTCGGCCGGTGGAGTCGGAGGTGGCCAAAAAAATTCGTGCGGGCGAAGAGCAGGAATTCTGGCCCAGCCTTGTGGGCGTGAAGAACTGGCAGCATGCGGCCTTCAATCCCAAGACCGGCCTGCTCTATACCAACACGATAAACATGTTCTCGAAGTTCAAGCTGGTCCCGGTTGAGCCGCCGAAAACCGGCAGCGGCGCACGCTATATCGGGGCACAGTTCACCGTTGCCATGGCACCGAACGAACCGAAGGGATTTGTCGAGGCCATCGATCCGCTGACCGGCAAGGCGAAATGGAAAATCCCGCTCAACGACCACGCCAACTGGAGCGCCATGCTCGCCACCGGCGGCGGCCTCGTGTTCAACGGGCGGCATAGCGGGGAATTTCAGGCCCTCGATGCCGATACCGGCAAGACGCTGTGGGAGTTCCAGACCGGTTCCGGTGTCAATTCGATGCCGATCACCTGGACCCACCAGGGACGGCAGTACGTAACTGTCCTGTCTGGCTTGGGCGGCTTGGGCGTGCGCTGGATCGGGGACGCCGGAAAGAACGTGCCCAAGGGCGGTTCGGTCTGGACCTTCGCGCTTCCGCAGTGATGCGAGGCCGGGCATCGCGTCTGGTCTGCGCAGATGCCTGGCGTTCCTGAATCGAAGGGAGCGCGGTCCGCGCAGCCGGGCCGGTTCCCCCGAATGGCGTCAGCGAATGCCCCGAGTGTTTTTTCGGGGCCAGTCCTTCGCGTTTTGCAACTATCAATCAGTAAACAAATGATCAATGGTTCTTTGGGCCGGCGTATTCGTGCAGGCCTGGCGCTGGCGTGTTTCGTCTGGGGTGCTGCGAGCGCGCAGAACCCGCAGGAAAAGATTACGCCGGACCTGATACGGGCCGGCGAAAAGAATTACTCGCTCAATTGCGCCCCCTGTCACGGCACGCGGATGCTCGAGCCTCCAACCAACGTGGACTTGCGCAAATTTCCTCGCGACCAACGCGCGCGATTCATCAATGTCGTTTCCAACGGGCGCAACACGATGCCGCCATGGCGCGGGGCGCTTTCGCCGGAAGAGATCGAGGCATTGTGGGCTTACGTCAGTGCGGGAGAGTTGAATTGAGCGATCACTTTGGTTCGCGCATTGCGCGTCTGTGCGTGCTGGCGAGTGCGTTTCTCGTCACTTCCGCCCTCGCGGGTCCCGGACAACTCGCCATCTGGTGTTCGCCCGCGCTCAAAGGCGTGGTTGCCGATCTGGTCAGCCAGTTCGAACGCGAGAGCGGCCATTCAGCCGTCGTCAAGTTCGGAACCTTCGAAAGCCTGCAGGGCAGGCTTGGCGCCGGCGAACCGCCTGATGTCGTGATCTTTCAGAACGACCTGATCGAAGCCATGCAAAAGGGCGGCAAGATCACAGCCGCCACGCGGATCGATGTGGGCCGCATCGGCATGGGTCTGGCGATGCGCAGGGGCGCTTCCGCGCCTGACATATCGTCTGCAGACGCGTTGCGCAGCGTTCTGGTCAAGGCCGGGTCGATTGCCTATCCCGACCCGCGCGAAGGGCCTGGAGGGGTCGCCGCGGCCGACGCAATGGCCGCGCTCGGCATCGCAGAGACGCTGCGCTCGAGGATTCGCTTAGGCGGCATCGGCCAGGGAGTGCAGTTCGTCGGCCATGGGGAGGTCGAGTTCGCGCTCGACCATGTCACCGAGATCATGGCACGGCCGACTGCTTCTCTTGTGGGACCCCTGCCTGGCAACCTGCAGCGCTGGGTTGCATACAGCGCCGCAATTGCTTCGGATTCGATCAATCCGGACGAGGCGCATCCTTTCCTGCGCTTCCTGGCCGGCGGGGCGGTGCGTGAAAAGCTGCGCGCCGCCGGCATCGAATCCTCGCGCTGACCGGGCCGATATTCGAATGAAGCCCGATGAAAGCAAGTCGGCGGCGGGCGTTGGCGTCGCTTCCATGCCGCGCCGGCACACCATGCCCGTCATCTTCCTGCACTGGCTGATTGCTGTTGCGGCCGTAGGGCAGGTTTCGCTCGGCTGGTGGATGCAGAGCCTGCCGAAAGCGCCGCCGGGCCTGCGGGCCGGCTGGTTCAACGTGCACAAGTCGATCGGCATCAGCATTGGCCTTGTCATGGTCATCCGCCTGATCATCAGGCTGCGCGGGAGCGCGCCGGCGTATCCGGTGCACATGCCGCCCTGGCAGCAGCAGGCAGCCCGGATGTCCCATGGCCTGCTGTACGGCTGCCTGTTCGCGCTGCCTCTATCCGGCTACCTCGGTTCGTCGTTCACGAAGTACCCGATCAGGTTCTACGGCTTTGCCTTGCCGCACTGGGGATGGGATGCACCGGCGCTCAAGGAACTTTGCAGCATGGTCCACCTGGGTTGCGTATGGCTCCTGATGGGGCTGGTGACCTTGCATGTGGCGGCGGCAGTCAAGCATTTGCTCGTCGATCGGGATGGTGTGTTTCAGCGCATTTGGCCATTTGCGGCCGGCAGTTCCGGAGAAGCCAGATGAAACGTGTCGCAGTCTTCCTGCTGGGTCTTGTGCCGATCATTGCCGCCGCACAAACCGCTTACGTGGCGAATGAAAAATCCGGCACGCTTTCGTTGATCGACGTGACGCGCGACGCCGTGATCGGCGAGATCCGCGTCGGTGCGAAACCCCGCGGCATGGCGATTTCCCGCGACGGCACCAGGCTTTACGTGAGCGACCAGCCCGCCAGCGCACTGCAGGTCGTCGACGTCGCCCGGCGCGCCGTGCTGCAGACCATTCCGCTTGGCGAGTCCCCCGAAGGTGTCAGTATCTCGCCCGATGGTCAATGGATCGTGGCGGCGGTCGAAGTCAGCAACGGCGTCGCATTCGTCGACACGGCAAAGGGTGCGGTATCCCATTTCGTCAAGACCGACGGCAAGAACCCCGAACACGCGGTGTTCAGTCCGGACGGGAAATGGGTCTACGTGAGCGCCGAGGACGCCGACACGCTCGACATCATCGATGTGGCCGCGCGCCGGCAGGTGCGCTCGATCAAGGTGGGCATGCGGCCGCGGGGAATAGCCTTCACACCGGATGGCAGGTTCGCCTACGTCGCCTGCGAGATCGCGAATACCGTGTTTGTCATCGACACGGCGACGCAGTCGGTCGCGGCCAGCATACCGGCGGGAAAGTTCTCCAATGGCGTGGCGATGCGCCCGGACGGCAAGCGCGTATACATCTCCAATGGCCGCGACGCCACCGTCTCGGTGATCGATACCGCAACCAATACGGTGAGCGCGACCATTGCGGTCGGGCAGCGACCCTGGAACATGGCCATCAGGGCCGATGGCGGCAGGTTGTATGTTGCCAACGGGCGTTCGAATTCTGTTTCGGTGATCGATACAACGACCAATTCCCGGGTAGCCGACATTAGCGTCGGCGAGATGCCATGGGGGGTCTTGATTCGATGACGCCAGCGGTGCGCGCGGCACTCGCGGCAGGTTTTCTGGTTCTGCAGTCGGTCTTGGGCATCACGGCGGAGAATCCCTCCAAGGAGCTTGAACTTCCGGCGGTTACGGTGATCGGCACCACGCCGATTCCGGGACATGGCCGCAGGCTGCGCGATGTACCCGCCAGCGTGCAAAGCGTGACTGCCACCGATTTGCGCCGCCAGGACGCGCTGGACCTCACCGAATTCTTCGAGCGCAACCTCAGTGGTGCCAGCATGGGTGCGGGACAAGGCAATCGTTTCCAGCCGGATCTTCAATATCGTGGATTCGTGGCATCGCCGCTGCTCGGGTTGGCGCAGGGGCTTTCAGTGTTTGTGGACGGCGTGCGCGTCAATGAGGCCTTCGGTGACACCGTCAACTGGGACCTGATACCGCGCAATGCGATTTCGACCATGCATCTGCTGTCCGGATCGAATCCGGCGTTTGGCCTCAACACCCTGGGCGGGGCCCTGTCGGTACAGACCAAATCGGGATTTGCCTATCCTGGCACCACGGCGCGTGTCACCAGCGGCGCGTTTGGCCGGCGCGCAGCGGAATTCGAGACTGGCGGGCATGGCGAGTACGCGGACTACTTCCTGGCCGGCACCATGCTCAACGAGCGGGGCTGGCGTGAACGTTCGGAAAGCCGGGTGCGGCAGCTTTTTGGCAAGGTCGGCTGGCAGGATGAATCGACTGACATCGACTTTTCATTCGCGTTCGCCGACAACGCGCTCAACGGTAGCCAGACCCTGCCGCGTTCGATGTCGGGTGACCTCAGGCAGCCATATACATGGCCCGACCGCACCACCAACTTGATGCGTTTTGCGACCCTGCGCGCTTCCCATATGTTGCAAAGCGAGATCCTGGTCGCCGGCAATTTGTACCTGCGCACACTTTCGCAGGGCAATCTGAGCAGCAACGTCAACGATGACTTCGACTCCACGCTGGCCATCGCGCCAGGCAACGCTCCCGGTACCAACGTACGCTATGGTCTCGCGCAAACCATGGTCGGCGCCGCCATCCAGGCTTCCGCGGACCGCGCGGTGGCGGGCGGGCGCAACCAGGCCTCCTTCGGTGCGTCCTACGACTCCGGCAACGCGCGCTTCGAACAGGATACGCAGGAGGCCGGGTTTTCAACGGCGCGCCAGACGCTGGGATTGGGCGACTACACACGCTCGGTTCGCCTGGGCGGGCGCAACGCCTATCTGGGCGTGCATGCGAGCAATACGTTTTCGCCGAGCCAGCAGTGGGGATTTACCGCTTCGGCCCGCTACAACATCGCCCGGGTGCGCCTGCGCGACCAAAGCGGAACGCAGGGCGCGCTCGATGGCGATCACAGCTTCCGCAGGCTCAATCCGGCCTTCGGTGTGACCTGGAACCCGGCCGCCCGCGCCACCCTGTTTGCGACACTGGCGCAGGGCATGCGCGTGCCTTCGCCGGTCGAGTTGACCTGTGCCGATCCGGCCGCGCCTTGCAACCTGCCCAACCAGTTCCTGGCGGACCCGCCGCTCAAGCCGGTGATTGCGCGAACGCTCGAATTCGGCTTTCGGGCGGGCGTCAGTGAATCGGTCAAGCTCAGCGGGGCGATGTATCGCAGCGTTGTCCATGACGATATCCACTTCATCAATACCGGCGGGTCGACGACCGCGGGTTTTTTCCAGAATGTCGGGCGCACCGAGCGCGCCGGGCTTGAGCTCGGTGCACAGGCCGGGGTCGGTGCATGGGTCATGCGCGCTTCATATCACGCGATCCGCGCCACCTACCTGTCAGGTTTTCAGATGCCCAGCCCGAACAATTCCGCCGCCGACGCGGCAGGCAACATCCTGGTGTCGCCGGGCAACCGGTTGCCCGGGGTACCTGCGCAAGCCCTCAAGCTGCGCGTCGAATGGACACCCGACCGCGCGTGGGCAACAGGTTTGGGTGTGAACTGGTACGGCCGGCAATTCGCACGCGGCGATGACAACAACCGCGATGCCAACGGCGCGCTACCGGGCTATGCGGTGGCAAACCTGGTGCTGCGATACGCGTTCGAACGCGGCTGGGAACTCACGGCCAAGGTCGACAATCTCTTCGACCGTCGCCACGACACCTTCGGCGTGCTGGGACGCAACATCTTCACCGGTCCGGGCAACGCACTGGATGCGGCCAATTCGGCAGCGGAGCAGTTCCGTTCGCCCGGCATGGCGCGCGCCTTGTGGGTCACATTGCGCTACACGGCGCCGGCCCGCTCAAGCCAGTAGCACAGCAATCATCGGGCTTGAAACCAGGCGGCACAGTGGTGCCACGTGCGCCAGGCAAGCGCAAGCCGGATGACCACGATCTTGGCGGCGGCAAGATAGTTGCGCGGTTTTCCCGTCGCCCGACCCGCCATTGTTCTGGCTGCGCTCGCGTCTGCACAGCCACGTGCCCGGGAGCAGGCGCAGCGCCAGATAGATCCCAGGCGGAAAGTGTTGGCTGAAATTGGTGGCGATTCAGGGATTCGAACCCCGGACCCGCGGATTATGATTCCGTTGCTCTAACCGACTGAGCTAAATCGCCG
>JANPGJ010000546.1:0-57200 GCA_031423955.1 Burkholderiales bacterium
GCCGCAACCGCTCCTCCACCATCGCGCGCAACTCAGGCGGTCCAAGCACCTCCGCCTCGGGCATATGCCGCATCACGTCCATCACCAGTTCGCGCGGGTCGGCGTAGGGCAATTCCAGCAGCCAGCGGCCTACACTGTCAAAGTGACCACGCTGCTGCGGGTGCCAGGTCTCGGCGGCCACCCAACGGGCGCGTTCAGCGGAAAAGCGCAAGCTGGCCCACTGCACTTGTCTACCCGCGAAGATGCCGTAGCCAGCGCCGAGCACTTTGTCCAGTTCACCATCAGGGACTTCGATGGCTGCCCGGTCGAGCACCTGCACTTCGCGCATGGCATCCACGCTGAAACTGCGCAAGCCGCGCCGCAGGTGGCACCAGCCATCGAGATACCAGTTGTCGCGGTAGTGAATCAGGCGTTGCGGCGAGACCTCGCGCCGCAGAGTCTCGTCGCGCCCGCGACCGTGGTATTCGATCATTACCCGCAAGCGCCGCAAGAGTGCCGACCCTACCGCCTGGAAGTGCGGCATCTGCACTCGCCGCGCGCCGACGGTTTGCACGCGAATGCGTCGCGCCAGGTCTTCCGCGTGACCGGTGCCGTCGCCGAGAATTCGCGCCAGGCGGTTGGCGAGTGGCGCGATGTGGCGGCCGAGAAGTCCACTGGCATCGAGGTGGCCGAGCAAATGCTGCATGGTCAAGAGCGCGTGAATCTCCTCTGCGCTCAGCCAGAGGCCAGGCAATTCATACTGGGTGCCGGCCCCTTGCTGGCCGCGGTCGAGCCGCCAACCGCCGAGTTCGCGGTCGAAGGTCACAGGCATGTTCATGCGGTCGCGCAGGTGCGCTAAGTCACGCTTGAGCGTGGCCGGCGAAATACCCAGATCGTCCAGCAGGCGCTGCCTGCTCAGGCATTGGCCAATCGTCAGGAGATGACTGATCTTGTACAAGCGCTCTGTCTGGGACACAAATGCTCCGACTTGCGAAACTTGCGTGCTCGACATCCAGAAGCAAACGCGTCACAGCGCTTTTTACACGGTGTCCGCTTGCTCTGCGGCATCATAACCCGTGACCACGCGCATCACGAGAATCGGACCAAGCATCGAAGCAACGCACCATACAAACGCTTCACCGACCGTGGACATGGCCGGTTGGCTCTGAATTCCAATGAATGCGCCGCGAATGTCGTGGCAACGTCGAGGTGCCCGACCCGCGCCAGGTCAGGCCAAAGTGACTGATAGACTCGCGACTCCCAATGGCCAATAGCCACACCATGCCCAAGATGAAAATTGCTGCGGCCCCATGCCTGGAAGGGAGTCCGCCGAAGTCTCGGCGATCACCTCCGCCGGTCACCATTGCCGACCGCTTGCGAAACTTTATCGGCCAGTGCACGGCGACTGATGTGCCGGCAAACACATCGGCGAACTACAAGAAGATGTTGCTTGCTCTGACCAAAAAGCGTTATCGCCAGACCGCTCGTTGATCGCTGCATGAACGCAGTTCGCCGAGCCCGCAACCAGGCCATTGCGCGGCAATGGCATCAAGCAGGAACTTCATCGACGGCGCTATTTCCGGGCTTTGTCCGACGCCGCCCAGGCGGCCCGGATGTGTTTACGCATGGTCGGCGTCAGAAGTTTCAAATATTCTTCGCGCGGCAACGCCGCGAGTTCTTGGTCGGTGAAGTCGCCGATTTTTTTCTGGCCGGCGGGCTTGTGTGGGCGAGCGTTCTTGCGCTTGGCGTGAATATTCATGTTCAGGGCTTCACGTTTTGGTTGATTGCCACTAAATCCTATCATTCCGTCACATGCGGGGCTTGCCCCGGCACCACACCGTCAGCGTCGCGCCAGCCATCGTTCAGCCGCACTGGACAGTTAACCGGCGTACGTTAGCGGCCGGTACGAGCGGCCGACCAGGCATGCCGTTCGATCTCGATGCCTCATGCAGATTCAAGGCCGCACGCACCGAAACCCGTAAAATCGCCGCGTGTCCGTCCTCCAAGCCTACCGTCGCGCCCTTGGCAGCCAGTTGCAGCCCGGCATGCTGTTGCTCGCCATCGGCCCGGTGCTGGCCGCGGCCCTGTTCTGGGCATTCGTGATGTGGTGGAAGTGGGCGACATTTTTAGCAGTCGTTGATTCGCTGATCAAGACCATTCCCTATGTCGAGCGCTTCATCGACCGCCTGGTGATCTACGGCATCAGCGTGGTGCCCGGGGTGCTGGCCTTGTGGGTGTTGATCGCGCTCTATATTCCGCTCACCCTGGTGTGCGCGCTGGGCTTCATCAGCATCGTCGGCATGCCGCTGATGCTGCGCCATGTCGCCGGTCGCGATTATGCGGAACTTGCGCACCTGCATGGCGGCAACCTTTTAGGGTCGCTCGCCAATTCGACCATGGCGCTGGCCAAGTTCATCCTGCTGGCGATGCTCACCTTTCCACTCTGGTTCATTCCGTTGTTTGGCTGGCTGGTGCTGCCGTTCCTGCTCGGGCGCCTGAACACCCGCGTATTGCGCTACGACGCGCTGGCCGAGCATGCGTCGGCCGACGAAATCAGCCGATTCGCCTACGCCCGGGATATGCACTGGGGTTGGCTCGGCTACGCCGGCGCCCTGCTCAACCTGATTCCGTTTTTCTGGTTCTTTTCCACCACCCTGACCGGGCTGGCATTCATCCACTACGGCCTCACCGCGCTCGCCACCGCGCGCGGCAACCCAATCAAGGAATTCGCTTAAATGAACTTCGGACTCATCATCATCGGCGACGAGATCCTGTCCGGCAAACGGGCTGACAAGCACATGCCGAAAATCATCGAGCTGCTGAAGGCGCGCGGCCTCAAGCTTTCGTGGGCCGAGTATCTGGGCGATGACCGCGCGCACATCGTCGAAACCTATCGCCGCACGTTCGCGCTGGCCCAGGGCGGCGACTGGTGCATATTCAGCTGCGGCGGCATCGGTGCCACGCCGGACGACCACACCCGCCAGGCAGCAGCCGAGGCGCTCGGCGTCGGCCTGGTTTCGCATCCGCTGGCGGAAAAGGAGATCCGTGCCCGCGCCATCGAGATGAAATGGGAACTCAATGCGCAGCGCCTGGCGATGGGTGAATTCCCGGCCGGGTCCGACATCATTCCCAATCCCTACAACCGCATCGCCGGCTTCACCATCGGTCACCACTGGTTCGTGCCGGGTTTTCCGGTGATGGCCTGGCCGATGGCGGAGTGGGTGCTCGATACCCACTACCAGGCCTATTTCGACCACGAGCCCTATCTGGAGAAATCGATCTTCGTGTTCGAGCTTGGCGAGTCGCAGCTGATCGACATGATGCTCGAGGCGGAGAAGACCGTTGGGCTCAAGACCTTCAGCCTGCCTTCGGTGGGCGACGACAAGACACCGCGCCATATCGAGCTGGGCGCCAAGGGTGAGCCGCACGCGGTCGAACAAACCCTGACGCAGTTCCGCCAAAGCGTCGAGGCCCTGGGCGGTGTCTGGAAGGAAACCTTGCGCTAGGCCCGCTGTGCAACACGGCGCTGGCCGACGCGATACCGTTCCGCGCCCACGCATCCACCGCAAAGGAAAATCACCATGCCGACCACTTCGCAATCTGAAAAAGCCGCCCGCTTCGCCGCCCTGCACGCGGGCCCGCGTGCCTTCGTGATCGCCAATCCCTGGGATGCCGGGTCGGCGCGCGTTCTGGCCGGCCTGGGCTTCGCCGCCCTGGCGACCTCCAGCGGCGCCTCGGCCGCGGTGTACGGGCGGCGCGACGGTCGCGTGACGCGCGACGAGGCGCTGGCACATGTGCGGGCGATCGTCGATGCCACTGACTTGCCGGTGTCGGCCGACCTGGAAAAGGGCTTTGGCGACGCCCCCGAAGCCGCGGCCGAGACCATCCGCCTGGGCGCGCAGGCCGGCCTGGTCGGCGGCTCGATCGAGGACGCCAGCGGCGACCCGGCCAAGCCGCTGTATGACATCGCCACCGCCACCGCGCGCGTTGCCGCCGCGGTGGCCGCGGCGCGGCAGTTGCCGTTTCGCTTCATGCTCACCGCGCGCAGCGAGAACTTCCTGCGCGGCAACCCGAGCCTGGAAGACACCGTCGCGCGCCTGCAGGCATTCGAGAAGGCCGGTGCCGATGTGTTGATGGCCCCCGGCCTGCCGGACCTGGCGGCGGTTCGTGCGGTATGCGCAGCGGTGTCCAAGCCGGTGAATTTCATGGCCGGCATTCGCGGCAAGTCATTTTCGGTCGCCGAACTGGAAGCCGCCGGCGTACGCCGCATCAGTCTTGCCACCTCGCTCTACCGTGCCGCGATCAGCGGGCTGATCGATGCCGCGCGCGAGGTACAGGAACACGGCAGCTTCGGCTACCTCGACCGCACCATCACCACCCCGGATCTCAACGCCTATTTGGGTGGATAGCGCAGGCTCGCGACAAGGTCATCGCTGCGCAAGCCGAAGGTTTTCGATAGCGCGCTCGCTTGTCATTCGGCGGTATATTTGCGCGCGCTTGCGGCGCGATCGGCAGCCCGGACTTCATAAAACCTTCGAGGAGACCAAGATGCAACTGAACGTCAACGGCAAGTCCATGGAGGCCGATGCCGCGGCCGATACTCCGCTGTTATGGGTGCTGCGCGACACCCTCGGCATGACCGGCACCAAATTCGGCTGCGGCATGGCGCAATGCGGCGCCTGCACCGTGCATGTTGATGGTGTCGCGGTGCGCTCCTGCGTGACGCCCGCCGCCTCGGTGGCGGGCAAGAAAATCACCACCATCGAGGGCCTGGCGCCCAACGGCGACCATCCTCTGCAAAAAGCCTGGATCGCAGAAGGCGTGCCGCAATGCGGCTATTGCCAGTCGGGCCAGATCATGAGCGCGGCCGCGCTGTTGAAAAGGACTCCGAAGCCTTCGCGCAAGCAAATCGTCGACGCGATGGCCGGCAACATCTGCCGCTGCGGCACCTACAACCAGATCGTGCGCGCGGTCGAACGCGCGGCGACCGCCAAAGCGTGAAGGGGAGACTCATGAAATCGCAGATCAAGACACTCACCCTGTCGCGCCGCCAGTTCCTGCTCGGCTCCGGCGGCCTCGCCATTGGCGTCGCGTTCGGCGTCCCGGCCCTGACCGCGGCGAACAAGGCGCAGGCGCAGGGCGCCGGCCTGGCGCCCAACCAGTGGGTCAGCATCGCCACCGACGGCACCGTCACGATCCTGTCGCCGGCTTCCGAGATGGGCCAGGGCACGCTGACCGCAATGCCCTTGTGCCTGGCAGAAGACATGGATGCCGACTGGTCGCGTGTCAAGGTGGTGCAATCCGGCCACAACCCGAAACTGTTCGGCAACAAACTTTTCGGCGGCATCATGGCGACCGGCGCTTCGCGCACCACGCGCGGCTACTACGAACTGCTGCGGCTTGCCGGCGCGCAAACCCGGCTGGTGCTGATCAACGCCGCGGCCGAGAAGTGGGGCGTGCCGGCGGCCGAACTGAGCACGGATAAAGGCGTGGTGCTGCACAAGGCCGGCAATCGCAGCATGGGCTATGGCGAAATCGCCGGCTTCGCGACGGTGCCTGCGCAAATGCCGCAGGTCACCCCTGCAATGCTCAAGTCGGCCAAGGACTTCAAGCTGATCGGCCACAACGTGCCGCGCATCGACCTGGCCGACAAGACGCGCGGCGCCGCCAAATACGGCATCGACACGCGCATCGACGGCATGGCCTATGGCGCGGTACTGCGCGCCCCGGTGCAGAAAGACAAGCCGGTCAGCGTCGACGATTCGGGCGCCCGCGCGATCAAGGGCTTCATCAAGAGCGTGACCCTGCCATATGGCGTGGGCGTGCTGGCCGAGAACACCTGGGCGGCGCGCCAGGCCAAGGACGCGCTCAAGGTCACCTGGGCCAACGCCGCGCCGGCGAAGAACTACACCTCGGAGGCGGTGGGCCGCGACTATGCCGCCGCCGCCGCCGACCTCGACCTGTCGAAAGCCGGCGTCGAGGTTGAAAAGCATGGCAGCGCGCCGCAAAACATCAAGACCGCGGCGCGGGTGCTGAAGGCCGACTTCATCGCCGAGCATACCGCCCACATGTGCCTGGAGCCGATGAACGCGACCGCCCGTTTCAGCGGCGACAAGCTGGAAATCTGGGCGCCGACGCAAAGCCCGTCGATCGCCACCTTCGCCTGCGCCGGCGTGTTGCAGATGCTGCCGGCCAACATCACGGTCAACACCACCCTTCTGGGCGGCGGCTTCGGCCGTCGCGTCGACGCCGACTTCGTGATCGACGCCGCCCTGCTGGCCCGTGCGGCCGACGGCCGCGCGGTCAAGGTCACCTGGACCCGCGAAGACGATGTGCGCAACGACAAGTACCGACCGCTGGTGGCGCAGCACCTGGAAGTCGGTCTGGATGCCGCCAACAACATCGTCGGCTGGCATCATCGGCTGGCGGGCGAATCGATCTATGCGCGCGCCAATCCGGGCGCCTTCAAGGCCGCCGGCGGCAAGGATGCACCGTTCCACGAAGGCGCGGAATTCAACTACGCGATTGACAACCACCTGATCGAGTTCGCACGCCAGGAACGCGGGATCGATGTCGGCTTCTGGCGCGCCGTCGGCGGCGGCTACAGCAAGCACGCGGTGGAAACCATGATCGACGAGGTAGCGGCCGCGTCGAGGGCCGACCCGGTCGAATTCCGCCTGCGCCTGCTGGCCAAACAGCCGCGCGCCCAGGCGGTGATCCGCGAAGTCGCGCAAATGGCCAACTGGACCAGAAAGCGGCCGGCCGGCCGCGCCCTGGGGCTTGCCTACTCCGACATGTGGGACACCCATATCGCCGAAGTGGTGGAAATATCGCTGAACAGGAAGAGCGGCGTGATCACCGTCCATGAAGTCTGGGCAGCGGTCGATACCGGGGTCGCAGTGCTGCCGCAAAACGTGTCGACCCAGGTCGAGGGCGGTATCGTCTACGGCATTTCGGGCGCACTGAAAGAGCAGTTGATGTTCAAGGACGGCGTGCCGCAGCAATCAAACTTTCATGATTACCAGGTGCTGCGCATGAACGAGGTGCCGCCGATCACCGTCAAGGTGATGGTCACCGACAATCCGCCCGGCGGGGTCGGCGAGTGCGGCCTGCCGCCGGTGGCACCGGCGATCGCCAACGCAGTGGCGCGGCTCACGGCAGGAAAGCGGCTGCGTCACCTGCCGTTCAATCCGCAGCGCGTGAAGGCTGCGCTGACCGCGTGAGCACGACCGCCTTAGCGACTGCGAGACGAAAAAAAGCCCGGCAAGTGCCGGGCTTTTTTTGTCCTGACGTACGACGAATTACTTGCGCTTGGTCGCAGCCTTGGCAGCGGCAGACACATTGTCGACCGCGGTCGCCTGGGCGTTGGCGAAATTGGTTTCCGCCATTTCAACCGCCTGCTTGACGATCTTGCTGGCGTTGTCATATGCCGAGGTGGCAGCAGCCATCGCCGACTTGACAGCGGCAACCGCGCTCTCGCTGCCGGCCGGTGCGCTCTTGAGCGATTTCTCGATCAGGCCGGCGATTTCCTTGTGCGCGGTGGCAGCCTGCTCTTCAGCAGCCTTGCGAAACGCAGCCTGGCTTTCGGTGACGATGCCGTAAACGTGGCGCGAATACGACACGCCTTTTTCGATCGTCGGCTGGGCCAGGGTGGCGTTGAATGCCAACAGCTCTTTCGGATCCTTGATTTCGAACACGGCGCGCGCGTTGCTGGCGGCGTCGTCGAACATCGCGCGGGCAGTCGCGACGTTGAGTTCGGTGAGTTTTTCGATGCTTGCGAAACTGGTCTTGGCCATTGCGAACAGGCTGTCAAAACCGGCTTTGCTGGCGGCGGCGAATTGGTCGTTGCTGGTGTACATGGTGGGTTCCCTCAAAAAAGTCTGGTTGGACGGCGCTGCATTCATGCAAACAATTGACGCGCGGCTTGCTAACTTTCTTATCTGTCTCTGTTTGTGCGTTGCAACAATTTGAATTATAGGCGCGCTAACGCGGATGTCAAGATTTTTTTGATGCGATGCACCATTATTTTTGTGTGCGTGTAACTCTATGATTTTTAAGCACTCCTCCGTTCCATAAAGTGAATGCGCAGGGTACTGCGTGTTAAAATTGTGGTCTGGGCCGTCATGCACTCCCGCGCCACAAGGACCTGCATTCGTGCTCACGCTTTCCGCACCGACCCGAAATCCGGCGCAACCCGTGCAGAGCCTCGATCGCATCGCAATGAACCCAAACCCTGCCGTACCGGCCAAGATTTCAGCGCCGCTGTTTGCCGCGGCCACACCGGTGCTCTTCGTGCAGTTGTGGGCCACCGGATTCGTGGGCGCCAAACTGGGCATGCCCTACGCGCCGCCGCTCAAGTTCCTGCTCTGGCGCCACGCCGTGGTGATCGTGCTGATGACCGCGATCGCGCTGGCGATGCGCGCGCCATGGCCGCGCGGCTTCCGGATCGTTCATGTCGGGGTGGCCGGCGTGTTGCTGCAAGGCGGCTACCTCGGCGGGGTATTCGTCGCCATTTCACTTGGCATGAGTGCCGGGCTCGCAGCCCTGATTGTCAGCACCCAGCCGCTGTTGACCGCGCTGGCCGCCCGCCTTGCCGGCGAGCGCATTGGCGCAGCGCAGTGGGCCGGCCTGTTGCTGGGCTTGGTCGGCGTCGGCATGGTGGTGTCGAACAAGATCAGCGTGACCGGGCTGGGTTGGCCGGCGATCGTCTCGGCGATTGTCGCGCTGCTGTCGATCACCGCCGGCACCTTGTATCAAAAGAGGTTTTGCGGCGCCGAAGATTTGCGCACGCAATCGGTGCTGCAGTTCATCGCTGCCAGTGCGCTGATGTTGCCGCTGGCGCTATTGTTCGAAGCGCGACCGGTGCTCTGGAGCGGCGCGCTGGTGTTCGCCATCGGCTGGCTGGTGGTCGTATTGTCGCTCGGCGCCACCACCCTCTTGCTGGTGCTGATCCGCCGTGGCGCCGCCACCACCGTGACCAGCCTGATGTATCTGGTGCCGCCGGTCACCGCACTGATCGCCTATGCCATGTTCGACGAAATGCTGACCCCGGTGGCATTGGCCGGCATGCTGGTGGCGGTCGCCGGGGTGGCGCTGGTGATGCGCAAGTAAAATCCATGGTCGGCGACGCCGGCCATGGAAGCGTTGCCGAGCGCCCGCCTGACGCGTGCGCACCGGCCCATGCCAGCCTCGGCGGAGCCTTGTTTTTTTGACCAACCGCCAGTTTTCAATTCAACGCCGGAAAGAGCCGCATGAACAACCAAGAGATTGTCGATCACGCCATCACGAGCCGCCGCTCGGTGCGCGGTTTCCTGCCGACGCCGATCCCCGGCGCGACCATCGAGAAAATCCTCGAAGTCGCCGGACGCGCGCCCTCCGGCACCAACATCCAGCCGTGGAAGGTGCATGTACTCACCGGAGCTGCGCGCGCTCGCTTTTGCGCGCGCATTCTCGCCGCGCACGAGGAGGAATACGAGCGCAAGAAGCGCGGTGAACCGGCGCTCCATAGCGCGGACTACGGTTATTACCCGGTGGAATGGTTCGAGCCCTACCTGGGGCGCCGCCGCAAGCTCGGCTGGGACCTCTACGGCCTGCTCGAGATCGGCAAGAAGGATTACGACAAGATGCACGCGCAGCACGGCCGCAACTACACGTTTTTCGATGCGCCCGTGGGTCTGATCTTCAGCATCGACCGCCGCATGCTGCAGGGCAGCTGGCTCGACTACGGCATGTTCATCGAGAACATCATGATCGCCGCGCGCGGACGCGGGCTCGATACGTGCCCGCAGCAGGCATTCTCCCACTTCCACACGATCATCAGCGAGTTCCTCGAGCTGCCGGCCAGCGACATGGTGGTGTGCGGCATGGCGCTCGGTTACGAGGACACAGGCGTGACCGCGAACCAGCTCAAGACCGAGCGCGCAGCGCTGTCGGAATTCGTCAGGTTTCTCGAGGACTGACCGCGGCGCGCCGGAGGCTTGCAGTGCCGGCGCGGCCTGCTGCCGCTCTCAGGCGTTGGCGAACATGCCGGTGGCGGCCTTGCCGCCCTTGCCGGCAGCCTGCTGCAGACGTGCCTGCTTGAGTATCTCGGCGACCGCCGGATGACCCAGGCGCAGGGCAAGGTCGACCGCGGAATCGCCCTCGGCGTTGAGAATGCCCGCATCGGCGCCATTGCGCAGGAACAGTTCGGTCAGGCCGGCATGGCCGCGGGCGGCGGCATACATCAGCGGCGTATAGCCGTTCGGCCCCTTCAGGTTGGGGTCGATGTTCATATGGAGGAGTTTCTGCGCGTACACCATGTTGCCTTTTTCGACCGCATAGAACAGCGCCTTCTGCGCTTCCTTGCTGTTATCCTTCTCGAGGCCGGTAGGCAGGATGCGCACGATATGGTTGATCAGCGAAATGCCGACCATCATGCCCAGTGCCAGCAGCAGCGGCACCCGTGAAATGTTCAGCCGCTCGGCGTATTGGCCGGGCAAATTGGCGCCGATCACCAGCAGGATCACGATCAGGAAAAACGTGAAGCGCATGTACAGCAGAAGCGCGACGAACACCACCGCCGCCAGCGTGATCACCAGATAATCGACGCGCACCCCGACGCGGTCGATCCATTGTTCGGGCAGGTTCGCCAGCACGGCGATCAGGCCAACCATTGCCACCAGCACCCATTCCTTGACACTGATCTTGAGATTCACTTGGTCCCCGCCCGATTGTCGCGCAAGCTGCGTTGCACGCCTGATTAGGAGCACATTGTGCGGCGGGGACGGCCTGTTGGCAAGTGCTTACCCGCGGCATGGCCGGCGCGCACCGACCAAGCCGCAGGCCATCGGGCGCCACCGTTTTCACCAGTGGTGCGGGGTGTCATCGACGGCGCCACCTGCTGCCCATACCCACTCACTGGACTCCGGCCGCTCTCAGGCGCAGCGGTCCGGCCGCTCTCAGGCGCGGCGCTCCGGCCGCTCTCAGGCGCGGCGCTCCGGCCGCTCTCAGGCGCGGCGCTCCGGCCGCTCTCAGGCGCGGCGCTCCGGCCGCGTGCCCGCGTGAATCCGATCCCGCGTTCCGGCCTGCTGTTGCTGGCGGTAGTGGCCTTGTTCTGGGGCTTGAACTGGCCGATCCTCAAGATCGCCGTACGCGAGGCGCCGGTGTTCTGGTTCCGCCTGGTCTGTGTCGTCGGTAGCGGCATCGGCTTGTTCGGGTTGGCGATTGCCCGCGGCCTGCCGCTGGCGGTGCCGCGCGCGGACCGCGCCCACCTGATCTGGGTGGCGATGTTCTCGATCCTCGGCTGGAACGCGTTCTCCGGCTGGGGTGTGCTGCTGCTGCCGGCAGGAAGGGCCGCAATGCTCGGCTACACCATGCCGCTGTGGATCGCGGTCTTTTCACTTTGGCTGCTCAGGGAGAAACCGACCAAGGTGAATCTTGCGGCGCTGGCGCTGGGTTCGGCCGGTGTCGCGCTCCTGATCAGCGAGGATGCGTCCGCTTTCACCCGCGCGCCAGTCGGCGCCTTGTGCATGCTGGGTGCGGCTTCCACCTGGGCCATGGGGGTGGTACTGATCAAGCGTCGGCCATTCGCGCTTGCGCCGACGGTGCAGACGGCCTGGATGATGGTCGCCGGCAGCGTGCCGCTGGCGCTCCTGGCCATGCTCAAGGGCGGCCTTGGCATCCCCGAGTTGTCGCTTGCCGCCTGGCTTGCGGTGGCCTACAACATCGTCGTCGCCGGGGTGTTGTGCCACTGGGCGTTCTACAAACTGGTCAACATGCTGCCGGCGACCGTGACCGGCATTTCGAGCCTGTCGGTGCCGGTGATCGGCGTACTGAGCGGCGTCGCATTTCTGGGCGAAGTGCCGACCTGGCGCGACTGGTTGGCACTGGCGATGATCGTCGCCGCCCTTGCCCTGGTGCTGTTGCTGCAACCGCGTCGCGATGCCAACCCGGCGAATTAATGACAATTGCAAAATTCATGACAAAAACATGCCTCTGGCGAGGCTGTCATGTTTTTCGGAACGATCAATAGCAGCCGGGCCGTACCCCGGGCAAGAATTCAAACGAAAAATTCACGCCAAGTCTTTAATAATTCAGCACAAAATTAGTTTCAAGTCCGTTACAATCCGGCATTCCTTCGAGGGGACCGATCGTTTATGCGCAAGCATTTTGTGACAATCCTGGCCTTGTTGTGCGCCATGACGGTCGGCCTCCCGGATGCCGCGGCGGTCACCCGTAATGCACAGCGGCATGCCAAAGCCAAGGTACGGCCGCAGGCTGTGGCCGTGCCGCTGGCCAAGGGGCGTTTCACCGCCAAGGCAGCGCCCAGGGTCGCCGCCATTCCGGCGCGTCACCGGGCGCAATTGCAGCGCAGCGCCGCCGATACGGGCGAACTCGATCTGAAATCGAACGTGGTGTTGGTGCTCGACAACGCGACCGGCCGTACCGTGGTCTCGAAAAACGTGAACGACGTGCAACCAATCGCATCGATCACCAAGCTGATGACCGCGCTGGTGGTGCTCGACAGCCGCCAGGCGCTTGACAGCCGCATCGCCATCAGCGACGACGATGTCGACACCGAACGCGGCAGCCGTTCGCGCCTGAAGGTGGGTGCCGAGTTGAGCCGCAGCGAAATGCTGCACCTGGCGCTGATGTCGTCGGAAAACCGCGCCGCCCATGCGCTTGGCCGCAGTCATCCGGGCGGCATGCCGGCATTCGTGGCGGCAATGAACGAAAAGGCGCGCCAGCTGGGCATGGAGCGCACCCGCTTTGTCGAGCCAACCGGCTTGTCGAGCGCCAATGTATCGACCGCCGCCGATCTGGCGCGGCTGGTGCAGGCGGCCCATGACGTTGACCTGATCCGCCGTTATTCGACCGACCAGGCCTATCAGGTCAACATCTTCGGACGCGAGTTGCGCTTCCACAACACCAATCGACTGGTAGCCGCCGACGGCTGGGACATCGGCCTGTCGAAGACCGGCTTCATCCAGGAGGCCGGGCGCTGCCTGGTGATGTATGCCAGGGTCGACGGTCGTTCGCTGACCTTCGTGTTGCTGGATTCCTGGGGCAAGTTGTCGCGGATCGGGGACGCCAACCGGATTCGCAAGTGGCTTACCTCGGCGGTGGAAGTTCCGCGCCCGGGCTGACCTGCGGGGCGCATCGGGACTGGGCGCCGTCGAGCACCCGCCGCGGCGCCCGCTACTCGACGGCGCGCGCCAGCGCACCCCGGGTTTCATCTTCCAGCGCGCTCAGCAATTCAGCGGCGCCCAGCATTCTCGACATCGCCACTCCCTGGCCGGCCCACAGGCTCATGTAATCGGCCTGATTCGCGCGCGCGGCGGCGGCCCGCATTTCGCCGGTCAGCGCGTTCTGCACCGGATAGGCCGGCACCGCGTCCTGCTGCGCCGCCATCCGCCGCATGAAGGCGTTTTCAATCCCGCGCGCCATCTTTCCCGAAAACGCCTGCGTCACCTGGGTGCTAGTGTCGCCGGCGCTGCGGATCGCCTGCTTCCATGCCGGATGAATTCCGGATTCGCTGCAATCGAGAAACGCCGTTCCCAGCTGTGCCGCGGACGCGCCCAGCATCAGCGCCGCGGCGATGCCGCGACCATCCATGATGCCACCGGCGGCGATCACCGGCAGCTTCACCGCATCGACGATTTGCGGCACCAGCGCCATGCTGCCGATCAGTGAGTCGGCGTATTTGCCGATGAAGGTGCCGCGATGACCGCCCGCTTCAGCCCCCTGGGCGCACACGAAGTCGGCGCCGGCAGCCTCCCAGGCGCGCGCCTCGGCGACATTGGTCGCCGATCCGGCCACCAGGCAACCGGCCGCATGCAGGCGCTCGACCTGCGCCGCCGGCAGCACGTCAAAGGTGAAGCTGGCCAGCGCCGGCCGTGCTTCGAGCAGAGCCTCGAACTGCGCCTGCGGGTCCTCGCAGTAGCGGGCAAGGGCGGGAGGGACCGGCGGCAACCCAAGCTCATCACGAAACGGCGCCAGCAGCGCATTGGCACGGGCGACCGTCTCGGCGTCCGGCCGCGGCGAGGTCAGAACGAACAGATTGAGCGCGAACGGCCGCCCGCTGAGTTCACGGATGCGCGCGACGCCGGCACGAATCGCATCAGGCGCCAGGGTGGCTGCAGCGAAGGATCCCAGCGCCCCCGCATTGCTCACCGCGGCGACCAGTTCCGGCGTCGTCGCGCCGCCGGCCATAGGTGCCTGGATGATCGGCAGGCGCAAGTCGAGGCTGCGCATGATCTTGGTAACCGGGATAGTCATCGCAAATTCCTCGTACCGACCGTGTCGGCTGGTGATGAGCAGGCATTATGCGCCAACCTTAAAATCATTAAAAGTGAATTAAACTGCTGATTTGCATCTTTATAATAGATGACAAAGAACCATGAATCTGGCTGATCTGCGCATCTTCAAGGCGGTGGTCGACGAGGGCGGCGTGACCCGTGCCGCGGCCAAAATCAATCGCGTGCAGTCGAACCTGTCGGCACGCATCCGCAATCTCGAAGCTGACCTCGGCCGGCAGTTGTTCGAACGCAGCGGGCGGCGCATGCTGCTCACGCCTGAAGGCCGGCGCCTGTACGATTCCGCCGCGAAACTGCTGCTGATGGCCGAGGAGGTGCGCGCCGGCATCAGCGACCTGCCAGGCGGCGGACTGCTGCGCATCGGCGCGATGGAAAGCACGGCGGCCACCCGCCTGCCGGACATACTGGCGCGTTTCCACAAGCAACATCCGGCCACCCAGATCGAACTGTCGACCGGAACCGCGCGCGCCCTGCTCGACCGGCTCCTGGCCGGCGAGATCGATCTCGCCCTGACCGCCGGCAACTGCGGCAACGACGCCCTGTCGGCGACGCCGGCATTTCGCGAGACACTGTTGCTGGTGCTGCCGCCGGGGTCGGATGCCGGTTTCGATCTGGCAAGGTCATCGATGATCGCCTTTCCGACCGGCTGCGCCTACCGCGGCATCGTCGGCGCCTGGCTGCGCGCGCGCAGCATTGCGCCGCGCCAGGTGGTCGAACTTGCCTCCTACCATGCGATGCTGGCCTGCGTCAGCGGTGGCATGGGCTGGGCGGTAGTGCCGGAATCGCTGCTCGGGATCTATCCGCAAAAACACCTGCTTGCCACCCGGGCGCTGCCACAAGCTGTTGCGCGGCAGACCACCTGGCTGGTCTGCCGCCGTCATTCGGCATCGCCCAGCGCCAGCGCGTTTCGCGCCGCGCTGGATTGAACGGGCGACCGGCCATGCCCCTGCCCCTGGTCGCCTTCGGCGGCGCCGCTGCGATGGCTGCGGCAATGGGCATCGGGCGTTTCGCCTATACGCCGATCCTGCCGGCGATGCACAGCCAGGCCTCGTTGTCGGCGGCCAATGCCGGCTTTCTGGCAACCCTCAATTTCGCCGGCTACATGCTGGCGACCCTGTGGCCGCTGCTGGCGCGTCGACTGGGCTCCGCACCCGGCCCGAAAACCACCCTGCGCTTCGCGCTGGCGACCTGCTTCGCCGCCACCCTGGCGATGGCATTGACCGATTCGGTGGCGCTGTGGGGTGCGCTGCGCTTCATCTCCGGATTTGCCAGTGCGCTCGCCATGATCTACGCCACCACCATGGTGCTCGACGCGCTGGCGCGCAGCAACCGCTCGGGCGCCGCTGCGATTCATTTCAGCGGCGTCGGGGTCGGCATCACCGTCTCCGGGCTGATGGTGCTCCTGTTCGAGCACCTGCAGGTCGGCTGGCGCGGCATGTGGATCGGCGCCGCCGCGCTGATCGCGCTGCTGGTCCCGGTGGTGCTTGTCACGGTGGCGCGCCGCACGCCGCGCACCGCCGCGATGCCGGCGCCGGCGCCAAGCTTGGCCGATGTGGCGCGCGAGCGCAACCCCTGGTGGCTGGTGGCCGCCTATACCTGCGCCGGCCTGGGCTTCATCGTCAGCGGCACCTTTCTTCCACTGATCGCCAAACAGAGCCCCGCAACCGCCCCGTATGCGGCCTTTTGCTGGGTGATCGTGGGCATGGCGGCCATCCCCTCGAACGTATTGTGGACGCGGGTCGCCCGGCGTGCCGGCGCCACCGTTTCGTTGGTCGTGCAGTACGCGCTGCAGGCACTGGCCGTGGTGCTGCCGATCTTCTGGCAGACCCCATTCGCATTGCTGGTCGGCGGCCTGTTGCTGGGCGGCACCTTCATGGGCATCGTGACGGTAGCCAGCGCCCGCGCACGCGACATCGCGCCGCAGCGCACCGCCGAAATGCTGGCCCTGATGACCGCCTGTTACAGCGTCGGCCAGATCGTCGGGCCGCCGATGGCCGGCTTGATCGCAACCCGTACCGGCAGCTTCGATGGCGGCCTGGGGATCGCGGCGGCGACCATGGTGCTGGGAATCGGCTTCCTGCTGATGGATCATGTCAATGCCGTCAGGCGGCGCGGACCACCGTGATTGCCGCGCACCGGAGCCAAACCAGCGAACCAACGCCACTCGCAGGATTCTTCCGGATTCTTCCGCAGCCTGTTAACCCCTTTTCGCTTTTGCCCGCGTTTGCAGTGTCAGACCAATTGCCGGAGAGCTGCCTTGCAAGCAAACATCAATCATCAGACTCGCAGCATTGCTTCAAATGTCGCACGCCGCGCGCTCCCGACCGTCGCCGCGCTGCTGCTCGCAGCAGGTGCCGCCTCGGCGCATGCCTTTTGCGGATTCTTCGCCGGCAAGGCTGACGCTTCGCTGTTCAACGAGGGCAGCCAGGTGGTGATCGCGCGCGACGGCAACCGCACGGTTCTGTCGATGCAAAACGACTACAAGGGGCCGTTGAGTGAATTCGCGCTGATCGTGCCGACCCCGACCGTGCTCAAGCAGGGCCAGGTGCGGGTGGCGGAAACGGCCACTTTCGAGCGCCTCGATGCCTATTCGAGCCCGCGGCTGGCGGAGTATCACGACAGCGACCCGTGCCGGGTAAGTTTCAACTGGGACTGGATCGCCCGTGACCCAAATGCTCCAAGACCGCTGCCCTACGGAGGAGTCATGGCTATTCCGAAGCCAGCAGCCGCACCATCCGCAATGGCGCGAGCTAAAGCCTTGGGCGTCACCGTAGAAGGGTCATTCACGCTCGAGGAATACGACATCGTCACGCTCTCGGCCACCCAGTCCAACGGCCTCGAAACCTGGCTGCGCCAGAACGGCTACAAGATCCCGAAAGGTGCGAGCGCGGCGCTGCGCCCCTACATCAACCAGGGCATGAAATTCTTTGTCGCCAAGGTCAACCTGAAGGAACAGCTTAAAACCGGCTACAGCACCCTGCGGCCGCTGCAGTTCGCCTTCGAGTCGGAAAAGTTCATGTTGCCGATGCGCCTGGGCATGCTGAACGCGCCGCCCGACAAGGCACAGGACCTGATCGTCTATGTGCTCACGCGCGGCGGCCGGGTCGAGTCGAGCAACTATCGCACCGTCAAGCTGCCGGCCAATGTCAATCTGCCGGCCTTCATCAAGCCGAAATTCAAGGACTTCTACCAGGCGCTGTTCGAGAATTCGTCGAAAGTCGAGGACTTCAAGGCGGTCTTCACCGAGTACTTCTGGGACATGGCCTGGTGCGACCCGTGCGCCGCCAACCCGTTGAGCGGCGAAGAATTGCGCAAGGCGGGGGCCTTCTGGGTGAGCGGCAACGTCGGCAACGGCGGTGCGCAACCGGCGCTGCTGACCCGCCTGCATGTGCGCTACACGCCGAAAACCTTTGCCGAAGACCTGATGTTCACCCAGACCGGCGACCGCCAGAACTGGCAGACTCGCTACGTGGTGCAAAACCCCTATGGCGGCAGCGTTGCGCAATGCAACGCGACCGTTACGGCAATGGATTGCGCGGCGATGTGCAAGCCGCGCCTGGAGCAGATTGCCGCAACCCTGAAAACCAACCCCGGCTGGCTTAATCCGAAATACAAGGATCGCTCGCAGGTGAACCTGATGAACGAATGCCAGACCGCCTGCACGGCATCGAAGCAAACCGGCATCGATGCTGCGTTCAACTACTACGCGCAGCAACTGCCGCTGCGGGTGAAGAACGAGAAGCAGACCCTCGCCAGGCTGACCGGCTGGGGCATGAGCGAGATCGACGGCATGCCGGGCGCCCGCGATCTCGACCGCCACGCCGGCGCCCAGCGCCTGCAACTGGTGCCGCAACTCGAGATCGAACCGGAGGCGGTCAAACCGTTGCAGGCGGTCGAGCCCGAGCCCTTGACCTGGTGGCAGCGCCTGTTTGGCGCCTCGCCTGCGGGCAACGGCGACACTGCACCGAAATAAGGGGCGCCCCTGTGCCAACGCAAGCGAGCCGATCGATGAACGCCATCCCCCTGCCCAGGCGATCGGCGGGCGCGCATTTTCCGGCCCGGCTGGACGCGCGCTGGTTCCAGATCGCGTTCCTGGCCAGCCTGTTGCTGTTCGGCGCGGTTGCGCGTGACTTCGCGATCAGCCCGCCGCAACTGGTGTTGACCTTCGCGGCGGCGCTCGCGACCCAGGCCGCGTGGCAATGGAGCCTCGACCTGCCGGGCAAGGCCGGCTGGCACGGCTACCTGAGCGCCATCGTGTCGGCCATCGGCATCAGCATCCTGGTGCGCGCCGACAGCCTGTGGGCGCATCCGCTCCTGGCGATGATCGCGATGAGCAGCAAGTACCTGGTGCGCGCCGGCCACGGCGCCTGCCGGTCGCATGTGTTCAACCCGGCCAATCTGGCGGCCCTCATGGCCTGTTGCATGCTGCCCGGCGTCTGGTTGAGCCCGGGCCAGTGGGGCTCAGGCACCTTGCTGGCCTTGTGGCTGTTCGCGCTCGGTGGCCTGGTAACGCAGCGCATCACCCGCTGGGACGTAAGCCTGGCCTTCGTCGGCACCTGGGCGGCGCTGTTGGCGCTGCGTCTGGTGTGGCTCGACTATGCCTGGGAGGTCGGCCACGCCATGTGGTTGCAGCAGGTCTCCAACGGCGCCACCATCCTGTTCGCGTTTTTCATGATCTCCGACCCGATGACCACGCCGCAGCGGCGTGGCCCGCGCATCGCCTACGCGACCGGCGTGGCCGGCGCGGCGTTCGTTTGGCAATACTTGCTGTTCAAGCCGCACGGGCTGATCCTGATGCTGGCCGCCGCCAGCATCAGCGTGCCGCTGATCAACTGGCGCTGGCCGCAGCGGCGCTTCGAGTGGGCAAGCCAGGGGTCGGCATAAGCAGTCGCAAAAACGATCGTCAGCTTTGCTTCAAAGGGTTGATCCATTTCAATCCTGGAAAGCGGGCGAAATCACGATCCGTGGACAAAAGGGTTGCGCCATGTTCGATGGCGAGCGCAGCGAGCGCCGCATCGCTGACCAATGGTCCTTTGATTTGCGCTGAAGCCAGCAGCGTCGAAAGGATGGCAAAGAAATCAGCACCGGCATCCACCGGATGCACGTGCGGACGCTCCAGCCAGGACGCGACGAATTCCCGCGCCTGGTCCATTGACAATGGGCGTTCGAATATGCGCTGATGGGTGGTGATGCGGAGAAATGCCAGAATGGACTGCCAGGGTAGCGCCACTGCCTCGTTACCCGACATCACATCCTCGAACCATTCCTTCGCGGCCACATGCTCTGCCGATTCCGTGTTGTAGGCGTAGATCAGCAGGTTGGCATCGATCAGCAGCATGGGTCAGCGATGCGACGGGCCGTCGGCCTCTTCGAGCACCGCCGAAATCTTGTCGAGCGTCATGCCTGGCTTGAGACGGCCGAGACTTTGCGCTCGAACCACAAAGGCATTCGGCTGCCGCGCGGCCGATTGCGACTCCAGCAGCCCCCGACGCAACGCGGCATTGACAACCTCCTTGAAGGACTTGCCGCTGGCGCGAGTCGCTTTCGCAAGTTTGGCAGCGATGTCATCATCGAGCGTCAAGGTCGTGCGCATGGTCGGGATCCCATGATTCAAGGAAGGCATCATGATGCTATCACATCCGCATCATGATGCTGACGCAGAAAGAAGCGTATCCAGGAACGCGCCTGGCTGCCTTTCCAGGCGAAAAAGAAACGGATGCTTACTCCAACTTGATGCCGGCACGCTTGATCACCCGGGCCCACTTCTCGATATCCGCGCGGCGCAGTCTATCGAGGTCGTCGGCCTTGCCGCCAACCGGTTCGGCGCCAAGCGCGGCAAGCTTTTCACGCACATCCGGCAAGGCCACCGCCTTTGCCAATTCGCGTTGCATGCGATCAATGATTTCCGGCGTCACGCCCGCCGGGGCAAACACGGCATTCCATTCGTAGACCTCGTAGCCCGTAAGGCCGGCTTCGGCGATGGTCGGCAATGCGGGCATCGCGGCCGAGCGCTTGCTGCCGGTCACCGCCAGCGCCTTCAACTTGCCGGCCTTCACATGGGGCGATGCGGAGGCCATGTTGCCGAAGTAGATCGGGACCTGCCCGCCCATCACGTCCACCAGTGCCGGGCCGCCGCCGCGGTAGGGGATGTGCACCATGAATAGCCCGGCATCGGCCTTGAACAGTTCGGCTGCCAGATGCTGCGCCGAACCGTTGCCGCTGGAGGCGAACGAGTACTGGCCGGGCTTGGACTTCACCAGGGCGATCAACTCCTTCACCGAATTGGCCGGAAACGACGGATGCACCACCAGCATGTTTGGCACCACCACCAGCAGCGACACCGGCGCCAGGTCCTTCAGGGTGTTGAACGGCATTTTCGGCTGCAACACCGGGTTGATGCTGTGCGAGGACGCATCGAGCAGGAAGGTGTAGCCGTCCGCGGGCGACTTGGCAGCTACGTCGCCGCCGATCGCGCCGCCATTGCCCTGCCGATTTTCGATCAGCACCGGTTGACCGAGCGCCTCGGCAAGCTTGGGGCCAAGAAGGCGCGCGGTCGCGTCGGCGCCGCCACCTGGTGGATACGACACGATGATACGCACAGGTTTGGTTGGCCAGGCCTGCGCCCGGGCGGCGAATGACGCTGCGGCAAGCAGCAGAAATATGGAACCCAGTGCCAATCGCTTCATCCGCATCATCCTTTTGTCGGCGTTCTTGCCTTGCAGCGTCCTGCCTTCGCGTCAGTCCGCACCCAGTCGCAGCCGGCTGGGTTGGCGTTTCTCGATCGAGTATTTGAGCAAGGCAGCCACGCGAAAGATGCCATGCGCAAACTTGCCGTACGGCATGGTCAGGAACAGTGCCATCACGAAGCCAAGGTGCACCGCCAGCAGTGCCGTCATCGCACTGGTATCGCGCAACACCATCAGCAGGAGGCCGGTCAGGCTGACGAAGAACAGCAGCCAGATCAGCCCGTGATCCATGGCTTTCTGCGAGCGGTCACCATGATCGGGGTGGCGTTTGATGTTGAGCATGAACAGGCCCAGCGGCCCGATCAGGAGGCCAATGCCACCCAGCGTGCCCAGCACCACCGGCAGGCTGGTGAAGGCATACGGTGCCTTCAGCCCAAGCGCATAGTGATACAGCGTGGCGATACTGGTGGACGCGAAGCACAGCATGAAGCCGTAGAAGGTGAAGTGATGCGCCACCCGGCGCGCCAGTGTGAAACGATCATCGGCTTCGTTGCAACCCTCGCCATGCCCGCCGTCCAGATACTTGAGGGTCAGCGCGCTTCCGGCGGCTTCCAGCGCCGCCTCCGTTGAGGCCGGTCCGGGCTGCCAGCTGCGCCAGAATTTCATCACGCCGATAGAGAGCGCCAGCACCACCCATCCGAACACCAGGCCGAACAAAGTGACCAGCAGGTTGTGCGGGAACACCGCATAGAAATTGCCGCCATTGGCCGGCCGCACCAGACCGCCGTTCTGGATCAGGGCCAGCAGCAGGAACAAGGCGAGCCCGACGCCGAGTGACAGGGCGACATAGGCACCGGCCTTGCGGTACAGCCCGCCAAACGTGCGCGGCCAGGCATATTCAGAGTAAGTGTGCACGCGCACCTCGGCCAGGGCGCGCGGCAGGTTGACCGCGAACTCATGCGGCGGCGCGTATTGGCAGGCATGCAGGCAGGCGCCGCAGTTGTGGCACAGGTTGGCCAGATAGTGCACGTCGTTGCGGCCGAATTCGAGGCACCGCGTCATCGCCGGGAACACCGCGCAAAAGCTTTCGCAATAGCGGCAGGCATTGCAGATCGAAAATTCGCGTGCGGCCTCGTCCTCGGCGGCCTTGATCAGTTGCGCCAGCGCTATGCTCATGCCGCCACCGCCTGCGCCGCCACCACACTACGCGCCGCCTGGCGCCCGGCGATCAGACCGGAGGAGGTGCCGATGGTCATGCCGATGCCGGCTAAGTAACCCTTGCCCAGAATGTTGCCGGCCATCAGTTCACCGGCGGCGAACAGGTTGGGACTCGGCTTGCCTGCATGGTGAACACGCATTTCCTCGTCGATCTTGACACCCAGATAAGTGAAGGTGATGCCCGGCCGCAGCGCGTAGCCGTAATAGGGCGGCGTATCGAGCGGCAACGCCCAGTGGGTCTTGGGCGGTATCAGGCCTTCGGTATGGCAATCGTCGAGCACCGCGTGATCGAAGGTACCGACGCGGCAGGCGGCGTTGTACTCGCGCACCGTGGCCTCGAAGGTGACGGCGTCGACGCCCAGCTTGCCCGCCAGTTCGGCCAGGGTCTGCGCGCGCTCGCCGGGAAACACCGGCGGCATGAAGCGCCCGACCGCCTTGGCGTCGATCACCGAAAAGGCGATCTGCCCGGGCTGCAGCGCCGTCAGGCGGCCCCAGATGGCATATCGCTTGGGCCAGAAATCCTCGCCTTCGTCGTAAAAGCGCTTCGCATGCTTGTTGACCACCAGCCCCAGCGAGACGCAGTCCAGGCGGGTCACGATGCCGCCATCGTACTTGGGCGCCCGTGCATCGATGGCCACGCAATGCGACTGCGTCGGGTCGCCCACCGAATCGGCGCCGCCGTCGAGCAGCGCGCGCAGCACCACGCCCTGGTTGAAGCGCGTGCCGCGAATCAGGAAGTTGTCGGCCGGCCATTCGCCCAGATCGTTCTGGCCCCAGGCCTCGCGCATCCAGGCCAGATTGGATTCGAAGCCGCCGCTGGCCGCAACGCAGGCGCGCGCCTCGATGCGCTCCTTCCCGACCATCACGGCGCGAAACACGCCGTCGCGGATGTCAAGCGCGGTGACCGCAGAGTCATAGCAAATCTCGACCCCGAGCGCTTCGGCGCTGCGGAAATAGGCGTTGAGCAAGGCCTTGCCGCCACCGGCGAAAAACGCGTTGGTGCGCGACAGGTGCAAGGTGCCCGACAAGGACGGCTGAAAGCGCACGCCGTGCTTTTTCATCCAGTCACGACACACCGCCGATTCACGCAGCGCGATGCGCGCCAGATGTTCGTTGGTCAGGCCGCCGGTCACCTTCAGCAGGTCTTGCCAATACTCCTCTTCCGGGTATGCCTCGGTCAGCACATCCTGCGGCGCATCGTGCATGCAGCGCAGGTTGCGCGTATGCATGGTATTGCCGCCACGCCACTCGCGCGGCGCCGATTCCAGCAACAGCACCGACGCCCCGCCCTCGCGCGCAGTCAACGCCGCACACAAGGCAGCATTGCCGCCCCCCACCACGATCACGTCATACGACTTAGGCAAATCCGCTACCCCCCGCGATGTTCTTTCGTTTCGATGTTCAGCCATCGAATTGTCCGGCTCCGCCGGCGATTCGATGCAAACCGGGCCGGTCAAAAGTAGGGGTTCACTTTTGACCGCTCAGTCCGCCTTGATCCCCGCGCTCTTGACCACCACACTCCAGCGCGCCTGTTCCCTGCGAATGAACTCCGCATACTCGGGGGCGCTGGAGCCGATTTCCTCGGTGCTGTCGCCGGCGAAACGCTCCTGTACCTCTTTTGACTTCGCCGCTTTCGCGGCTTCGTCGGCCAGGCGCTTGATGATTGCCGCCGGCACCTTGGCCGGCGCATTGAGCCCGTACCACTGGACGGTCTCGAAACCCGGAAAGCCCTGTTCCGCCACCGTGCCCACGCCCGGCAGTTCCGGCAGGCGCTTGGCGGTACCGACCGCGAACACCCGCAGTTTACCGGCCTTGACATGCGGCATCAGCGGTGGCGTGCCGGCCGACGCGGCCTGGGTCTGACCGCCGATCAGGTCGGTCAATTGCGGCCCGGTGCCTTTGTAGGGCACATGCTGGATCTCCATTTTCGTGACTTGCTTGAGGTACTCGAACGCCAGATGCCCGGCGCTGCCGTTGCCGGCCGACCCGTAGTACACACGGCCGGCGTTGGCCTTGCAGTAATCCAGCATTTCCTTCAGGTTCTTCACCGGCACTGCGGCGTTCACCGCGAAGATGCTCGGCACCTTGGCCAGCAGCGACACGGCGGCGAAATCGCGGTTGGTATCGAAAGGCAACTTGGCGAACATGAACGGATTGACCGCCAGCGAACCGATATGGCCGATGATCAGCGTGTAGCCGTCGGGCTCGGCCTTGGCCACCAGTTCCATCGCGATATTGCCGGCGCCCCCCGGGCGGTTGTCGATGATGATCTCCTGGCCCAGGCCCTTTGACATCTCGCCGGCAAACGCACGCGCCACGATCGACGAACTGCCGCCGGGCGCGAACGGCACCACCAGGCGGATCGGCTTGCTTGGGTACTTGTCCTGTGCGCTCGCCGCAGTTGCCAGCGGCAGGCTGGCGGCGGCCGCGATGAAGTCACGACGTTTCATGTTTGTCTCCCGCATGCAAAGGCCCGTCTTGCCGCGTTTCCGAGGTTGAAGCCACCGGCACAGTCCCGGCCTACTTCAGGCTGGCCAGGACGCGATCAACCATTACCCCGGCTTGCCCGAGATTGTTGGCCGGATCGCAAAACTCTTCGAGTTTGGCACGATTCACGTGCTTGCTGATTTCCGGGTGCCCGGCGAGCAGATCGATCAGGGGCCGCTTCAGTTCGATCGAAGCGCGGCACAGGTCATACACCAGGTCATGCGCATATTCGCGCCCGATGTAGGGACCCAGGCCCATCATTACCGCCTCCGACATCACCAGGCCGTTGGTCATGTCGATATTCGCGCGCATCCGCACGGCATCCACTTCCAGCCCCGCCAGCACGAACTTGGTCTGCTTCAGGGCCCCGGCCATCAGGCAAAAGATTTCGGGCAGCGACACCCATTCGATTTCCCACGGGCCGGTCGAGCGCTCATGGTCGGCCACCATCGCGTCCATCAGCGCCGCCGCATGCTGGCGCACCACCGAAATGTTGGCATGAATGTAGAGGCAGGAAATCGGATTGCGCTTCTGCGGCATGGTCGACGACGACCCGCGCCCCGGTGCGAACGGCTCGAACACCTCGGCGACCTCGGTCTGCATCATCAACTTCACATCCATCGCGATCTTGCCGAGCGAGCCGCCGACCAGGCCGAGGAAGGCGCCGACTTCGGCGATGTTGTCGCGCACGGTATGCCAGGAGATCAGCGGCTGTCCCAGGCCCAGCTCCTTCATCAACCCGGCCTGGGTTTCCATCGCGCCTTTCTCGATTGACGACAGGGTGCCGGACGCGCCGCCGAATTCGCCGACCAGAACCCGCGGCTTCAATTGCGCCAGGCGTTCGCGATGGCGTTCGATGCCGGCCAAGATGCTGGCCATCTTGTAGCCGAAGGTGATCGGCGTGGCCTGCTGCAGGTTGCTGCGCCCGATCACCGGCGTATCGCGATATTTCTTCGCCAGCGCAGCCAGCGAGGCCGAAATCGCGGCCAGGTCCTGCTCGACCAGCGCGAGGCCCTCGCGAATCTGCAGCACCGTGGCAGTGTCGGTGATGTCCTGCGTGGTGGCGCCCCAGTGGCAATACTCACCCAGCTTGTCGCGACAGGCGGCATTGATCTGGTTGACCACCGCGATGATCGGATAGCCGATCTGCTCGGTCTTGGCCTTGAGCTTGGCCCAGTCGATCTGTTTCACGTCGCAATGCTTGACGATTTCGTCGGCGGCCTCCTGGGGAATGATGCCGAGCGCGCCCTGCACCTTGGCCAGCGCGCGTTCGACGTCAAGGTACTTCGCGGTGCGGTTCTCGTCGGACCAGACTTGACGCATGTTGGCTTCGGAGAACATGTCGCCGAAGATTTTTGAATCGATGATGGTGGCTGCCATGGGTGCGCGCTTTCGATAGATGTGCGGTTTGACGGGCGGTAGGTGTTCGATCAGGCCAGTGTGGCGGTGGCATCCATGGTCAGCCAGCCCTGGTGGTCGCGACCCCAGAGCCGCACGCTCTTGCCGTCGGCTGCCGGCTGGCCATGGACGCTGAAGGGGTTGATGTCGAAGGTCGGTCTGACCGCCTTGAACTCGAATTTCGCCACCTGCGCCTTCGGTCGTTGGCGCCGCAACAGGTCCATCAGCAGGGTGGCGATCAACGGGCCATGCACGATCAGGCCGGGGTAGCCTTCAACCTCGGTCACGTACTTTCGATCGTAGTGGATGCGGTGGCCGTTGAAGGTGAGCGCCGAATAGCGAAACAACAGCACGTCGTCCGCCTTGATCCGCCGTTCCCAGGCAAATCCGTCAGGCGCAGCCAGCGGCGGCGGTACCGGATCATCCGGTTTGGCCGCGTCGCGGTAAACAATGTTGTGATGCTCGGTCAAGGCCACCTGTGCCGAACCATTGCGCCTGATCTCGTGACGCACGCGCACAAAGATCAGCGTTCCGCTGCGACCTGACTTTTCGGTGACATCAACGATCGTCGAGCTGCGTTCGAGCGCGTCGCCTACGGTCAGCGGTTCGTGGAACTCGAAATCGCTGCCGGCCCACATGCGGCGCGGCAGTGCCACTGGCGGCAGGAACCCGCCGCGATGCGGATGGCCGTCAGGCCCGATTTCAGCCTGTTGCGCCAATGGCAGGAAGTACAGCCAGTGCCACAGGGGAGGCAGCGGCGTGCCGGCCGGCGGGCGCCCGGACGGCCAATCGAGGGTTGCGGACAGCGCCGCGACCGGCGTCGCCGTGACCGTGTCGGCCACGGTCTCAGTGCGGCCGATCCAGTCTTTCAGATTCACCTGTGCGGTCATGCGACATCCTTCGGAACTTGAAGTCACGGATTGTCGCAGCACCCGCGCCCACACGCACTCGAAGTCCCGAAAAGCACCCCGCACCCCGACGCGCAGGCGCGAAGGCGCACCCGAGGCCATTGACCCCGCATGGCACTGTGCAAGGCGGCGTTGCGCGCCGCACCGCACCGGGTCGTTACCTTACTTCGCCGCGCCCCACAACTCCTTGAGGCGGGCATCGCGGCCGCAGCCACTGCGGTAGTAGCTGTAGCGCACCGGGTTCTTCTTGTAATAATCCTGGTGATACTCCTCGGCGGCCCAGAAGTCGTCGGCCCTGGTGATCTCGGTCACCACTCCGCCCTTGAATCCCACCGGTTTCGCGCTGCCGAAGGCCTGGCCCTTGGTGAGCAGGGCCTTGGACTCCTCGGCCAGCTTTTTCTGCTCTTCGTCGTGCCAGAACACGCCGCTGCGATATTGCGTGCCGCCGTCGCAGAACTGGCGGTCACGCGCCACCGGATCGATGTTTTTCCAGAACACCTCGAGCAGTTGCTTGTAGGTGAGTTTCTTCGGGTCATACACCACCCGTACCGCCTCGGTATGGCCGGTCACGCCGGCCGACACTTCTTCATAGGTCGGGAATTTCTTCTTGCCGCCGATGTAGCCGGAGGTGGTCGAGGCGACACCGTCGAGCTTGTCATAGGGCGCTTCCATGCACCAGAAGCAGCCGCCGGCGAAGGTGGCGACCGCCATCCCGGGCGGCGCCGTGGTCAGCGGCTGCGCCTGGGCGGCAAGGGAAAACGCGAACAGCAGGGATGCGAGCAGTTTTTTCATAGGGGTCCATGGTTCGATTGGTCACAGCAGATACGACGACGGACCGGCAGCGGATGCGCCGGCCGCGTCATTCCGGGCGCCCGTGTGCGGCAAACTTCGCCACTTCGGCGGCGGCCATGCCGACAGCAGCGGCCGCCGCCTGCATGTCGCGCCAGGTATTGACATCGATCGAGATCCCGCCGCTGCGCCGCTGGCGCATTTCACGCTCGGGTTCGCCGGCAATCCGCACCCGGTCATGGCCGGGCGCCGCCGGCGACGCGCGCACCCAGTCGATGAAGGCTTCCATCTGCGGCCCGAAGCTGTTGTTGCCCAAGCGGGCCGGATCAATGATGATCGACAGCATGTTGTTGTAGATGCCGATGGTCGGCGCCGCCGCATGCAGGGTCTCGCCGCCGGTCAGCGCGCCGGCGAGGATTTCGCACATCAGGGCCATGCCGTATCCCTTGTGCTCGCCGAACGCCAGGATCGCGCCCAGCTTGCCGGCGGCGTCCGCTTCGAACATCACGTGCGGATCGGTGGTCGGATAGCCACGGCTGTCGATCAGGGTGCCGGGCGCCATTTCCTTCTCCGACTGCATCGCCACCCGCACCTTGCCCAGCGCCACCCGGCTGGTGGCGAAATCCAGGATCACCGGTGGTTGGCCGGCGCGCGGAATGCCGCAACAGAACGGATTGGTGGCGAAGCGCGCGTCGGCCCCGCCGAACGGCGCCACCAGCGGGCGCAACAGCGCATTGACGAAGTGCAGCGACACCAGCCCGGCCGCCGCGCAATCCTCGGCCCATTGGCCGATGCGCCCGATATGGTGGCTGTCGCGCAGCGCGACCAGTGCCAGCCCGCTGGCCGCTGCGCGCTCGATGCCGATCTTCATCGCTTCATGGCCGATCACCTGGCCATAACCCTTGCAGCCGTCGACCATCAGCATCGAACCGAATTCGCCATTGACCTTTGCATGCCGGTTCGGTTTCAGGCCGCCGGTGCCGATGAACTCGACATACTGCGGAATCATGCCGACGCCGGGCGAGTCATGGCCCGATAGGTTGGCCAGCACCAGGTTGGTCGATACCAGTTCGGCTTCACGCGGCGCGCTGCCGGCGCTTTCCACGATGCGCGCCACGAATCTGGTGAGGTCCTGCGGCGCGATGATGATGTTGGCAGCACTCATGGCATGGCCCGAAGATCACGATGACCGGACTATAGCAGCGACAAACGCGGACCTGCGGTCGCGCGCGGCCGCGGCACCGCAGCGCCGGCGGACCGGCAACCACGATGCATTTCCCGGCACCGCTCGCGAGGCGCAGCCGCGCGGCTGGCGACCGTGCACAATACGCCTCCCTCCACCCGTTCAAAGGATCCTCATGCTCGTCGAACAACGCACCTACACCACCCACCCCGGCAAGATCGGCGAATACTTCAAGCACTATGAAGCCGAAGGCCTGGCGGTGCAGACCGCGATTCTCGGCCGCCTGGTCGGCTTCTACCAGACCGAACTCGGGCCGCTGAACCAGATCGTCCACATGTGGGCCTACACCGACATGAACGATCGTGCGGCGCGGCGCGCGAAATTGTTCGCCGACCCGACCTGGCTGGCCTACATTCCGAAGATCCTGCCGCTCCTGGTGTCGATGGAAAGCAAGATCCTGATGCCGGCCCCGTTCTTCAAGCCGGACTGGCTGGCCTGAGCGGCAGGCTGGCACGCACCTGGCGTCGGCCGCGCCGCGCAATGGCATCGTCCGCTGCGCGGCGGGCATGCCGCACGTCCGGCGCAGCTGCAATCAGCTATTCTTCGTTGCTTTCACGAATCCACATCAGGAGTTTTGCATGAGCACCCTTACCCTCGCCCAGGCCAACCGCATCATCGCCGCCGCCCTCGCATTGTCAAAGAAGAACGGCTACAAGCCGATGGGTGTGGTGGTGCTCGATGAATCGGGCAATCTCAAGGCCGGCCAGCGTGAAGACGGCGCCTCGATGTTCCGCATCGACGTGGCAACCGGCAAGGCCTGGGCCGCGGTCGGCATGGGTGTCGCCACCCGCGTGCTGGCGCAGCGCGCCAAGGACAATCCCAATTTCTTCGTCACCCTGGCTGCGACCGCGCATGGAAAATTCCTGCCGCAGACCGGTGCGGTGCTGATCAAGGATGCCTCCGGCAACGTGCTGGGCGCCGCGGGCGCATCCGGCGGCACTGGCGATGAAGACGAAGCGATCTGCATGGCCGGCATTGAAGCGGTCGGCCTGACGCACGGTTAAGGAAGGGCGGAGAACGGCGACGGTGGTCGGCGCATGAGGTCCGGCGGCAGCCGCTACAGCGGCCTGGCGATCGTGTTGCACTGGCTGATCGCGCTCCTCATGTGCTGCGGCTTCGGCCTCGGTTTGTACATGGTGGAGTTGCGCTTCAGCCCGCAAAAGCTCTCCTTGTATTCGTACCACAAGTGGATCGGGGTTTCGGTGTTTTCGCTGACATTGCTGCGCCTGGCATGGCGCCTGACGCATGCGCCACCGCCGTTGCCGGATTCAGTGGCACGCTGGCAGCGGGCCGCCGCCGGCGCCATCCATGCGATGCTGTACCTGCTGATGCTTGGCATCCCGCTGTCCGGCTGGATCTATTCGTCGGCCGCCGGCGTGCCTACAGTGCCGTTCGGCATCGCGGCGCTGCAATTGCCGGATCTCGTGGCGCGCGACCGTGACCTGGCCGCGAGCCTCAAGTTCCTTCATCTCACGCTCAACTATTCGCTGGCCGCAATGCTGGCCTTGCATGTCGCTGCCGCGCTCAAGCACCAGTTTCTCGACCGCGACGGCATAATGCAGCGCATGCTCCCCGGCCGCCAGTCACGCCGATGAAAATCATGATCCGTTTGCTCGCCACCCTGCTGCTGCTGAACGTTCTGCCGGCCGCCGCGCAAATCACTGACCTGGCGAAAAGCCAGATCAGTTTCGGTTTCAAGCAGGAAAACGTGCCCGGCGAAGGCAAGTTCCGCAAGTTCAGCGCACAGGTCAGTTTCGATCCCGCCAGGCCGGAAGCGACGCAGGCCAGCATCGAGGTCGATGTCACCAGTGTCGACCTCGGCGACGCCGGCTGGAACAGCGACATTCAGGGAGCCTCCTGGTTCAACACCAAGCAATTCCCGAAGGCGACCTTTGTGGTCGCCGGCGCCAGGGCCGTGGGCAGCGGCCGCTTCGAGGCACCGGCGAAATTCACCTTGAAGGGTGTCACGCGCGACAGCCTGGCGACCTTTACCGCGAAGGCTGACGCCGGCGGCATCCTGCTCGAAGGCGCGGTCCCGCTCAAGCGCAACGACTACAAGATCGGCGACGGACCGTGGGCCGATACCTCGGTGGTGGCCAACGACGTTGCCGTGCGCTTCAAGGTTTATCTGAAAAAGTAGTTCCATCCACAAACGGAGACAACATGAAAAAGTTCGGCACCACCCTTTCCGCACTCGCCCTGAGCGCCCTTGCCGGCGTCGCCACAGCGGCGCCGGTCAGCTACACGCTCGACCCCGATCACACAATTCCGCGCTTCGAGGTCATGCACAACTTCTTCTCCAACCACATCGGCGCCTTCATGAAAGCGGCCGGGCGCGCGGTGCTCGATGCAGATGCGAAAAGCGGCAGCGTCGAGGTCACCATCCAGTCCGCGTCGTTCCTGACCGGCCACGCATTCATGGAAGGGGTGATGAAGGGCAAGGACTTTTTCAATGTCGAGCAGTTTCCGACCATGAGCTTCAAGAGTACGCGCATGACCTTCCAGGGCAACAACCCGGCCGTCGTCGAGGGAGATTTCACGCTGCTCGGCGTGACCAGGCCGGTCACCCTCAACGTCACCAACTTCAATTGCGGCCCGCATCCGCGCACCAAGAAAGAGCAGTGCGGCGGCAATCTGGTGGGCCAGATCAAGCGCTCGGATTTCGGCATGAAGGCGTTCATCCCGGCAGTCGCCGATGACGTCAAGCTGATGATCCAGGTCGAGGCCTTCAAGGACTGAGTACGTCACAAGCGTCCGCGCGGGGGCTGGCGTGCCTGCGCGCGGGATGCAGCGGACGCGCACCGTCCTGCCGTTGCTGCCGGCCCGGCACGGTTGGTAGCGCACCCGGGATGATTTTTAGGTCCAGCATCGTGGCAGGTACCCCGACCATTGCGACCGGCGCATCGCCTTGGCCGGCGTGACCAGTCGCCTCGCGCCCTGCTGCCTGTTTCATGACATCGCCTGCCGGTTCGAACGTTGCAGCCGCGCTCGGTTGTAGCGTGTGCTGCTACCGCCGCGAACGCTCTTGGCTGCCGGCCTTAGAAGGCGGCGCGACGACGCCGCCGCGCGACCACACCGAACAACACCAAGCCGGCGACCAACATCGCGTACGCATTCGGCTCCGGTACCAGCGTCGTGACACTCGCGTAGCTGAACCTGAAATTCGCGCCGGCAGAGCTGGTGTTGTCGCCGACAAACACGAAATTCTCGGTCAAATAAGCGTTCTTGCCGCTGCCGCGGTAGTCACGCAGTGCGCCATTGAGGATCGTGGCGCCGGTTGCCGCCAGGCTTAGCGAGTAGGTATCGCCATGCACGTCTAAGTTCCAGCGATTCGGGCTGAATCCAGCAGCAACGGCTTGCGCGTTATTGTTGAACTCGCCCGCGGTGAAAATGCCGGTGCCATTCGCTCCGTCGTTTTGCGCAAAGATGCGATCGCTCTGAAATCCGATTTCGATCCCTTTGCGCTCCCCGGTGACGAGCGGGTCAGCACTGATCACGGTCACTGAAAAACCGGCGCGATTGGGATTGCCGGAATGCCCTTCACTGGCCAGTTCGAGACCGAAGGTGAAGCGGTAGCCGGTATTCCGGTCGAGTAACGGAAAAGCAGGATTCACCAGCGGTGCGCCAAGGACCACGGCCAGCAGCGGCGAGTAATTCGAATAACCCACGGTATTGCCGTTGCCGACCTGCGTGATCGACACTCCTTGTGCGTTCGCGCTTGCCGTCACCGCACCAAAGCTGCCACCGCTTAGCCAACCGGCGGCAGCCGGCTCGAAGCTTGAGATGCCCGGCACCGACGGGTCATACAACACCTGGGTTGCAGTCCAACCGGCGCTGGCCGCAGTGGCGAACGCCACGCACGCAATGGTGCGCAGAATGGCGAATTGCTTTGTCATGGGAGTTGGCTTTCCGCCGCGGCACCCGAAAGGGCGCGATCGCACCAATGAGGCAAGAAGCACGCCGCGAGCCGATTGCACAGCCGCAAGCATCTGATTAAATGAAAGTTTACTCCCAGGCGGGCAACGGAAAATGGTTTTTGAACCACCCCAAAACGCAGCCCGCGTAAATTCCGCCGACAGTCCAGTCGGCACGCGATTCAGGCACGCGTGCCTGGCACAGGGATTGCAAGGCCATGCACACCGCTCCGCTTCGGAAAAAACCCCATGTTTGGTCGGCTGCTTGCCACTACCTTGATCATCGCCGCGCCCTTGCCCTCGCATGCACTGCGAACCTTGCGCATCGCCATGACCGCGAGCGACATACCGACCACCACCGGAATGCCGAACAACGGCTGCGAAGGCATGCGCTTCCTCGGGGTATCCGATTTTCAAAGACCTGATCATCCGGGACTTGCCGAAGGCTGACGCACCGGCCGGCCTGAAGCCGGGGCTGGTCACCACCTGGACCCAGGGTGTCATGTTGTTGGCAACGATCAACGGTCGCCCGTCACTGCATGTTTGCCGGGCAATACCTGTCTGTCGCCTTCACTCCTGGCGGCGAGGAAGATTCCGCCAAGCAAGAGGGCCATGCCGAACAGTTTCAGCGGCCCGACCGCCTCGCCAAACATCAACCACGCCAGCACGGTCGACCCGACCGGTTCACCCAGCACCGCCAGCGCGATCATGGTTGCCGACACATGCTTCAGCGCGAAGTTGAAAGCGCCATGGCCGAGCAGTTGCGGGCCAAGCGCCATCGCCACCAGCACGATCCAGGCGAAGTAACTGTAGCCCGCCATCCGAACCCCGGCAGCCAGGGCCAGCACCAATAGACACAGCGCTGCAACCGCATATACCACACCGATATAGGCCAGCACCGACATGTGCGCGCGCAGCCGTCGGCCGATCAGGAAATAGCCGCACACCGCAAGTGATCCGGCCAGCGCAAGACTGTTGCCGAGCATCGGGGCGGGAGCCGCTGCGGAAGCGGCACCGGCATCGGCCCATAACACCACCGCGCTGCCGGCCAGCGACAGGCCTACTGCAAGGGCGCGCACCGCCGGCATCCGTTCACGCAGCACCAGCACCGAAAACAAGGCGATCCACACCGGGTTGGTGGTCACCAGCGCGACGCTGCTGGCCACCGACGTGTAGTCAAGCGAAACGATCCATGTCGCGAAATGCGCCGCCAGAAAGAGGCCCGACAGCGCCGCCAGCAGCCAGTCGCGGCGTGACAGCGCGCCCAGTTCGCGCCGCCGTCCGGCCAGCACCAGCGGGGCGAGAAAAACCGCCGCCAGCGTCAGGCGCCAGGCCGCGATCGCAATCGATGGCACGCCTTGTGATTGCGCGAAACGCACCAGGATCGAGGCGGTGGAAACCACCAGCACGCCGCCGGCCAGGGCGGCATAGGTGCGCCAGTCCGGCCCGCGCGTCACTCGCCGGCGAATCGTGCGGCGCGTTTGTCGAGAAACGAGGCTACACCTTCCCTGGCGTCGGCACTGTTGGCCAGCCGCGCCTGCACCGCGCGAAACTCGGCAATCGCCGCCTCCGGCCCCTGTTCAGCGGCCAGTCGTGATGAGGCGATGGTGGCGCGCACCGCCAACGGTGCTTGCGCGGCGATCCGTTCGGCGATTTCGAGTGCGCGTTCGAACTGGCTGCCGGCCGGCACCACTTCCTGCACGAAACCCATGCGCAAGGCCGCGGCAGCATCAAATTCGTCGCCGGTGAGCAGGTAGCGCATCGCATTGCCCCAGCCGGCCCGCTCCATCATGCGCAGGGTGGCACCGCCGGTGGCCATGATGCCGCGCTTGACCTCCAGTTGCGCGAAGCGGCAGTCGTGCGCCGCCACCACGATGTCGGCCGCCAGCATCAGCTCGATGCCGAGGGTGAAGGTGATGCCCTGCACCGCGACCACCAGCGGCTTGCTGCGCTTGTTGTTGTGCAGCGCGAGCGGATCGACATGCTTCTCCGGCCACACCGACTCGCCGCGCGCCATGTAGGGTCCGAGCTGGTCAAGCTGCAGGCCGGCAGTGAAATGCGCGCCCTCGGCGCACAGCAAGCCGACCCAGGCTGCGTCGCTGTCCTCCAGCGCCGAATAAGCCGCCGCCAGCTCGCGGATCATCTTGACGGTGAAGCCGTTCAGCTTTTTCGGCCGGTCGATGCGAATGATGAACACCCGCCCGCGCAGTTCGGTGCTGACTTGTCCTTCCGCTGATTCACTCATCGGGATTCCCGTGTTGTTGGAACGAATTCAAACCGGCTGCAGCCCGCACCACTCGGCGATGAACAGGGCATATACCAGGGCGACCCGCTGCATGCTGGCGATCTCGACGCACTCGTCCAGGGCATGGATACGCTGCGCACGCGGGCCATAGCAGGTCGACGGAATACCGGCGCCGAGCTGGAACAAGCGCACATCGGTGGTGCCGGTGGCCGCGTACGACACCGGCGCGCTGCCGTTGACCGCGGTGTGGCAGCGCGCCAGCAACTGCATCGGCGCGCTCTCGAGATCAACCACGCATCCTGGTGCATGAAAGCCATCGAAGGTGACCGTGCACTGCGGCGGCTCGGGCAGGCTGGCCACCGCGGCGCGGATCGCCGCCTCGACCTCGCGCTTGGCTTCGGCCGGATCGCGACCGGGATAGATGCCGAAGCGGAAATCGACGCGGCAGGTGGTCGGCACCGACGAGGCCCATTCGCCGCCGGCGATCTTGCCAAGGTTGAAGTTGAGCGGGTGCGGGTGGTCGCCAAACAGCGGGTGGCGCGCATGCGGCGGATTCCAGCGCGCCTCGACCGCCTTGAGCTGCTGCCAGACATGCATCGCCGCTTCGATCGGGTTCAGGCCCTTGTGCGCCTCCATCGCATGCGCCGGGCGGCCGGTCAGGTGGTATTGACCCCACACCGTGCCTACCTGCCCGCTCATGATCGATTCGCCGAACGGTTCGGGGTCGAGCATTGCATCGATGTGAATGTTGTTCGCCTTCAGGTACAAGACGGTTGCCAGCGCGCCGTTGCCGGTGCACTCCTCCTCGACCACGGTGTTGAACCAGAGCGGCGCAGCCGGCCGGTAGCCGGCCTCGGCCAGCGCCCTGATGCCGGTCAGCGCCGCCACCAGACCGCCCTTCATGTCGCCGGCACCACGCCCGTAGAACCAGCCATCCCTGGTGTAGGTCTCGAACGGCGGCTTGTGCCAGAGCGGCAGGTGCCCGGTAGGCACCACATCGACATGGCCGCTGATCAGGAGCGAACGGCCGGCGCCGCCGGCACCTTTGAGTTGGCCCAGCAGATTGTGGCAACCATGGAGCTCCTCGACCACCGGCGAATAGAGCGGGCTGTCGCGGATCAGCGCCACGTCGGTGGCGATTTCGGACACCGCGAAACCCAGGGCTTCGAGCACAAAACGCATCTCGGTCTGCGCCGCCTGTTCATGCCCGGAAAAGCTTTCGGCCTCGACCACGTCACGCAGCGTGCCCAGCATCCACTGCCGATTGGCGTCGAGCGCAGCTTCGAGCCGGGTACGCAATTGCGCCTGATCGGTCATCACAGCACTCCGGCACGTTCGAGCATGGCATGCAGCAGCACGTTGCAGCCGGCCGCCAGATCTTCCTGCTTGGCATCCTCGATTTCGTTGTGGCTGATGCCGTCCTTGCAGGGCACGAAAATCATGCCGGCCGGGCACACGGCCGTCAGGCAAATCGCATCGTGACCGGCGCCACTGACCAGTTCCATGTGCGAATAACCCAGACGCTCGGCGCCGGCGCGTACCGCTTCGCGGCATTCCGCCGCAAACGGCGTCGGCGGGTAGTACACCGTCTGCTCGATCGCAAGCTCCAGGTTCCGCTCGCGGCAAATGCGCCCGGCCGCTTCGTGCATCCCGGCCACCAGGCGCGCCAACTCTGCATCGTTGCCGGCGCGCAAGTCGACACTGAAGGTCACCCGGCCCGGGATCACGTTGCGCGAATTCGGCTCCACCTTCACATAACCGACCGTGCCGCGGGTGTCTACCCCGCTGCGCCCCAACGCATCGATCGCCTGCATGATGTGGGTGGCCCCCTGCAAGGCGTCGCGGCGCAGATGCATCGGCGTCGGCCCGGCATGCGCCTCCATGCCGGTCACCGTCAGGTTGAACCAGCGCTGGCCCAGGCCGCCGGTGACCACGCCGATCACCCGGCCGGCATTTTCCAGCACCGGGCCCTGCTCGATATGCGCCTCGAAATACGCCGCCACCGGCGTGCCGAGCGGCGCATCGCCGTTGTAGCCGATGGCGTCGAGCGCATCGCCCATGGTGATGCCGTCGACGTCCTTTTGCGCGCGCGCGTGCTCCAGCGTGAACGCGCCGACGAACGCCGCCGAACCCTCCATCACCGGCGTGAAGCGCGAGCCCTCCTCGTTGGTCCACACCGCCACCTCGATCGGCGCGCGGGTACGAATGCCATGGTCATCGAGGCTGCGACACACCTCAAGCGCCGCCATCACGCCGTAGCAGCCGTCGAAGCGCCCGCCGGACGGCTGGGTATCGAGATGACTGCCGCTCATCACCGGCGCGGCCGCCGGGTCGGCCCCTTCGCGGCGGGCGAAGATATTGCCGATCCGGTCCACCCGAACGGCGAGACCGGCCGCCTTGCACCAGGCGACAAACTGGTCGCGCCCGGCCTTGTCTTCCGGCGTTAGGGCAATGCGCTTGACGCCGCCCTTGGGGGTAGCGCCGATTTTGGCCATGTCCATCAGGGAAGACCACAGGCGCTCGCCGTTGATGGCCAGGCGCGAGATGTGTTCGGGTGCGTTCATGATGGTCTCATTTGTCACGACGCGCGAAACCGGTAAACAAGGCTCTGACCTTGCACAACGCGATTCGCATGCCGAAAGAGGCTTCGGGGAATCCTATCTTACATTCGATCACCGGAAATCGACTGCAATTGGCCAATGATTCCTTGCCTCGCACCAAGCTGCATTGCCTTAACAGACATTCCGTGGCATCGGATCTCGGCGATCCAGCAAACCGATACATCAATCGACTGGCGATGTACGCCCGATGCCTCGTCACACGAGCGCCCGCGCGAATTGCGGAAACGCCTTGAGCAACTTCTTGTCCAGCGTGACCAGTTCCAGCGCAAGCGATTTCGCCACGGCGACAAATTCGCAGTCATAGGCGGAACAATCACTGTCGCGTACCAGTTCCAGCACGGCACGCGAATCGACTGCGAATTCCGCACCTTCGAGCAGACTTTCGGCCTCTGATTGCAGCGCCAGCGCCTGATCGAAAGTCAACGCCTTGCGGCGCAAAAAACCGGCCAGGATATTGCGGAACTCACTGCGCCAAAGCAATGGGGCGCACCAGTGCGGGTCGCGCATGTGCAAGGCCTCGGCAGCGGCAGTGTGGTCACCCGGCAGGTACAAATAGGCGACCACATTGGTGTCGACCACGATCATGCACGGCCTGCACGCTTGTGGGCGTCGATATCGGACGCGCGAAACGTTCCGGCGGGCAGGGCGGCACGAAGTTGGCGCGCACGCGCCAGTCGTGCCGCCGGATCAACCTGGTCCCGCGCCAGGGAAGATTCCAGGCGCACGATGGCTTCATTGTTGAGACTGCGCCGATGCGTGCCGGCAGCGGTCTTCAAGCGCTCGTACAGGGCGTCGGGAATGTTCTTGAGGGTAAGAGTGGTTGGCATAAGGGTTGAACCATAACGACACCATAATGGTTCCATTTTGCCATAACCTGGCCGCGACGCAACAGACCGCATGCACGAAAAAATGCCCCGCGGGCGCGCGGCCGGCGGGGCATTGGTAGCGACGACGCGGATTCAGCTAGCAGCACGCCCCTTCGTACCGGTGATCGGCTCGATGCGTGCGCCCAGCGCTTCGGCCTCGGCGCGACTCGGCAGGCCGCCGATGCGCACTTCGTAGCTGCGTTGGGTGGCGCTGCCGGCCGGGAAAATCGACGCGGCGTAGCCTTCGGCGCGCAGCTTGTCGTACACCGCCAGCGCGGCGCCCTGGTCCGGGCTGGCTGCCGCCACGACTCTCCACTTGCCACCGCGCCGCGCCGCGCCCTGGCCGGCGGCAATCTCGGTCTCGGTTGCCCATTGCGTGAGTTGCTCCGAGGTCACGCTCGCCAGTTGCGCCGGCTTGCTGGTGTCCGGCCGCCCGTTGGCCTTGGGCGCGATATAGAACTGCAGGGCCTGGTCCATGTTGATCGGCTGCTCGGCTTCACGCTGGACCTCGATCTTGCCCTCGATCAGGCAGACGATGTCACGGTCGTCGCCCGACTTGCCCCACAGGTCGGTGCCGCGAATGCCGGCGGTGACGGTGGCAACGCGAATGTTGACCTCGCGCCGGCTCAACAGCTTGGCGCGGGCGTCGGTGGTGAAGCGGAAGGCCCCGCGCGACAAGTCGATCGCCGCCTGCAGGAAGGTTTGCTTGTTGTCCTGGCGCTGCGCCAGGCGCTCCATGGTCATCAGGGCGTTTTCGCCCAGCTTGACCTGGCTGCCCTCGGCCAGGCGCAGCAGGAGGCGCGAATTGCTGCCGGTGCTGACGCGGTCGGCGGCCTGCAATTCCATGCCCGCTGCCAGCGGTTGCTTGACCCCGCCGCGCTCGACCCAGGCCGGCATCTGCACGCCTTCGACCACAGCGGCAGGCGCGGCAAGCGCGGTCGACACGGCGAATGACAGGGAAAGGGCGACCAGTAGAGGTTTGATTTGCATGATGACTCCGGATTGAAGGTGGCTTGCGAGAGACTATACGATGGCGTCACTGGCCACGGATGCACCTGTTTGGCGGCCGATGCGTGACCAAATGCACGTTTCGATCCGGATCCGGGTCATTTCCCCGCGCATCAGAGGGAAAAAGCGGGCCAACGGCTATAATTTCGGCTTGTCCCGGGCGCCTTGCGCGCCACCTCACCGCAGACGCACCACCGGTATCCGGGAACGTCCGGGGTCACCGCAGCGATTGATTGAAAGAAGGCATCCGCCGGCGCATCGTCATGCAAGAAAAATACAACCCAAGCGCGATCGAGAAGGCCGCGCAGACGCACTGGAACACGACGCGCGCCTATCTTGCGGTCGAGCACGCGAAAAACGCCGACGGCGGCGAAAAGCCCAAGTACTACGCCTGCTCGATGCTGCCCTACCCCTCGGGCAAGTTGCACATGGGCCATGTGCGCAACTACACCATCAACGACGTGATGTACCGGCATCTGCGGATGAACGGCTACAACGTGCTGATGCCGATGGGTTGGGACGCGTTCGGACTGCCGGCGGAAAACGCGGCGATGAAGAACAAGGTCGCGCCGGCGAAATGGACCTACGAAAACATCGCCTACATGAAGCAGCAGATGCAGGCGATGGGACTGGCGATCGACTGGAGCCGCGAAATGGCGGCCTGCGACCCGAAATACTACAAGTGGAACCAGTGGCTGTTCCTCAAGATGCTCGAACAGGGCATCGCCTATCGCAAGACGCAGATCGTCAACTGGGATCCCGTAGACCAGACAGTGCTGGCCAACGAACAGGTGATCGACGGCCGCGGCTGGCGCACCGGTGCCGCGGTCGAAAAGCGCGAGATTCCCGGTTATTACTTCAAGATCACCGACTATGCCGAGGAATTGCTCGACCATACCCTGACCAAGCTGCCGGGCTGGCCGGAGCGCGTGCGGTTGATGCAGGAAAACTGGCTGGGCAAGAGCGAGGGCGTGCGCTTTGCGTTTCCTCACGATATCCGCGACGCCGCCGGCGCGCCGATCCAGGGCGGGCACATGTATGTGTTCACCACCCGTGCCGACACCATCATGGGTGTCACCTTTTGCGCGGTTGCGTCCGAGCATCCGCTGGCCGCGCACGCCGCCGCCAGCGATCCGAAACTTGCCGCATTCATCGAGGAATGCAAGAAGGGCGGTACTACCGAAGCCGAACTGGCGGTCAAGGAAAAGGCAGGCATGCCGACCGGCCTCTCGGTCAGGCACCCGCTGACCGGCGAGCCGGTCGCGGTGTGGGTCGGCAATTATGTGCTGATGAGCTATGGCGACGGTGCGGTGATGGGTGTGCCGGCACACGATGAGCGTGATTTCGCGTTCGCCAGGAAATACGGCCTGCCGATCCGCCAGGTGATCGACGTGGCGGGCAAGAGTTTCTCGACCGAAGCGTGGGATGACTGGTATGCCGACAAACAAGCCGGCACCTGCACGGCCAGCGGCAAGTACGACGGCCTGGGCCTGAAACAGGCGGTCGCCGCGGTGGCGGCCGATCTTGCGGCACTGGGACTGGGCGAAATGAAGACCACCTGGCGCCTGCGCGACTGGGGCATTTCACGCCAGCGCTACTGGGGCACGCCGATCCCGATCATCCACTGTGCCGAACACGGCGCGGTGCCGGTGCCGGAGCGCGACCTGCCGGTGATCCTGCCGGAGGACTGCATTCCCGACGGTTCCGGCAATCCACTGCACAAGCATGAAGGCTTTCATGCCGGCGTCACCTGCCCGCAGTGCGGCAAACCGGCGCGGCGCGAAACCGACACCATGGATACGTTTGTCGATTCGTCCTGGTATTTCATGCGCTACTGCTCGCCCGGCAGCGACGGCGCCATGGTCGATGCGCGCAACGACTACTGGATGCCGATGGACCAGTACATCGGCGGCATCGAGCATGCCGTGCTGCACCTGCTGTACGCGCGCTTCTGGACCAAGGTGATGCGCGACATGGGGCTGCTGAAATTCGACGAGCCCTTCGTCAAGCTGCTGTGCCAGGGCATGGTGCTCAACCATATCTATTCGCGCAAGAATGAAAACGGCGGCGTTGAATATTTCTGGCCCGACGAGGTTGAAAACATCTTCGGCGACGACGGCCGCATCACCGGCGCGACCCGCAAGAGCGACGGCCTGGCGATCGATTACAACGGCATCGGCACGATGTCGAAATCGAAGAACAACGGTGTCGACCCGCAGGACCTGATCGAGCGCTATGGCGCCGATACCGCGCGGCTCTACACCATGTTCACCTCGCCGCCGGAAGACACGCTGCTGTGGAGCGATGCCGGGGTCGAAGGCTCGTCGCGATTCCTCAAGCGGGTGTGGGCGTTTGCCCATGCCTGGCGCGCCACCATCGCCGGCGCCGCGGCGCCCGACCCGGGCACATTGCCGGATGCGGCGAAGAAGTTGCGCCGCGAGGTCCACGCAACCTTGAAGCAGATCGATTTCGACATCGCGCGGATCCAGTACAACACCGTGGTTTCGGGCGCGATGAAAATGCTGAATGCGCTCGACAGCGCCGGCCGGCCCGACCCGGCGCTGGCGCCGGTGGTGCGCGAGGGCCTGTCGATCCTGTTGCGCGCCTTGAACCCGGTGGTGCCGCATATCACCCATGCATTGTGGGTCGAACTCGGTTTCGCCGGCACGATGGGTGACATCCTCGATGCGCCGTGGCCGAAGGTCGACGCCGAGGCGCTCAAGTCGGACCTGGTCGAACTGGTGCTGCAGATCAACGGCAAGCATCGCGGCAGCGTCACGGTACCGGCCGGCGCCACGCGCAGCGAGATCGAAGCGCTTGCCGGCGGCTCGGATGCGGCGCTGAAGTTCATGGACGGCAAGCCGCCCAAAAAGGTGGTGGTGGTGCCCGGCCGGCTGGTCAACATCGTGGTCTGATGCGCACCCCGACCGCAGCGCCGGCGCCTGGCAGGCGCGGCCGGTTTCCCGGCCGCCGGCTGCTCGCGGCCATGCTCGCATTGGCCGCACTGCTGCCGGGCGGCTGCGGCTTCCAGTTGCGCGGCAGCGCCGACCTGCCCTATGAATCGCTGTATGTGGATATGCCCGAGAGCAGCCCGCTCGGCGCCGAACTCAAGCGCAATCTGCGCGCTGGCACCAAGACCCGCATCACCACCCGGCGCGAAGACGCGGAAGCGATCCTGATACCGTTCGGCGAGTTGCGCAACAAGACCATTCTTTCGCTTTCCAGCTCCGGACGGGTGCGCGAATTTCGTCTGAAGTACACGTTCAACTTCCGCATCGCCGACCAGCAGGGCCGCAATATGATCGAACCGGCGGCGCTGCTGATTGAACGCGACTTCGCTTTCAATGACAATCAGGTGCTGGCCAAGGAAGCCGAGGAATCGCTGATCTTCAACAACATGCAGACCGACATGGTGCAGCAGATTCTGCGCCGGCTGGTCGCCAGCCAGCGCCTGAAGCCCGATCAGGCAGCGCCCGCCCGCTAGAGCGCATGCAGATCACACCCGAGCAGTTGCCGGCACAATTGGCGCGCGGCTTCGCCGCGTTGTATGCGGTCACCGGCGATGAAGCCCTGCGCGCGCTCGAAGCCGCCGACGCCATTCGCGCCGCCGCCCGCAAGCATGGCTTCACCGATCGCAAGGTGTTTTCGGTCACCCAGTATTTTGACTGGGCGGGACCAAGAAGCGAGCTGTCCGGCATGTCACTGTTCGGCGACCGCGTGCTGATCGATCTGCGCATTCCTGGTGGCAAGCCGGGCCGCGATGGCGGCGCCGCGCTCGAGGAACTGGCCCGCCTGGCGCATGCCGACGCGGCGCTGCTGATCACCTTTCCGGGCGACTGGAGCACCCTCAAGACCGCCTGGTGCAAGGCGCTGGCCGATGCCGGTGTGCTGATCGAGTCGCGCGCCATCGACGCCCAGGCCCTCCCTGCCTGGATCGGCGAACGCCTGGCGCGGCAGCAGCAAAGCGCCGACCGCGAAACCCTGGAGTTCATCGCTGCGAAGGTCGAAGGCAACCTGCTGGCGGCGCACCAGGAACTGCAAAAGCTGGCCCTGCTCAACGCGCCCGGCAAATTGTCGCTGGAGACCGTGCGCGAGGCGGTGCTCAACGTCGCCCGTTACGACGTGTTCAAGCTGTCCGAAGCCTGGCTCGCCGGTGACCTGGTGCGACTGCGGCGCATGCTCGACGGCCTCAAGGGCGAAGGCGAAGCACCGCCCCTGGTGTTGTGGGCGATGGCCGATGACGTGCGTACGCTGGCCAGGATCAAGCGCGGCGAGCGGGTGTTCGGCAAGGGGCCGCGACTGGCCGGCTATGAGCGGCGCGCGCGCGGCATCAGTCCGCGGCGGATCGGCGAGGCGCTCAAGCACGCGGCGGCGATCGACCGCCTGATCAAGGGCCTGCGGCCGCGCGAATTGTCCACCGACGTGTGGGAAGAGTTCTATCGACTGGGCGCACGACTGGCCGCCTGACGCAGTGACGGGGCGCTGCCGCCCGCACTGCGGGCCCGGCGCAGGTTGCCGCCTGCCATTGCGCCGATCCGCCAGCCTGCCGTGATGGCGGTCTGCCGGTACACCGCACCACCGGCCGGCTGCGCCGCCGGAAACGAACCGGAACGGCGGCGTTTTCACCTAGAATCCTGTCCATGAGTGCTGTCCTTGAACCCCCGGTCGACATTCCCGCGCTGATGCGTGGCATGGGCCAGCGTGCGCGCGTCGCCGCGCGCGCCATGGCGCGCGCTTCCACCGCCTCCAGAAACGCCGCCTTGATCGCCATCGCCCGGGCAATCCGCGCCGACCATGTTCGCCTGCAAACCGAAAATGCCCGTGACCTGGACGCCGGCCGCGGCAAAGGGCTGGATGCAGCCATGCTGGACCGCCTGACATTGTCGGACGGCGCGCTTGAAACCATGGCGCAAGGGCTGGAACAGATGGCCGAGTTGCCCGACCCGGTCGGCGAAATCACCGACCTCAAGTTCCGCCCGAGCGGCATCCAGGTCGGCCGCATGCGGGTGCCGCTGGGGGTGATCGGCATCATTTACGAATCACGCCCGAATGTCACCGCGGACGCCGCCGGCCTGTGCCTGAAGTCCGGCAATGCCTGCATCCTGCGCGGCGGCTCCGAAGCGCTGCATTCAAATCGCGCGATCGCCGAATGCGTGCGCGCCGGCCTGGGCCAGGCGGGACTGCCGGCCGACGCGGTGCAGGTGGTGGCAACCGCCGACCGCGCCGCCGTCGGCGAACTGATCACCCTGACCGAATACGTCGACATCATCGTGCCGCGCGGCGGCAAGGGCCTGATCGAACGACTGATGCGCGAATCGAAGATTCCGATGATCAAGCATCTTGACGGCATTTGCCATGTCTACATCGATGAGCATGCCGATCCGGCGATGGCGATCGCGGTTGCCGACAACGCCAAGACCCAGCGCTACGGCACCTGCAACACGATGGAAACCCTGCTGGTGCATGCCGCCATCGCGGCGACCGTGCTGCCGCCGCTGGCGAAGGTTTACGCCGCCAAGGGCGTCGAACTGCGCGGCGACGCCGCCGCGATGCGACTGGTGCCTGCGATGTTGCCGGCCAGTGAGGCGGACTGGTCGACCGAATACCTGGCGCCGATCCTGTCGGTCAAGCTGGTGGCCGGTCTCGACGACGCGATGGACCATATCGAAAAGTATGGCTCGCGCCATACCGACGCGATCATCACCAGCCATCACGGCAACGCCATGCGCTTTTTGCGCGAAGTCGATTCCGCCTCGGTGATGATCAATGCCTCCACCCGCTTCGCCGACGGCTTCGAGTACGGCCTTGGCGCCGAAATCGGCATTTCCAACGACAAGTTGCATGCCCGCGGCCCGGTCGGGCTGGAAGGCCTGACCAGCGTCAAGTGGGTGGTGCTGGGCAACGGCCAGGGGCGCGGGTAAGCCGGCAATTTGCGCCCGGCAATGCGCTGATCATGCGACCATCGCGCATCCGCGCGTCGTCAGGAGCCGTCAATGCGGGTTGAACACCTCGATCACCTCGTTCTCACCGTCACCGACATCGACGCCACGATCGCCTTCTACGAGTCGGTGATGGGAATGCACGCAATCACGTTCGCCGGGTCGCGCAGGGCGCTGCGCTTCGGCAACTCCAAAATCAACCTGCACCCTGCGGATACACCTCTTGCACCGCATGCACGCCGGCCGCAGCCGGGTTCCGCGGATCTGTGCTTCATTGTCGCGACACCGCTGCCGGATGTGATTGCGCACCTGAACCGTTGCGGCGTCAGCATCGAGGCGGGTCCCGGGCCGCGCAGCGGCGCCCTGGGTACCATCACCTCGGTCTATTTCCGCGATCCGGACGGCAATCTGATCGAGGTATCAAGGTACGCAGACTGATTGATGCCGCCGCGCCGCCGCTCGCATGCCGAACGCAAGGACCGGCGCGTGGCGTGTGGCGCCGGCACAGCGTCCACCCTGACTGGCCCATCCGCAAGCAGTCGATCGCGATGCGCAATGGCGCGCCCTGCGACCAGGTCGCTACAGTTCTTCAAATGCGTTCCGTTATCCGGCAATGACGCACGTGCGCGACCAGCCTGCCCGGCGCCGCCGGATTCGACCCGAGACCGGCAACCTTCACCCGACCATGACCAGAACCCTTGCCGCCCTCCTCGCCCTCTGCGGCACCCATGCGCTCGCCGTGGAAAAGCTGACCACCGAATCGTATGTGGTGACCATCGAGCAACGCTGCCCCGAGGGCAACGTGACGTGCGACAACGTCACCTACACGGGCGTCCACCGCAAGACCGGCAAGTCGATCACGCTAAAAGGCAGCACTGTGCACTCGACCTGCGCCGACCGGGTCACACCGTGCCGGTTTCTCGGCTACGTCTTCAGGAACGGCAACGTCAAATACGCCGTGTGGGAAGGCGGCCAACTGGTCGTCTCCCAGGGCGACAAGGTTCTGCTGCAGGAGAGCGGCACCTGGGAGTGATGCCACACCCGCCCGGCTTGTCGATGCCTGCGCCTCAAGCCGGCGGCCTGGCGGAATGGCGAGAATCTCGACGTCCTGGTTCCCTCGTTGACGGATCGACATCGGAATGTCTGTTGGTCATGAGGATGCTTGCGACCCCAACGGGCATCACCCTGAGATGGACGCAACGGCCACTGCGCGTTTGCAATGGCACGGTCACCCGTGGATCGGCGGTACGCCAGCCGCTCGCATCATCAATCGACTTTGGCCCCGGACGCCTTGACCACCTGCTGCCACTTCCTGGTCTCGGCGCCGATGAACTGCCCAAGCTGCTCCGGCGTGCCGCCCACCGGCTCCGCGCCAAGACCCTTGAAGCGCTCGATCACCTCGCCCCGCTTGAGTATGCGATCAACCTCGGCGGACAGCCGGTTGATGATCGGCGCCGGCGTGCCGGCGGGCGCCACCAGCACGAACCAGGATTCGGCGGCGTAGCCCGGCAGTACCGAAGCGATGGTCGGCACGTCCGGCAGTTGCGAATTGCGCTGTTCGCTGGTGACACCGAGCGCGACCAGTTTGCCGGCACGGATGTGCGGAATAGCCGACGGCAGGTTGTCGATCGCCATTTCGATCTGCCCGGCGATCAGGTCGAGCAACATCGGCCCGCTGCCGCGATACGGAATATGGGTGACGAAAATCCCGGCACGGCTCTTGAAGAGTTCAGTCGACAAATGCCCGGTCGAGCCGTTGCCCGGGGTGCCGTAGGACATGGCGCCGGGGCGCGCGCGGGCCTTGGCGATCAACCCGGCGATGGTCTTGACGCCGACCCCGGGATGGACCATCAGCACGTTGGGCACCCGCACCACGAACGACACCGGCACCAGGTCTTTCGCCGTGTCATACGGCATCTTCGGATACAGGAACTGGTTGATCGCCTGGGTTCCCGGCGTGCCCATCAGGAAGGTGTAGCCGTCATGGGCGGACTTGGCGACCTCGGCGGCGCCGACATTGCCGCCCGCCCCGCCGCGGTTCTCGACCACGAACGCCTGCTTGAGCGACAGCGTCAGTTGTTCGGCGACGACTCGCGCGGTGATGTCGGTGGTGCCGCCGGCGGCGAACGGCACCACGATGCGCACCGGCTTGGTCGGCCACTCCTGCGCGGCTGCGAGCGGGGCGGCAAGCATGGCGATTGCCCCAAATAAGGCCTTGATCACGGACAGTGTTTGCATCTGGTTTCCGAAAAAAGAGTTGCCCGCGAGCGAGTTGTCGACCACAGGCGCTGCGATTGCGAGCCATTGCAGTAACATTAAACCACCGAAAACAAGGGAGACATTCTGATGACGATCATCGATTCGCAAGTCCACACCTATGAGGCGAACACACCACGCCGCCCCTGGAGTACGGTGCCGAACTGGCCCGCTCACGTCACCGGTGACGAAATGGTGGCGGCGATGGATCGGGTCGGCGTAGACGGCGCGATCGCCATTTCCGCCTTTTCCCAGTATCGCTACAACGCCAGCTATGCGGTGGAAGTCCAGCGCGCCCATCCCGGCCGCTTCGGCCTGGTCAAGCCGGTCGACCCGGAGAATGCGGCAGTGGCGGATATGATCGCCGACTGGAAGCAGACCGCGGGCACGGTCGGTATCCGCATCATGATGCCAAGGGAATCGGGCCTGGCGCCAGATCACCCGGGCCTTGACCGTATCCTGCGCGCGGCCATTCGACACGACTTCCCGGTCAACATCCTGTGCTGGGACAACCTCGATGCCGGCACCGCGCTGATCGACCGTCACCCCGACACCCGCTTCATCGTCGACCACCTGGGCATCCTGCAGCCGCGCACCCCGCCGGCGCCGGCCGAACCCTGGGCCGACCTGCCCAAGGTGCTCTCGCTCGCCAAACGCCCGAACGCGGTGATCAAGGTCAGCGGCGCCTGCACCTTGTCGCGCGAACCCTATCCCTTCAACGACATCTGGGATCCGCTCGCGCGCGTCTTCGACGCCTGGGGCTTTGAGCGCTGCCTGTGGGGCACCGACTGGACCCGCGCCTTCGCGGTGGTCAACTACGAAGACGCCGTCACGCCTTTCCGCATGACCGAACGCCTGAGCGACAATGAGCGCGCCATGCTGATGGGCGGTGCCTGCGCCAAGGCATACGGATGGTCGCCAACGAAGGGATGATGCAATGCGCAGTCCGGCAGCGCAGGCCACGACCTATGACAAAAAAAGCAGCCATGCCGACATCCTTCGGCTGGCCCGCAGCGCGTAACTGCCTGCCGCGGCTGCTTGACGGGGCGCGATCAACAAAGTAGCCTGCGCACCTCCAGCCAACGAACACAACAGCAGAATGCAGCATGGCCGCCGTCGCCGAAAAATTCATCCTCTACACCCAGCCTGGGTGAAGTAGCTGCCTCCGAACGAAAGAGTTTCTTTCGCAGAAGAGCATCGATTTCGTCGCCATTGACGTGTTGAACGACATTGGCGGGCGCGAGAAGCTGCTCGCCCTGGGCGTGCGCAACGTTCCGGTGGTGGCGCAGGGCGGCAAGTTCGTCTTCGCACAAAACCTGGAAGATGTGGCGAAATTCGTCGGGCTTGAAGGCACCGGCCATGTCCGCCTGCCCCCTGACCAGTTGATCGTCAAATGGCTGCTGGTGTTGCGCGCGGTACAACGCTATATCCGCCAGATGCCGGCGGCACGGATTGACGAGCGGGTGATCGACAATCGCGACCGCTCGATCCGCATGATCGGCCATCACGTGTTTCGCATCGCCGAAGCGTTTCTCGAGGCCGCGGTAGACGGCGTCGAATACACCGCCCTGCAAGCCAAGGCGGAAACCGCCGACGGCATGAGCTTCGACAGCGAGCAGATCGCCGCCTATGGCGAAGGCGTCATCGCCAGGTTGCAAGGCTGGTGGGACCACCTGCCCGACCGCAGTTGCACGCAGCCGTTGACCACGTTCTTCGGCGTGCATCCGCTGCACCTGCTGTTCGAGCGCTCGACCTGGCATTGCGCGCAACACGCACGCCAGTTGGTTGCGGTGCTCGAACGCTTTGGCATCGAACCCGAAGGGCGCTTATCCGCCGCCGACCTGGCGGGATTGCCGCTGCCTGAGCGGCTTTGGGAATAGCGGGCGGCGCACCTACGCACCCTGCGTTGGACGGCGCTTTCGCATTGTCGCTTCGCCCGCAAAGGACCCGATGAACCGACGTGACACCGTACTTGCCTTGGCCGCGCTTGGCGCCGCGCCGCTTGCAACGCGCGCACAGCAGGCGCGGAAAATACCGGTCATCGGTTGGCTCAATCCCGGAACCAGAGGGGCCGTCACCGGCCCCAGCTCGGCATTTGAAGGATTGCGGGCCGGGCTGCGCGCCAATGGCTACATCGAAGGCGAAACCATCAGGATCGAAGAACGCTGGGCGCAGGGAAAGCCAGACGCGCTCTTGGGTCTTGCGCAGGAACTGGTTTTGCAAAAGGTCGACATCATCGTGGCGGTTGCGCCACCTGCGGTGAGGGCGGCAGCGGCGGCAACCCGGAATCTGCCCATCGTCGCGCAGGACCTTGAAACCGATCCGGTCGCCGGCGGCCTGGCCACCAGTCTGGGGAAGCCGGGCGGAAACTTAACCGGACTGTTTCTCAATCACGCCGACCTGGCGGGCAAGTGGCTGCAAATGGTGAAGGAAATCGTGCCGGGCGCACGACGCATCGCGGTGCTGCGCGACACCAGTACCGGCCCGTACCAGATTGCCGCCATCACGGCCGCGGCGAAAACGATGGGGGTCAGTCTTCAGATCCTCGAATTTCGCGATGCGGCCGGGATTCAGAGTGCGCTCAATGCCGGCCTGAAAGAAAAGCCCGAAGCGCTCGTGCAGTTGGGTTCCCCTTTGATCAACCAATCCGGCAAGGCAATTGCCGAATTTCTGGCCACGCATCGCCTGCCCGCCATCTCGCCATTCCGGACATTTACGGACAACGGCGGCCTGCTGTCGTATGGGCCGAACCTCCCGATCGTGTACCGCGGGTTGGCGGTCTATATTTCCAAGATTCTCAAGGGCGCGAAGCCGGGCGATCTGCCGATCGAACAACCGACCCATTTTGAACTGGTCGTCAACTTGAAAGCCGCCAAGGCAATCGGCATCAAGATTCCGCCGGCCATCCTGGTGCGCGCCGACGAGGTGATCGAGTAGTCGCTTGATCACGGTGGCCGCGGTGACCGGCAGATCGACGAGTGGCATCAGCGCACTTCCAAACAAAACAACGAGGGCAACATCATGAAAATTCTTCAAGCTTGTTTCGTCGCCGCGTTCGCGCTGTGTGCGGCGCATGCCATTGCGCAAACGCCGGCGCCACGTGAGTTACCCGCCAGGTCGGTGCCGATCCCGGATACCGTCAGCCCGCAGATGCAGAAGCTGATCGCAGCGCCGCTGACCCCGACCTGGAATGTGATTCCGACCACACCTGAAGGCTGGAAAGAACAGGTCAAGGCGGGCTACGACGCGACCATGAAAGGGCTGCCGGCCCTGCGCGAAGCACTCGGCGTCAAGGTCGAGCCGATGACCATCGACGGCGTGCAGGCTTATGTGCTGACGCCGGCGGTGATTGCGCCACGAAATCGCAACCGGCTGCTGGTGCATGTGCATGGCGGCTGCTTCGTCAGCTTCCCCGGCGAGTCCGGAACCGCTGAAGCGATTTACATGGCCGGGTTTGGAAAATTCAAGGTGATCTCGGTGGACTACCGCATGCCGCCGGACCATCCGTATCCGGCCGGGCTCGACGACGCGATGAAGGTGTGGAAGGCCGCCACGAAAATGGCGAAGCCTGCGAACATGGCGATCTTCGGCTCCTCAGCCGGCGGCAACCTGACCCTGGCGATGGTGCTGCGCGCCAAGCGCGACAAGCTGCCGTTGCCAGGCGCGATCGCACCCGGCACGCCGATGTCGGACCTGACCGGTGCCGGTGACACCTTCCAGACCAATGCGATGCTCGACAACGTATTGGTCGCGTACGGCGCGAGCTGCGACAAGCGCGCCGCTCTCTACACCAACGGGCGCGATCTCAAGGACCCGCTGCTGTCGCCGGTGTATGGCGACATGCGTGGTTTTCCACCAGCGATCCTCACCTCCGGGACCCGCGACCTGCTCTTGTCGAATACCGTGCGGGTGCATCGCAAGCTGCGTCAGGCCGGGGTCGAAGCGACGCTGCAAGTCTTCGAAGGTCAGTCGCATGCGCAGTATTACCGCGATGTCGGCGCACCGGAAACCAAGGAAGCGTTCGACGAGATCGCGCGATTCTTCGACAAACACCTCGGCACGAAGAAGTAAGGCCTGGGCAGGAGCGCGGCCGTACTCCGGTACGGCTTTGCAAGAGCGAGAGTGACCCGCGCGGTGGATGCATTGCCGCGCGCTCCGCCTTCGAGCAGGTGCAGGACAGGCGCCACGTCGGTGCTCAGCGACGGCTCGATCCCCAGGCTTTGCATCTTGAGGATCGGCGCCATGCCATGCCGCATGTTCATCTTGTCGTCGGCAAGAAAGCCGCGCAGCGCCGTTTCGAACTGGTGGTGGTGGGTGTCGATGAAGCCCTGCATGACGATGCGGCCACGCACATCGATCTCGTCGGCACCGCCTGCCTGCAGGTTCGGCCCGACCGCCAGGATCGTCTTGCCCTCCACCAGCACGTCAGCCCTGGAGAAATCACCGATCTTCGGGTCCATTGACATCACCGCACATTCGGTTCTTGCAGGCGTCCGTCAACTTCCTGGCCTCGGGCTGCGCGATGGCGCTATCATGCACAGGACGCCGGGCTATGCGCGCGGCGAAAACGGGAATGGAGACGACGATGAAACTGGAGCCCATCAAGTACGAAACCATTCGGGTCGAACCACTGACGCCAACCATCGGCGCGGAACTCTCCGGCATCGATGTGGCGCAACCGCTTTCCGCGCAGCAGGTGCACGAGATCTCGCATGCGTTGGCGCAGCACCTGGTGATCTTCTTCCGTGAACAGAAACTCACCACCGATCAGCACAAGGCCTTCGGCCGCTATTTCGGCCTCTTGCATGTGCATCCGGTGGTCGGGATGAAGGAGCATCCGGAAGTCATCGAGATATCGGCCGACGAGAATTCCAAATACATCGCTGGCGAGGTCTGGCATGCCGACGTGACCTGCGATCCCGAGCCGCCGATGGGTTCCATCCTCTACATGCACCGGGTGCCCGAGAACGGCGGCGGCGATACGCTGTTTTCCAGCATGTACCGGGCCTACGAGACCCTGTCCGAACCGGTGCGCCGCATGATCGACGGCCTGGCGGCGGTGCACGACGGCGAGCGGGTCTACCGCTTGCGCCAGGGGCGCACCGAACACCGCGACTACCCGCGCTCCGAGCATCCGATGGTGCGCACCCACCCGGTCACCGGGCGCTGCGCGCTGTACGTCAATCCCAATTTCACCTCGCACATCAGCGGCGTCTCCAGGCACGAAAGTGACGCCATCCTCGACATGCTGTATCGCCATTCCGCGCGCGACGATTTCAAGTGCCGCTTCAAGTGGCGCCCCGGCTCCATCGCCTTCTGGGACAACCGCTGCGCACAGCACCAGGCGATGTGGGACTACCACCCGCAAAAGCGCTACGGGCAGCGCGTCACCATCGCCGGCGACAAGCCGGTCTGAGTGCCCGGCCATGGTCCCACGCGGCGCCGCGGTGCGCGCGCTCTTCAGGCTGGTCGCGGGCGCGCTTGGGGTGGCGGCAGCCGCCGGGCTGACGACCGGCACAGCCAACGCGCAGGAAGGCTATCCCAACCGGCCGCTGACGCTGGTAGTGCCGTTCGCCGCCGGCAATGTGACCGACTCGGTGGCGCGCCTGATCGGCGATCGGCTGGCGCGTTCGCTCGGGCAGGCGGTGGTGGTGGAGAACCGGCCGGGCGCCAGCGGCGGCGTCGGCATGACCGCGATCGCCAAGGCGGCGCCGGATGGCTACACCATCGGCCTGTCATCCATCGGCCCACTCTCGCTCAACCCGGCCCTGTATTCGAAGCTGGCGTACGATCCAGCGGCCGGCTTCACGATTCTGTCAGTGGTGTATCGCGGGCCATACCTGGTGCTGGTCGATGCGGCCTCGCCCTACATGACGCTCAAGGATCTGGTGCAGGCCTCCCGCGCGAGTTCGCGCGGCCTGGACTTCGCATCGCCAGGCGCCGGGTCGATGCAGCACCTGACCGGCGAGATCTTCGCACGCGCCAGCGGTGGCAATTTCACCCATGTGCCCAACAAGGGCAGCGGCCAGGCCGCGTCGCTGTTGCTGGGCAAGCATGTGCCGGTGCTGTTCGAGGTCACCGGCGTCGCGGTGCCGTTCGTGCGTTCCGGGCAGATGCGCGCCTTGGGTATCAGCAGCGCGGAGCGCTTGCCTTCGCTGCCCAACGTGCCGACGATCGCCGAATCCGGCTATCCGAACATGACCACCGAAGGCTGGCTGTGCATGGTGGCGCCGGCCGGCCTGCCTGTACCGCTGCGCCAGCGCCTGGGCGAGGAGATCCGCCGGATCATGGGCAGCCCCGAGGTGCGCGCTCGGGTGGCCGAGATGGCAGGCTTCGCCGAGACCATGACGCCGGAGCAGTCCGCGGTGTTCGTGCGCGAGGAAACGGTGCGCTGGGGCGAGATCATTCGGGCTACCGGGGTCAAGCTCGACTGATGGCGCGGCCGCTGCACGATACGTCGACGCCGCGCGTCGCTCATGACGCGCACCCAGCGCTGTGCCTCGTCACCGCAAGGCCGGCGCCCGACCGGCCGGTCGCGGCGATCCGGCGGCTGGAGCAAATCGCCCTCTCGCCTACTTGATCACCCCGGTCATCGGCTTGGTCAGCGAGACCCAGCGCCCGCCTTTGACCTGATCGATCTCCACCATTTCCGGGCCGGCGTGATTGCCGGTGAAACTCATCTTGCCGTAGGTGGTGAAGTCTTCCTGTGAAATCGTCGAGATCGCCTTGACGAAGCCCTCCGCAGTCAGGTTGCGGCCGGCAGCGGTCAGGCCCTTGATGAACCAGTCGGTGTAGGAATAGGCATTGAGCGCATTCTCGTCGGGGTCGACATTGAATTTCTTCTTGTAGGCGTCCATCACCTTTTTGGCTTCGGGCGGCGCGCTGTCAGCGTAGTTGAGTTTCCAGCCGCCGATGCCGTACAGGCCTTCGACCGCGTTCTTGCCCAGCAGGGCCACGATCGTGCTGCGACCCGGGATCACGGTCAGCACCTTGACATCATTCCAGGCCAGCTTCTTGACTTCACTCATCACGCCAACGGTCTCGCGCACCACGGTGGCGGCGATGATCAGGTCAACCCCGCCGGCCTTCATGCGCGCCACCTGCGAGGCGAAATCGATATCGCCGGGCTTGTAGCCGGCCTCAGCCGCCAATTGCAGGCCGTGCGCATCGAGCGCGGTCTTGACGCCGCGCCGCACCAGGTCGCCGAACGGGCCTTCCTGGAAAATGAAACCGACCTTTTTCGACCCCCAGTTCTTGAGCGCCCACGACAGGCCCGTGGCGGTGGTGGTGTCGTAGTTTTGCACGGTGGTGATCAGCAGCGGCGAGTTGCCGGAAATCTGCCGGAATACGGCAGAAGCGCCCCACGGCGCGTAGTACACGACACCGGCATCGGTGGCCGCCTTGACCACCGCTGCATTCGGCCCGGAGCCGAAGGAATTGATGATCGCGAACACCCGATCCTGGTTGATGAATTTTTGCACCGCGCGCACCGCCTGTTGCGGCTGCAGGGCATTGTCTTCGACGACCAGTTTGAGCTTGCGGCCGTTCACGCCGCCGGCATCATTGGCCTCGTCGATGCGCATCTGCATGGCGTTGCGCAGCATCGGCATGCCGGCCGCGGTCGGCCCGGAGAGGTCCAGATGGCTGCCGAGCACGATCTCGGTATCGGTCACGCGCTGCGCCTGCGCCGGTTGCAGGGCCGCGAATGCGGTGAGGCAGGCCGCGACCAGCAGGTGTTTGAGTTTCATGCCTTGTCTCCTTTTGAACATCGTTGGTGGACTATCTTAAACCGTCGCATGACCGGCTTCACGTTCAGGCCTTCTACCGATACATCTCCTCGACCAGCGCCGCGTATTTGGTCGCCACCACCCGGCGTTTGAGCTTCATGGTGGGTGTAAGTTCCTCATCCTCAGGCGTCAGCAGTTGCGCCAGGATGCGAAAGGTCTTTACCTGCTCGACCCTGGCCAGACGCTGGTTCACCGCTTCGATCTCGGCGCCGATCAGGCGCACGACTTCAGGTGCTCGGGTCAGGCTGGCGAAATCGGTGAATGGCACAGCCGCATCCTGCGCGAAGCTGGCCACATTCTCCTGGTCGATCATGATCAGGCAGGTCAGGTAGTGGCGCGACTCGCCGATCACCACCGCATCCGAGATGTAGGGACTGAACTTGAGCTGGCTCTCGATGTTCGAGGGCGTGATGTTCTTGCCGCCCGAGGTGATGATGATGTCCTTGATGCGGTCGCGGATCGCCAGGTAGCCGTCGGCGTCGATCTCGCCGCAATCACCGGTATGCAGCCAGCCATCGGCATCGATGGTCTCGGCGGTCTTGGCGGGTGCATTCCAGTAGCCGGCGAAAACATTGCCGCCGCGCACCAGGATTTCGTCGTCTTTGCCGAGGCGGATTTCCACCCCTGGCGCGCAGCGCCCGGCGAAGCCGACCTTGATCTTCGAGGGCGGCGTGGCGCACACGAAACCGGTGCTCTCGGTCATGCCGAAGCCTTCGATCAGGTCGATCCCCAGGGCGAGATACCACTTGAGCAGCTCGGGTGGCACCGGCGCCGCGCCGGTGATGGCATTTTTCACGTTGGCCAGTCCCAGGAAATCGCGCACATTGGAAAAAGCCAACCGGCGCAGCAACTTCAACTTCACGCTGTCCCATTCTGCCGCAGGCCGGCCCGCCAGGCGTGCCTCGGCTGCCAGCATCCCGGCCGCAAGCGCCATCTTGTAGAGCGCGCGCGCCGCGGGAATCGCATCGCGCATGAACAACTCGACCTGCGAATACATCTTCTCCCAAAAGCGTGGCGGCGCGAACACCATGTGCGGCGATACCTCGCGCATGTCGTTGGCCACCGTGCCGCTGTTTTCGGGGAAGTGCACGATATAGCCGATGGCCAGCTGGTTGAACACGGTGGACATGCGCTCGGCGATGTGGCACAGCGGCAGGAACGACAGCGTCTTGTCGCCTTTCTCGACAGTCAGGTATTCGCGCACGGTGCCCAGTTGGAAGATCAGGTTGCGCTGCGCGATCATGGCGCCCTTGGGCGCGCCGGTGGTGCCCGAGGTGTACACCAGGAAGGCGATGTCCTCGGGAAGGCCGCGCTCGATAGCCGCATCGAAATCGGCCCCGTGCTCGGTCGCGAGTTGCCGACCTCGCGCGATGAAGTCGGCAAAGCTTGTCACCATCGGATCGGCCAGGCCGCGCAGGCCTTCGGTTTCCATCACTACGATTTTCTTGAGGCTCGGGCAGCGCGCGCGCACGGCCAGCGCCTTGTCGAGCTGCTCGTCGTCCTCGACGATCAACACGCGGGTCTGTGAGTCGCCCAGCACATGTTCGACCTGCTCGGGGGAG